>DATJGR010000159.1:0-16761 GCA_035494855.1 Pseudomonadales bacterium | reverse complement strand
CCTTCGCTGAATGCACTGTCGAGAGAATCAGATAGTCCTCGTCCTGCAACGGCGGCCCGGACTCGTCGCCGCTGGCCTGCGGAGGATCCAGCGTCAGTTCGGTGACGAAGCGTTCGCGTGAGGCGGACTGCATGGCGATCAACTCGAGTTGCTCCAGGTCGCCCTGCCGAACGTGAGCGGCCTCGTACAGCCGGTGCAGGTGCGGCTCGTACCACTGCCGAACGCGCGTCATCTGCCCCACCCATTCCTGCGCGCTGTGCAGCTCGTTCAGCAGCTGAACCAGCGCCTGCCAATCGTGCTCACTCGCCGCCGGTACGCGAAAGCTCGCGAGGGACTGCAATGCGAAGCCTGCATTCTCCAGCGCGTTCAAGCAGCGATCTGCGATCGCGGGACCGATCCCCGGTAACAACTGCAGCGTTCGGAAGCCGGCGAGCCGGTTGCGCGGGTTGTCGATCCAGCGCAGCAGCGCGAGCACGTCTTTGACGTGCGCGGCCTCCAGGAACTTGAGGCCGCCGTATTTCACATAAGGAATGTTGCGGCGGACCAGTTCCACTTCCAGCACGTCGCTGTGGTGCGCACTGCGCATCAGCACCGCCTGTTGCTTCAAAGGCGTGCCCTGCTCTCTTTTCTCCAGCACCTGCTCGACCACATACAGGCTCTGGTTGCGATCGTCTTCGACAGTGACATACCACGGCTTCTGCGCCGACGGTTGTTCCGAATGCAGTCGCTTCTGGTACTGGCGCGTGCCTTCGCTCATCAGCACGTTGGCCGCGTCGAGGATCGGCTGCAACGAACGGTAGTTGCGCTCGAGCGTGATGATCTGTGCAGGCGGAGAGAACCGCGTTGGAAACTCGAGAATGTTCTCCACCGCGGCAGCGCGGAACGAATAGATCGCCTGCGCGTCGTCACCCACCACACACAGTCCGGTGCCGTCCGGTTTCATCGCCAGAAGAATCTCCGCCTGCAGCGTGTTCGTATCCTGGTATTCGTCCACCAGCACGTGTTCGAAGCGCGCGCCCAGATGCGCCGCCACCGACGACTCCTGCGTAAGCAGATGCCAGTACAGCAGCAGGTCGTCGTAGTCGAGCAGCTGTTGTGCCTGTTTGGCTTGCACATAGGCGCGGAACAATTGCGTCAGTTCGTCGCCCCACGCCGCGCACCACGGATAGTTTTCTTCCAACGACTGCGCGAGGGTGCAGCGCGTATTGACCCGGTGCGAGTAGATGGCGATGCACGTGTCTTTCTTCGGAAAACGCTTTGTTTTCTTGGCGAAACCGAGCTCCTGTCGCTTCAGGTCGATCAGGTCCGCGGAGTCGCCGCGATCGATCACCGAGAACGAGGCGTCCAATCCGAGCACGTGCGCATATTCGCGCAACAGTCGATTGCCGATCGAATGGAACGTGCCCGACCACATCATGCGCGTGGCGTTCGGATGGAACGCCGACCGCGGCGACTCGCGCAGCGCCGCGTGCGCAATCCGTTCCGCACGTTGCAGCATCTCGCGTGCGGCACGGCGCGTGAACGTCAGCAGCGCGATGCGCTCCGGCGCAACCCGTTGCAGCAGCAGGAATGCGACGCGGTGGGCCAGCGTGTTGGTTTTGCCGGTGCCAGCACCCGCGACGATCAGCAACGGACCGGCAGGCGCGCCTCGCGTTGCCACGGTGTCGTCGTGGCTCTGCTGGCAGAACGTGGCCGCACGCAGTTGCGCGGGGTTCAGCCCATGACCAAACGGCGAAGCCTCAGCTGTGGAGCGCGTGCTCATCGCGCGATCATGCCGAATTGCTGTATGCAAATACAGTATCTGCTGACCGATGGAGTCTGCGGATCGTGGAAGGCACCCTGCCGCATCGAGTTCGTCTACGCAGACGTGCCGGCATTTTCGGGCGTGGCCACGTGGATCTCTTTTCGCCCGGCACTGCTGATCGCGCGCGCTTCAATGTAGATGCGGGTGATCTTCGGATAGCGCACTCGAATCTCCGTTTCGATTTTCGCGATGGCGCGGACGATTTCGTCCGCCGAGGAGTCCCGCTGAAATTCGACGTCGAGCGTGAGCAGGATTTCTTCGGGCCCGAGATACATCGAAAGCGGCGGCCCCGCTGCCCGTACGCGCGGATCCTGCAGCGCAAGCGCACGGATCGCCGATGCGGTTGCCGGCTGCACACCTTCACCGATCAACAGCCCACGCGACTGCCGGATCAGCAGAAGCGCGACACAGCCGAGGAGAACGCCGACGACCACCGACGCCGCGCCATCAATCGTCGGCATCTGCAATCGATGGCTGAGATAAACGCCTAGCGCGGCTACGGCCAGTCCAGCGAGCGCTGCAGCGTCTTCGGCGAGAACCGTGATGGTGATCGGATCCTTGCTGCGCCACAGCGTCTGCCAGAACGGCGCGGACCCTTTGGTCCTCCAGAACTGGCGTAGTGCGATCACGAAGCTCGCGCCTTCGAATAGTCCCGCTGCACACAACACCCCGTAGTTCCAGGTCGGGTCGTGCAGCGGCGCCGGGTGCAGGATGTGCACCACGCCACCGTATGCCGATATGCCACCGCCAAGGCCGAAGATGAGGACGGCGACCATCAGACTCCAGAAATAGAGTTCCTTGCCGTGCCCGAACGGGTGCGCAGGGGTCGGCCGGCGTTGGCTCAGCTTCATGCCGACGAGCAGCATTGCGCCGTTGCCGGTATCGACGATCGAGTGAATACCCTCCGAAAGCATCACTGAGCTTCCGGTGACGCCGGCGGCCACGAACTTCGTCAGCGCGATGGCAGCGTTCGCGGCGATGGCGCCGAAAACGGCAACTCTCGATTCGGACACTACGCACCTCGAGAGCGTGGGGTTCAGGGGCGGATCAGTCGACGGCTGGCTCGACCACGTGCTGCGCAGCGCTCAATCCCGCGCACACCGTAGAGATTCCGCGCGGGCCTGCCTTCCGGTCAGGGGTCGGTGGCCTGAATGGCCTTCACGTCAGTCCGTCTCGACAGTGGAGGACAACTTCGACGACTCGTCCCAGGCGGGCTTCGACGGGTCGTCGAGATGGCTGGACGACGGGTCGTGCGACGTGTCCTTCGACAGATCGGTCAGCGTGTCGTGGTCACCGGTGACGACGGGTTGACCCGTAACGACTGCCGCGGCCATGACGAACATCCGCACCATGCGGCTATGCGGCGCGTCCCAATACTCGGCCGCGTTCGGTACGACTTTCAGCAATGCGAGGTCCGGCGATGACGGGCCGTCCGGGAACCAGGGTTTGGCGTTTGGCGTCCACAGACGATTCATGCGTGCGCGATCGAGATCGATCTCGCCGCGACCGGAGATGGACACATACGTTCCTGCGCCTTCGTCGGAGAAACCCAGGTTGACCGCGGTCAGGTGTTTCTCGCTGGTGGTTGTCGCGTCGACGAAGAACCACAACACGCCGTCGGCATCCATCTCGAGAGGCGACATCGGTCGGCTGACGAGTGCTCCGTCTTTGTGGATATTCGTGAGCATCGCCACCGACATGTTTTCGATCAGCTCGCCGAGTTGGGTCAGTTCGACGTTGCGCTGCTTTTCAATTTTCATGTGCATTCCCTTTGCGATGAATTTCGGGCGCCGGCATTCGGGCGCCGGCAACCGCTCTGATCAACGCGCCTCGCTGCGCTCCCGCTCTTCGAGCAGCACTTCTTTGCGTGCGGCGATCCTGGCGCCGAGCTCCCTCATATCGAGGTCCGTCGCTTTCGCCTTCGGGAACATTTCGGTCTGTTCTTCTTTGACGTGATGCTTCACGTACTCGCTGAGCACCTTGATCTTCGCGTCGAACATCTCGCCATCCGGCTCAACGCCTTCGACTTCAGAGATCAGCGACTTCAGGGATGCATGTTCGACGGTCGCCTCCGGTACCAACTCGTGGTCGTGCAGCGCTTCCTTCACCGCGGGATAGAAGATCTCTTCCTCCACCTGGGCATGGACCGAGAGTTCGGTGCAGATCTGTCCAACGAGTTGTTTCTTCTTGGAGCTCGACTGGGTCTTCTCGTATTGCGCGAACAACCCGCTGACCAGTTTGTGATCGGCACGCAACATAGCCGTCGCGTCCTGTGTCTTCGTAGCTTTCTTACCTGCTTTCTTTGCCGCAACGTTCATAAGGGCTTCCTTGCTGGGTTTCAGGTTCGTATTGAACACCCCTCACCCTGACCTGATCGGTGCGCCATAGCAGCCAGACACGCGAACCGAGCGGCGTGGGCCTTCTCCTACGCCGGGTCCAGTTTCTTCCTCAGGAGTTCCGTCGCGAGACAGCTAGGTCGTGTCCGACCCGCTCTCTGACGCTGCGCGCGCCTTCTCGAGTTCGAGCCTCAAGCGGCGGATTTCGATATCGAGCATCGGTAACGACTTCGACAACGTCAGCGCCGCTTCGATCTCCCTTTCCGTCGGCAACCGCGACTCCGTCAGCTGTTTCAGCCGACGCTCCGACTCTTCATGCGTTTCCTCGAGCCGACGCAATTCCAGCTCGATGTCTTCCGGTGCGCTTCTCACAGCCGCCCCCACACCCTGTTCCGGACCCGAGTGTAGGCGTCGGACCGGGCCGGGTCTTTTCGCCGGTTGTAAGCGCGAACGTGTAGGAAGGCACCGATAACGCAAACCGCCTTCTCGACCTGACGTCCGCCGCGCTCGATCAATACGCTGAATCGGAGTTACTTCACTGGAGAGTTGATCGTGCGAAATCGAGAGTTCAAGAGTATCGGAGTTGCTGCGCTGCTGGTGTTGGCCGGATGCGCTTCTACCAAAACACAACAGGCCCCGGGCGAATACGTCGATGATTCGACGGTCACGGCGAAGGTGAAAGCGGCGCTGATTGCCGACTCCAAAGCCGAGGCGCACCACATTGACGTCGAGACGTTCCGCGGCGTCGTGCAGCTCAGCGGCTACGTCGAATCCGAAAGCGAACGCACCGCTGCTGTCGCCGACGCCAAGAAAGTGGCCGGCGTGAAGTCCGTTCGCGACAACCTGCAGGTACGCAACGACCGGTCCGCCGGCACGGCGACCGACGACTCGATGCTGACGGCGAAGGTTAAGTCGGCGCTCTTCGCGAACCCGGTTACCAAAGCGCGGCAGATCAACGTCGCAACGGCCGAGGGTGTCGTTCAGCTGTCGGGCTTCGTCGATTCGGCAGCGGAGAAGAGCACCGCGACGGAAGTCGCGCGCAGTGTGGCTGGCGTACGCTCAGTCAAGAACGAACTGGAAATGAAACCGGCTCCGTAAAGAGCCACTGGGGCGGCGGCAGCTTCACAGGAGCTGCCGCTTGCCGCTTCCGCTATCCACACCGCGGCTGTTCAAATCACTAGACCGTGCTACATTTCCCTCCGTGCAACCGGAGGTGCAGATGAACAAGAAAGACAGCATATCGGCCGGCGACGATTTCATGGAGTTCGTCGCGGCGCTGGCCAGGACGCGTCGGCAGTTCCACTCCACCGCCAATTCCGAGTTCTCCCCCCGCAGCTCTCCCAAGCGTGCACCCCGTCACGACACGGGAAATTTGCGCCGCTCCGATTCGCGCGACGACAAACCTTAGAACTCATTCGCCAACACTTTCATTGAGGCGCGCGAGATAGGACACTTCCTACTTCGCGTCGCGGCGCAACCCACTTCTGTGTCCACGATCGGGCTGAGATTCTCACCTCGTGCATCGATCGATGCATCAACACAGGAGAATCGACAATGTCCCCCCTTCAGATCGAAGAGAACCCGCACGAGTTTGAACAGATCGGCGCGGACGTAGCCGAAGCCGAAGACACGAGCGCCAGATCGCAACGTAGCGCGTTGTACCAGGAACTGCGGCAACGCGATGCATGGCTGCGAAAAGCCTGGGGTCGTGCCAGCCCCGCCGTCGAGTTGCAGTGAGCGAGGAGCGGTTCAGCCATGTCCGATCACACGTACAAGACCATCGAAATCACCGGATCGTCGCCCAAGTCGATCGAGGCCGCGGTGGAATCGGCGCTCACGCGCACCGGTGAAACCGTGCAGAACCTGCGTTGGTTCGAAGTCGGCAGCATCCGCGGCCATCTCGTCGAAGGCCGCATCGATCATTGGCAGGTCACGCTGAAGATCGGCTTCGCGATCAATCCGAAGTAAAACGGCATCACGCGAGGCACCCTCAATGGCGGTTATCAGGGTTACACGCAATCATCGCCTTCCGCGCGTCGACCTTCGAGCGCAGATCGAAAGCCTCGCGGACGAGATTCAGGAGAAACTGCACGCGCGATGTCGCTGGGACGGCGACACCGCGCACTTCTCGCGCTCCGGTGCCAGTGGCTTCATCAAGCTCGACGACGAACGCATCGCAATCGAGATCACGCTTGGCCTGGCTCTGACACCGCTCAAGTCGCGCGTAGAACGGACCGTGAACGAGCGGCTGGACGAGATACTCGCCTGATCTTTTCGGTCAGCTTCCCGATCTGGTCGGCGCTAACGCGGCGCGACGATCGAGCCCGATTACTTGCGGATGCCGCGGACCGGCGCCAGGCGCTACCCTTGCCATCGCACGTCACCAATGCGGCAGGCGCGGCATGACCGACTTCTCCGATCGCGCACCGATCACGTTTCAGGATCCGCTGCCGTCTGCCGTCGACGTCGTGGTGGTCGGCGCCGGCGTCATCGGCATCTCGACCGCGTGGTTCCTCCGCCAGGCTGGTTCGTCGGTGCTGGTTTGCGACAAAGGCCGCGTGGCCGGCGAACAGTCCAGCCGCAACTGGGGTTGGATTCGCCAACAAGGCCGCGATGCCGCAGAAGTACCCATCGCCATGGACAGCGTGAATCTCTGGGAATCGATCTCGCGCGAGGTCGGTGCAGACATCGGCTTCACGCGCTGCGGCATCCTCTATACGGCTCGAACCGAACGCGAGCTCGCCCGCCTCGAGCGATGGTTGCGCATCGCCGAGCGACATCAGCTCGATACACGGATGCTCACCGGCGCCGAAGTGGACGCGCTGGTGAAAGACAAACCAGGGCAATGGGCCGGTGGCATGTACACCGCCAGCGACAGCCGCGCCGAGCCGTTCAAGGCGGTACCGGCAGTCGCGCGCGCATTGCAGGCGCGCGGCGTTGCGCTGCGCGAGAACTGCGCGGTGCGCGCACTCGACGTCACGGCCGGCCGCGTTGCCGGCGTCGTCACCGAGCACGGTCGCGTGCGGGCGAACGCGGTCGTTTGCGCGGCCGGCGCATGGTCCACCCGATTCCTCGGCAATCTCGACGTCGCGCTACCGCAACTGAGCGCGCGGGCGACCGTGGCGCGCACGGCGCCGGCGCCGAACTTCTACGACGGCGGCGCGATACTCGGCGAGGTGGCGGTCAGGCGCCGGCAGGACGGCGGCTACACCGTGGCCGCCAGCAGCACCAACGAGCATTTCGTGGGGGCCGACACGCTCCGCTATTTTTCGGAATTCCTTCCGGCCTTGCGTTCGAGCACCCGCTTTCTCGACGTGCGTTTCGGCGGCGACCTCCTCTCCCGGTTGTTCCCTACCCGTCACTGGCATGCAGACGAGGTCACGCCGTTCGAGAAAGTGCGGGTGTTGAATCCGGAACCGTCGCCCGACGCGCTGCGCGAGATGCGCGCCGGCCTGATCGAACGCGCGCCGAAGCTGGCCGACGTGCCGTTCGAAGAGGCCTGGGCCGGCATGATCGACGTGACGCCGGACGTCGTCCCGGTGATGGATGAGATCGCGAAAGTTCCCGGGTTGTATCTCGCAACGGGATTCAGCGGCCACGGTTTCGGCATCGGTCCGGGCGCTGGGCGCGTGGTCGCGGAGATGGTGCTCGGCAAGCCTGCCCGGCACGACCTCGCGCGCTTTCGGTTCGCGCGCTTCGACGACGGCAGCAAAGCAGAAGTGGGGCCCGGCTTGTAAACGCCGATCGACTGGTGCGGCCCCGCGTTGCCTGGCATATGATCGACGGCGCTGTATCGGCCGATCTCGAACGACCGAGTGTTTGGATGTCGCATTACCGCGTTAGTCCGATCAATCACCGAGGTCAATCATGCATACAGGTCGTCGCGCTCCGTCATGCTCCCGAGCAATTGCCATCGCTTCTCTGCTGTTCTTCGCCTGCGGCACCGCATCCGCGGCACCGATCAAAGCCGAGCTCACCGGCGTTCAGGAAGTACCACCGGTCGAAACAAAGGCATCGGGCACCGCGCAGTTTCAACTGCGAGCGGACAGGTCCGTTAGCGGCAGCGTCAAAACGAAAAACATCGACGGGGTCGCCGCACACATTCACGATGGCGCGCCCGGCGTCAACGGTCCCGTCGTGCTGCCGCTGAACAAGAAGAGCGACCACGAGTGGACCCTCCCGGTGGGTGCGAAGTTCACGGCGGAGCAGGTCGAGGCGCTCAAGGCGGGCAAACTCTACGTCAACGTGCACACCAACGCGCACAAAGACGGCGAGATCCGCGGGCAGCTGAAACAGTAGGCGCTGCAACGTGCCCACAGCCGGATGACGCCGAGCCGTATTCGCTCGCCCCTCGTCGTAGCGGTTAGCGGGCTCGCGGCACTTGCCGTCGCCATGGGTATCGGCCGATTCGCCTTCACGCCCATCCTTCCGATGATGCAGACGGACCACGGCCTCTCCGTTGCCGAGGGCGGCTGGCTCGCGTCCTCGAACTATCTCGGCTACTTCGTCGGCAGCCTGTTCGCCATGCATCCGGCCATCCGCGCCCGCACCGCGATTCGCCTCGGCCTCGTCCTGATCGCCGCCAGCACGCTCGCGATGGGCGCAGACCATCACTTCGCTGCATGGCTGATGCTCCGCGCCATTGCAGGCATCGCGAGTGCGCTCGTCATGATCGTGGTGTCCGCGTGGGTACTTGCGCAGCTTGCCCACGCGGCGCGCGAAGACCTGAGCGGAACGGTTTACGCGGGCGTTGGCGCGGGCATCGCGTATGCAGGTATTGCGTGCCTGGTGCTCCTCCAGATGGATGCCTCGTCGGACACCGCGTGGGGAACACTGGGCACGACGGCAGCGATCGTCACCGTAGCAATCTGGCGCGTGATCGGCACCGAAGACGCGAGCCCGGCACAACGCGTGGCGGGCGACGGATCGCACAGCGCGATGGCGAACTTCCGTCTCGTGTTCTGCTACGGCGCCTACGGCCTCGGATACATCATTCCGGCCACGTTCCTGCCGGTGATGGCGAAGCAGGTGATCAGCGACCCCGGCTGGTTCGCGTGGGTCTGGCCGTGCTTCGGCATCGCTGCAGCCGCGTCGACGATCGTCACGGCGCCGCTGGCGCGCCGCTTCGGCAACCGCTCCGTCTGGATCGCCGGCAACCTCGTGATGGCGATCGGCGTGCTGATTCCGATCGCGCTGCCGCGTCTCGCCGGCATCGTCATTGCGGCGCTGTGCGTCGGCGGCACAGTGATGGTGAACACGATGACGGGCATTCAGGAAGCGCGGCGGATCGCGGGCGTGCATGCGCGCCCGCTGATCGGCGCGATGACGGCGGCGTTCGCCATCGGACAGATCGTCGGCCCGCTGCTCGTGGCCGGTCTGGTGCACGTGCCCGGCGGTTTCTCCTGGGCGCTGGCGATTGCGGCGCTGCCGCTGCTCGGCGCGGCATATCTGCTGAGCACGCTGCGCGATACGCTGTGACCCGTCCGGATTGGATGCGATGCAACGATGTCGCGCCTCGCTCTCACGCGTAGTCAGATTCTCGCGTTCCGTCGCCGAGTGGGCGCGCTCGACGCGCGACTGCCGGCGGGCACGCGATCACTTCGACGCGCGGCTTGGGCGGGGCTGCAGGACAGCATGCCGCGCGCCGCGCTGCTGTCGATTCACGCGCGCGTGTCGGGCACGCAACCCGCGACCTGGGAGCATCCGTCGTTCGCGCAGATCTGGGGGCCGCGCTACAGCGCATACGTTGTACCCGAACGCGACCGCGCGCTGTTCACGCTCGGCCGATTGCCCGATGCCGCATCAGGCCGTCGCCGCGCGGAAGAGGCCGCAGCAAAGTTGCAGGCACTCGTCGGTGATACGCGCATGACGTATCACGCTGCCGGTCGCGCGCTCGGCATCAATCCGAACGCGCTGCGATACGGAACGACCACCGGCACGATCGCGATCCGTTGGGAGGGCGCGCGTTCGCCTGTGGTATGGAGCGTACCGCGCCCGGAAGTCGACCCGGCCGACGCGCGCGTCGAACTCGCACGGCGTTACCTGCACGTATTCGGGCCTGGCAGCAGCGGCGGGTTCGCGAAGTGGGCCGGCATCGTGCCGCGCAGCGCCGCCGCCACGTTCGATGCCTTGCGCGACTCGCTGCTTCCGGTGCGAACGCCCATCGGTGACGCGTGCGCATTGGCTGAAGACGAAGCCGGGTTGCGCGAAAAACCCGGCACCGTCGCGCCGGCACGATTGTTACCGAGCGGCGATGCGTACTACCTGCTGCACGGACGCGACCGCGAACTGCTGGTACCCGACGCCGCACAGCGCAACGCGTTGTGGACGTCGCGCGTCTGGCCCGGCGCCGTTCTGGTCGACGGCGAGATCGTCGGCACGTGGCGGCGCGCGCACGACGAAGTCACAATCGAACCCTGGCGCCGCTTCTCCCGATCGGCGCGCGACGCGGTGGAAACAGAAGCGGCGTCGCTGCCGTTGCCCGAACTGACGCGGTCGATCGTCGTGCGCTGGACCTGATCGCATTCGTGCCGGCGCCGCCGTTCGTGTCATCATGAATCCACTGCATTTCCATTGACCCGCAATGACCACGGTGACGAGTTCCGGGCCCGCGAATCAGACCTCCGAAGCCGAGCGTCATCTGCTCGCCTGCATCGCAGCCGATACGGTTGCCGACTTCTCGACGCGTCCGCCGGCGCAGCGACGGCTCGATGCCGCGTTTCTGGAATCATTGATCGCCGGCAGCGACGAGCGTCGCGTGACGCGGCGTGGCGCGCTGCGTATCCGCGGCGCAGAGATCGTCGGCCGCTTGCGTCCGCTGCGGCACGAACGCGGCGACGGCATTGCGGCGCTGCTGTTCTGGTCCTGTCGGTTCGATGGTCCCGTCGATCTGAGCGGCGGCGATTATCTGTCGCTGCGATTCGTCGATTGCACGCTGCCGGCTTTCATCGGTGCGAGCCTCACCACGAAGGCCGACCTCGATCTGTGCGGCTCGCGCTTCACCGGCATCGACGACTACGAGTGCGAGCTGGCTGACGTCGGCACCTGCTCCGTCCACCTCAGCAACGCGCGCATCGGCGGGCGACTGGCGTTCAGCTCCACCGCGCAGGCGCGCTCCACGATGAACGGAATCGTCCGCCTGGACGGCGTTCGCGTGGATGGCGACGTGTGCATCGACGGCGCGCTCATCGACGGCCGCGGCGATGTCGCGCTCAACGCGCGCTCGATGAACGTCGGTGGCAACGTCGATCTCTCGTGCGTCGCCGGGCATCGGTTCGAGGCGATCGGCGAAGTGTCGCTCGCAGCATCGCGCATCATCGGCGATCTGTTTCTGAGCGGCGCCAAACTCGCCAACGTGACCGGCCGCGCACTGCACTGCGAAGATCTGCGGGTCGAGTCGGTATTCCTCGGTGGCGATGGCGACGCGCCGTTCGAGGCCGCGGGACGGCTCAACTTCCTCTCGGCCACCATCGGCGGCAGCTTCTTCATGACCAGCGCCCGGCTGGCGCCCGGTCCCGACATGAACTTCCTCCGCCGCGGCGGACCCGTGGCGATGAACCTGCAGCAGCTGCGCGTTTCCAACACGATCGTCATGACGAACATCGGCGCGCTCGATCCGGATGGCCCGCCGCCGTCGCGCTCCGCGCGCGCGAAACCGGTCGAAGGCTGGTTCCTGCTGAACGGCGCCCAGCTCAACGGCATCATCGACAATCCCGAAACCGGCTGGCCGGCGCACGGTTTCCTCGATCTCGAGGGCGCCACGTACGAGCGCCTCGGTAGCGCCGTTGGGAGTGGACTCGTCGCGAGTCGCGTGGCGTGGCTGAGTCGACAGTTTCCGAACGGACGGCCCACCGCCGACACGTTCAGGCCACAGCCGTACGAAGAACTGAGCCGCGTGTTGCGTCGCCATGGTCAGGCGCAGGAAGCGGATGCGATCGCGGTGGAGAAGATCCGCATGCGGCTGGCCGCGCGCATCGATCGGCCGTGGGCGCGGATCATGCCGAACCTGCTCATGCTGGTGAGCCACCACGGCTATTCGAGCGGCCGCGCGATGCTGTCGTTCGTGGTGTTCGTGCTGCTCGGCGCGCTGATGTACTCGATCGCGGTGTGGGGATTCGGGCAACCGTTCCTGCCGTTCGAAACTTCTCCCGAACCGGTGGAGTACGTGTTGCCGTTCGATCTCGCCCGCGTGGCCACCGACCAGGGATGCCCGGGACTGAACGTGTTCGAGTACGCGCTCGACGTTGCGCTGCCACTCATCAATCTGGGCCAGGACACCTATTGCCGCTTCGCGCCGGTCGGCCCGTGGCGCTGGGTGTGGTCGCTGCTGCATAGCATCTATGTGCTGGTGGGCACTGCGCTATCGGCGGTGGTGGTGCTGACGCTGACAGGCGTGTTGAGGCGGGACTAGCGACCGCGCTCTTCCAGACCACACCGACCGGAGCCACCGCATGATCAAACTGAGCGACGATCTCAAGCAACGATTCGTCAACGCACTGACCGACGGCGTTGCGATGGTGGTCGGCTATGTCGACCGCAACGGCGACCCGCACGTTTCACCGTACGGCAGCCTCCACGCCAGCGGCGACGACCAACTCGCGCTCTGGGTGCGCAATCCGCAAGGCGATCTGATTCAGGGAATCGCCCGAAACCCGAACGTCGCGATCCTCTACGCGCAGTTGTCGTCGCGCACGTTCGTGCGCATGCGCGGCCGCGCCCGCGTCGCCGAAACGGCCGGCGAACGCACCAGGGTGTTCGAGGGGATGCATTCGTTCGAACAGCGCGGCGATCCGGATCGGAAAGGGGTTGCGATATTGATCGATCTCGACAGCGCTGGCGGCCGCGCGGCCGATGGGACGATGTTCAATATGACGCGGTAGCGCCGTCACCCGCGCGGATAGATGCTCACCTGAGGTTCGATTTCACGTCGCGGCACCGCCACCGCCAACGCGTAGCCGCAGTCGACGCAAGTCACGAGCACCGAATAGTCGTTTGCGTCAAAGCTGCCGAAATCGCCTCGGAACGTGCGCATGGCGTTGCAGCCAGGGCAGTGTTTTCGATGTTCGAGCATGTCGGCTCCAATAGAACGCCTGTCGATATAGATGGGGCGTCCGGACCGACATTCAAGCAACCCGGCCTCGCAAACCGTTCACCGTCCGCGCTCAAGCAGGACGTTGCGTCCAGACCTTACACCAGCCCTCCGCAGGAACCGAGCGCTTGGGAAATATCGTGCAACCGGCCGTCGCGTCGGTGGGCTTGCCCTGATACTGCATGCAGGTGGCGCAGCGCTGGCCCGGCTTGAACGTGGGATTGGCGGCGGCATCCACCTTCGACGCGTCGGCGACGAATCCCAACGCCTTCGCGGAAGGGTCGTTCGTATCGAGCGGCGTCATGTCAGCGGCCATGGATTGTCTCGCAATCAGTCCGAGCGCCGGGCCAAGTGCGCTTGCGAGAAGTGCGTTCCTGATCAGACGACGGCGCGAGATGTCGTGTTGCATCGATTCCTCCTTCGCTATCCGTTTTTCGTTTCGGTCGCGTCCATGGCCATCACAGCACATCGCGCGCGGTCTGCCTATTGCACCGATGGTATCGGGTTCGGTTGTCAGGCCAGCCGCGCTCCATCCGCTGCTGGCTGCTCGGCCACTCTTCGTCGCGCGAGGATCGCCGCGTTGCGCGACTCTGCCGGAACGTCCATCAGGTGAGCCCTGAATCAGTGATGCACGCCGCCGTCCACCACGAATTCCTGACCGGTGCAGTAAGCGGACTCGTCGCTGGCGAGAAACAACGCCATGTAGGCGATATCGATCGCTTGCCCCACGCGGCCGAGCGGAATCGTGCGTTCCGTTCGCGCCCGAACGTCAGCGTCGGTGAACGCCCGAAGTCCGGCCGTCATCGGCGTTTCGATGATGCCCGGGTGAATCGAGTTCACGCGGATGCCGCGGTCGCCCCATTCGTTCGCGCCGACCTTCGTCATGCCCCGCACTGCCCATTTGGTGCTGCCATAAGCGCCGCGGCCTTTCACGCCTTCCATGCCGGCCACCGACGAGATGTTGACGATGGAGCCGCCCGTCTTTGCGGCGATCATCTCGCGCGCGACGGTGCGCATGCCGAGGAACACGCCGGTCTGATTGATGGCAACCACGCGGTTCCAGTCTTCCAGCGTGGTCAGCTCGAAGCGCTTTGCGAGATCGATGCCCGCGTTGTTGATCAGCACGTCGACGCGGCCGTGGCGAGCGACGACCGCGCCGACGGTCGCCTCCCACTCCTGTTCGGAGCGGACATCGAGGTGCATGTATTGCGCGCGTTCGAGATCGGCCGCGGTGCGCTTGCCCTCTTCGTCGAGCACGTCGGTGAGAATCACCGTGGCGCCCTCCCTCGTGAATAGCCGTCCTTCTTCGGCGCCCTGCCCGCGTGCGCCGCCCGTGATCACGACCACTTTGCCGTCGAGCCTACCCATCTGCATTCTCCCCTCGAGCTGTCACATTAACCGCGACCGAACCTTAGCAACTGGGCGCGCTGATGCCCATGCGTCCGTGCGTGGATGTCGTTTGGACCGCGGCGGGACGCCATTCCAGAATGGCGAAGGGACGCTCTCTACCGTATATTCGTCGGCTTGCCCCTTCCGCCGACTGCGTTGAGGGGCGTCGGTAGGGGGGCACCGCGATCGTTCCCGCGCCGCGACGGGCGATGGTGCCGTTCGAGGTCGGCCGCATGCTCCCTGTGCGATAACGCACCGCCGAGCTTTATCTTCGCTGCAAAGGGGTTCATGTTTCGCGCATGACTTCTCGCCAACTCGAACCCGAACGCGAACTCGACCCTGTTTCGTTCGACCCCGACGCCATCCGACGCGTCACTAAAACCTATGTCGAACCCGACTGTTCGCTGACGTGCGCCCCAGGACAGGCCACCTTCCCTCTGACGCCGCACATGGATGAACTGCTCGGCCTTCCGGGTGGCGCGGGCAGGCGCTACCTGCTGCTCGGCGATGTGGGGATGGGCAAAACATCGTTTCTGCTGCACTACTTCGACCGTAACCGGAAGCGGCGCGCCGGTAAGCGGGTACCGATTGTGCTGGCGTCGCTCCAGCGACCCGATGCGTTGAGCCAACTGCAACAGACGCAATCGAAGAGCGAAACCGTCGCGTTCCTCGACGCCTTCGATGAAGACAGGCGCGCGATGCAGAACCGCGAGCGGCGACTGCAGGAAATCGTGGCGGCGTGTGCCGACTTCAAATGCACGGTCATCGCCTGCACACCGCAGTTCGTCTCGAACCACGATGCGATTTTCGGCAAGTATGCGTTCGAGACGATCCACTTGGCGCCGTTCTCCGAACGCCAGATCGACGAGTACCTGCAGCGCTGCATTCCCTGGTACCGCGGGAAGCACCGGCGCCAGGCGAAATCTCTCGTTGCATCGATGGGCGACCTCGCGACGCGTCCGCTGGTGCTTGCGCTCGTGCCTGAGCTGGTTGCCGCCGGAAAGCAGATCAACGAACTGTTCGAACTCCACGAATTCATGGTGGAGAGTTGGCTCGAACGCGAGCGGGATCGGGTTGCACCTGACACGCTGCGCGCCATAGCGGAGAAGTTGGCGGTCGAGATCTATCTCCGATCGTCCACCGGGGGCACCGGCCACGTCGATGCCGGTGACGTGGCCAAGCTTGTCGACGTCGACACGTCGACGTTCAATCATTGGCAGCCTGGTGCCCGATCCCTGCTCGAGCGAGATGCTTCAGGACGCTTCGCGTTCACCGACCCCGCCATCCTCGCTTACCTATATGTACGTGCATGTCTACGCGGCGAACCCCGTTGCCTGAGCGCGCGCTGGACCGGCTTCATGCGGCGCCTGTTCGTCAGTGGAACGAACGTCATGCGCGAAAGGCATGGCGAAGCAGCTCTACGTGGTGTGCTGGAACAGAACTTCGCTGCTACCGGCCTGTTTCCTCTATCGGAGCCCCACCCCCCTCCGAAGCGCCTCGAGACGGCCGAGATCCTCAACACTGCCGCTGCGCCAGCATCGCCGAGCCTCGATGATGGACCGGCGTGGGACCCCACGCTGTATGTGCTGGAGCAGCACGTCGATGACTCGCTGTACGTATGCGATCGCTCCAGCGACACGATCTTCTTCGTACCGACCGACTGGCGGCGCGTGGAGTCCGGCGCCGTCGATCACGAGTCCGCACGGCTCTTCCTGGTGGCGCGAGGAGAAGCCGACAGCCTGATCGTGAAGGTGAACGAGCTTCGACGAGACAACCGCTCGAACTGGCGGCTTCCGACGCTCGAAGAAATCGACCTGGTGTTCCTGCTGAACCGGCAGAGGGCATTCCTTTCCCCTGAACAGTATTTGTGGAGCGGTGATCAGACGATGGACGGCGACCGTCTCGTGGTTCGAATGCATCCCTCGGAAAAGGATCTGGACGCGCGCCTCACCCCGATTGGTGTACGGAAAGTTGTCGCTTCAAATGAGGTCACCGCGGGGTATTTCGTTTCGTCGATGCCGCCACTCGGGATCCGCGATCGTAGAGGCAACTTTGACGCTTCGTTTCCGGCGCTGCTGATACGAGTTTCTCAGGGGGCGGCGGAGGCGTTTGCGGCGACACTGGTTGAGACGCCGGCCCGATCT
>DATJGR010000158.1:0-5234 GCA_035494855.1 Pseudomonadales bacterium | reverse complement strand
ATACCGGGCCTACCCGCGCACGAGAATCTCTCGCTCGACGCCCCTTGCCGCCTCCGGCTCGAAAGCGCCGCGCGAATCGCTTCAGCCTCTGCTTGAAACCATTACGTTCTGCGCACCAAGGAACAATGCGAGGTGAACCGTCTCCGAACTGGCCAGCGGCTTCGAACGAACAGAACTCGACAAGGGACGTTACTCACGCCCCTCAATGCGATCGTTGTCACTTCGACTTCATCCGGAAGACGAAGGGTTGGAGCGCAGGATCGGGGTCGGAGCGCGTGAACTTACGCACGTTTTCGCCGCGCAGACTGATGCGAAAGCGGTTTGAGTAGGAAATTTCCTACATAAACGGGACGTAGACGATCTCAACCGGCAGTGCAAATCGTTCTGTGACGCAGGTCACATCCGCGGCCAGACAAGGTTTGCAAACGAAGCATCAAAAGGCAGGGTGGGCCCGTTCCGCGCTCTTCACGGTGAAATTCAGCATGACTCCGTCACGTGCACTGCTTGTCTTTTTGCGCCGTTTCCACGTCTTCACGCTCGTCGGCGCGCTGAGTCTGGCGCTGTCGAACAATGCAGTCGCGGCGTCTCAACCGACCCTCTCTTTCACGATCGCCAAACCCGTAAACGGCGTCTTTCCGCTGACATGGTCGACCACGAACGCCAAGAGCTGCGTGGCGTCGGACGCCTGGAGCGGCACGAAATCGACATCAGGCACGGCCAACATCGGACCGTTCACCGCGGGTACGCGCGTAACCTTTCGATTGGCATGCACCGGTGACGGCGGCACGGTGGTCAAGCGGGTCGGTGGCACCGTCACTCCATGGCCGTCAGTTACGCTGACCGCTGCACCGACGAGCGTCGCTTCCGGCGCTTCTGCTCAGCTGAATTGGAGTTCGACGAACTCGACCACTTGCACGGCCGCCGGCGGGTGGACCGGCACCAAGGCATTGAGCGGAACGCAGAGTACCGGCGCTCGTACTGCCGACACGAGCTATAGCCTCACGTGCACCGGTAGAGGCGGCTCGCAAACTGCGTCGACGACCGTGAAGGTGACGCAACCTGCTCCGACACTCACGTTCTCGGCGGCTCCCGCATCGATCGCTTCCGGTGGAACTTCGCAACTCACATGGTCGACCACGAACGCGACGAGTTGCACCGCATCCGGCGGCTGGACGGGCACGAAGGGCACATCAGGAACGCTGACCACGAGCGCACTGACGGCAAACACCAGCTACACGCTCGGGTGTTCAGGCGCCAGCGGCTCGATCAGCCGCACTGCCACCGTTACGGTGACATCCAATGCACCGGTGCTGACCCTCACTGCGTCGCCTGCGAGCGTCCAGTCCGGATCAGCGTCGCAGTTGACGTGGAGCACGTCCAACGCGACGAGTTGCGCCGCGTCCGGTTCCTGGACGGGGTCAAAAGGCACTTCCGGTTCTCAGAGCACCGGCCCATTGACGGGGAACGCGAGCTACACGCTCAGCTGCGCAGGCAACGGCACCACGGTCGCGAAGACCGCGACGGTGACGGTCACAGGCGGAACCGCAACAGTGGGTATTTCGGCGAACCCGCAAGGTGTGGCGCGAAACGGGTCGAGCACACTGAGTTGGACCAGCGCCGGCGTCACGAGCTGCAGTGCATCGGGGGCATGGACCGGCACGAAGGCAACGGCGGGCTCGCAAAGCGTTGGGCCACTGTCACAGGATTCGACGTATACCTTGACGTGCTCCGGCACCGCCGGCAACGCAGTGGCGATGACCACGATTACGCTGCGCGAAGCGGTCTTGTCGTGGCAGGCGCCGACGAAGAACGTCGATGGCTCCGCCCTGACCAACCTCGCCGGCTACAAGGTCTACTACGGCAACGGACCGAGGACGTATACGCAGACGGTTTCGATAAGCGGCGCTTCCACATTGCAACGCACGATCGCATTGACGCCGGGCACATGGTACTTCGCTGTCTCGGCGATCGACTCGCAAGGTGTTGAAAGCGCGAAGTCGGGCGAGGTGAGCAAGGTCGTGAAGTAGCTTCACCGATCGATTCTGGAGCGCTCTTCGATCACCGGTGGCACGAACGCTTTTACCGGCGGCGCGACGCCGGTGAAGCGCTCGGCCTCTACCAGCGCGTGCTGTCCGGAGCAGCCTTGCGACAGCCGCGACGTTCCGATGTCGCGCGTCAGCGTGTTTGGATTGCCGTGTACGCACATCGCGAACTCGGCGCGTGAATCGTCCGGGTCGAACCAGGCACCGGTCGACAGCTGCACCACACCGCGCCTCACGTCAGTCGTCAGCACGGCTCCAGCAAGGCAGCTGCCGCGATCGTTGAACAAGCGGACCACGTCGCCGGCCGCAATACGGCGTGTTGCAGCGTCGTCGGGGTGCATCCGCACCGGTTCGCGCCCGGCCACTTTGGATGCCTGGCTATAGGCGCCGACGTCGAGCTGACTGTGCAGCCGCGACGCCGGATTGTTCGCGACGAGCGCCAACGGGAACGTTGCGGCGCGCGGGGCACCGAGCCACTCCTCACTCTCGAGCCACGTCGCATGACCGGGGCAATCCGCGTAACCAAAGCCGGCCAAGGTCTCGGAATAGAGCTGAATCCGGCCGCTCGGTGTCTTCAGCGGATTCACCGCGGGATCCACGCGGAATGCCTCCAGCATCACCCGATCGGCATCGGTGTCCGGCACCGCGAGCGATCCATTCTTCCAGAACTCGTCGAAGCCCGGCGTCGCGGCGTTCAGTTCGCCGAACGCTTCCCGAATCCGTCCGTACATGTGCTCGAGCCACCCGCGTTCGTCGCGCCCCTCTGTGAAAGCGTCACGCGCGCCGAATCGTTCGGCGAGGCCGGCGAAGATGTCGTGGTCGCTGCGGGCGCCGCCCACCGGCGCCACAGCGCGATGCATCGCAACGATGCGCGCGTCGGCCCGGCCCGAACCGATGTCGTTGCGCTCGAGCGACGTCGTCGCCGGGAAC
Source organism: Pseudomonadales bacterium (assembly GCA_035494855.1). GTDB lineage: Bacteria > Pseudomonadota > Gammaproteobacteria > Pseudomonadales > Azotimanducaceae > DATJGR01. The sequence continues at coordinate 2,262 of DATJGR010000158.1, read as the reverse complement.
ACGAGGTCGGCGTGACGCGCCATCGGTGTCCAGTATGGTTCGTTGACGATCAGAGTATCGGGGCGTGCGAGCGCGCGGCGCAGCCGATTCAGATCCTGATGGTGATGGAACGGGTTGCCACCCGCCCAATACACGAGACGAATATCGGGATACGTGTAGTCGGCGCCGTTGTACGCAAACGACTGCCCCGGCTGCAGCAGGAGATCGGCGATGCGCGCAACCGGAATGAAGTCACGCACCGCGTTGCGCCCTTCCGGGAGCGACGGCAGATTGAGGCTCGCCGTTGCGTTACCGACATCGCCCATCGATCCATAGCCGTGGCCGAATCCGCCGCCCGGCAGGCCGATCTGGCCGAGCAATGCCGCCAGCGACAGCGCCGCCCAAACCGGTTGCTCGCCGTGTTGCGCGCGCTGCAGCGAATACGAGACGGTGATCAGCGTGCGCTTCGCAGCCATCTCGCGCGCGAGCGCGCGCAACTCGTCGGCCGCGATGCCCGAATGGCGCTGAGCCCACTCCGCGGATTTGACGATGCCGTCGGGGCGGCCGAGCACGTACTCGATGAAACGATCGCCACCGTGACAATACCGATCGAGGAACGCGGCATCGTGCAGACCTTCGCTGACGAGCGTGTGCGCGAGCCCGAGCATCACGGCGACATCGCTGAGCGGCGCGAGCGGATACCAGCGCGCTTGTGCCTCCGGCACCACGTCGTCGCGCAGCGGCGAAAAGTGCGCGATCTGCATGCCGCGGCGGTGTGCTGCATGCAGATGCTGGCGCAGGTGATGTCGCGCGTTGCCGCCTGGCGCGACGAACGTATTCTTCAGCGGCAACCCGCCAAACGCGAGCATCAGGTCGGTGTGACGCGCGATGACGTCCCACGCGGTGGCGCGCCGGAACACCGCTGCCGAGCTGCCGACGAGATGCGGCAGCAGCACCAGCGACGCGCCGATGCTGTAACTGTTGCGATGCGCGGTGAACCCGCCGATGAGATTCAGAAAGCGGTGCAGCTGGCTCTGGCTCTGATGGAACATGCCGGCACTCGCCCAACCGTAGGAACCGCCGAAGATGGCCTGATTGCCGTGCTGCGCGACTACGCGCTTCAGTTCGTCCGCGGCACGATCGAGCGCTTCGTCCCAGGAAATTGCGACGAACGAATCGCTGCCGCGGTCGCGCGTGGGTCCGGGTCCGCGTTCGAGCCAGCCGCGCCGCGCAACCGGCTGCGCGATCCGCACCGGATGACGCAGACTGCCGGGCAGATTGCCGAGCAACGGCGACGGATCGGGATCGTGCATCGGCTGCACGCTGGCGATGTCGCCGTCGCGCACCGTCACGTCGAATGCACCCCAGTGCGAACTGTGCGGGACGGTATGCGATTCCGACATGGTCGCTACCTCACGGTGTCCAATTGACCATTCCGTTCGACGCCGTCCACAACACGATTGCGCCGAACGCGATCCGATACCACGCGAAGATGGTGAAGTCGTGCGTAGCGATGAAGCGCATCAACCAGCGCACGCACGCGAATGCCGACACGAACGCCGCAATCATTCCCACTGCGAAAACGCCGAGGTCGTGTACATCGAACAGCGCTCTGTGCTTCCACGCATCGTACGCCCCGGCGCAGATCAGCGTCGGCACGGCGAGAAAGAACGAGAACTCGGTTGCGGCGCGCCGCGACAGACCGAACAGGAGCCCGCCGATGATCGTGGCGCCGGAGCGCGAAGTGCCGGGAATCAACGCAAAGGACTGGGCAAGGCCGATCTTCAATGCATCGCGCCAGGTCATGTCGTCGACCGACTTCACGCGCACCACGTGCTTGCGCCGCTCCACCCAGAGGATGATCAGCGCACCGACGATGAACGCGATCGCGACCGGAACCGGTTTGAACAACGCAGCCTTGATCGCGCTGTTGAAAGCAAGCCCGAGCAACGCAGCGGGAAGGAACGCGACGACCAGATTGACCACGAACGCGCGCGCCTTCGGATCGGAGCCGAGCCCGCGCAGCACGCCGGTGAAGCGCGCCCGGTATTCCCACAGGATCGCCAGCATGGCGCCCGTCTGGATGACGATTTCGAAAACCTGTCCTTTCTGATCGTTGAAGTCGAGCAGATCGCCGACGAGGATCAGGTGACCGGTCGAGGAGATGGGCAGAAACTCGGTGAGGCCTTCGACCACGCCGAGCACGAGCGCCTTGATCAGCAGCATGATGTCCATGGGCGCGGCATTGTACCTGCCGCAGGCGCCGAGTCGACGTGGCCGCGA
>DATJGR010000157.1:0-7596 GCA_035494855.1 Pseudomonadales bacterium | reverse complement strand
TTCTTCAATCCGGAAAAGCGCGCGCCGTTTCAGAACGGTTGGATGCGCGCACGCGATGCACTGCCGGACGACCTGCGATTGCATCAATGCGTGCTCGCTTACCTGTCCGACTGGTCGTTGCTCGATACCTCGCTGATGCCGCACGGTGTGTCGTACACGCAGCAGAACGTGCAGAGCGCGAGCCTCGATCACGCGATGTGGTTCCACCGTCCGTTCCGCGCCGACGAATGGCTGCTGTTCGCGCAGGACAGTCCCAGCGCATCCGGCGCGCGCGGCTTCAATCGCGGCCTCATCTACAGTCGCGACGGCGCGCTGGTGGCGAGCGTTGCGCAGGAAGGGTTGATCCGGGTGCATCGCGCGGCAGCGACGAAATGAAGACCCTTGAGGGCTGCTCACGATCACGGATAACGCCTGGTTGCCGATCTCGGGCACGACCGCCGCGTTACTGACCGGGGTCCGCGACGCGCTGCTCAGGCGGCCGCACCGGGCTTTGCAATCACGCGGACTTGGCCACGATAATACCGGGCTTTGCGCCCCGTCGCGGGCCGACCAATCCGAATCCTCAGGGGGACACGTGCCAGATATCGAACAGATTGCCTCATCGGTCGAATCGATCAGGAAGACGTTCGAGCAGCACCGCTATATCTGCAGCAATCAGATCGCCACCGCCGTGTACCTCGCGTTTCATCTGAAGAAGCCCGTATTGATCGAAGGACCGCCGGGGGTCGGCAAGACCGAGCTCGCGAAGACCACCGCCACCATGTTCGGCATGCCGCTGATCCGCCTGCAGTGCTACGAGGGGCTCGACGAAGCGAAAGCGCTGTACGAATGGAAATACGGCAAGCAGTTGCTGTACACGCAAGTGCTGAAGGAAACCCTCGACGAAGTGCTGCAGGGCGCCAAGGGCTTCAAGGAATCAGTCAGCCGGCTGCACGAATTCGGCGACATCTTCTTCTCGGAGGAATTCATCGAGCCGCGCCCGCTGCTCAAGGCGCTCAAGGAAGAACACGGCTGCGTGCTGCTGATCGACGAAGTGGACAAGTCGGACCACGAGTTCGAATCCCTGCTGCTCGAGATTCTCTCCGACTTCCAGGTGTCGATTCCGGAGATCGGCACCGTGAAAGCCAAGGCCGAACCGCCGTTGGTGTTTCTGACCAGCAACAACACGCGCGAAATATCCGACGCGCTGAAGCGGCGGTGCCTGCACCTGTACATTCCGTTTCCCGACGTCGAACTGGAGCAGCGCATCATCCACGCACGCGTTCCGGAAATTCTTCCGGAGCTGCGAAAACAACTGGTCAACTTCATTCACGAACTGCGCGGACTCGACCTGAAGAAAGTGCCCGCGATCTCCGAAACCATCGACTGGGCGCGCACCCTGTTGTTGCTGCACACCGACCGTCTCGATCCGGAACTGGTGCGGGACACGCTGAACGTGATCCTCAAGTTCCAGGAAGACATCGTGAACGTCGAAGCGGAATTGACCACTTTGACGAGCAAAGCCACCAAGACCTGATATCGGCGCGCGTAGATGGAACGCACCCTCTCCAACTTCATCCGAGCGTTACGCAACGCCGAAGTGCGCGTCTCCACCGCCGAGACGCTCGATGCCTTCAATGCGATGGAGCTGGTCGGATATCGCGATCGGGCGTTTCTGAAGGACGCGCTGTCTATGGTGCTGCCGAAGACCGCGGACGAAAAGGAATCGTTCAGCGAGTGCTTCGATTCGTTCTTCTCGTTCAAGAAATTCGAAACCGATCCGCCCCGCGCCGGGGAACAGGCGTCCGACGCTGACGGTTCCGCAGAGGGGCAAGACGACGAAAGCGAAGACGCCGAAGGCGGCCAGGGTGCGGAAGGTCGTGGCGAAGGCGCCGGCGGCACCGGCGGACGCAAATCGAAGTCGAAGAAGAAGGGCTCCGCGGTAAACGAGGACGAAGACGAGGACCTCGGCGAAGGCGAGATGTCCGATCCGACGTCGGCATTGGGCAAACTGCTGATCGAAGGTGCCCGAACCGAACTCGCGATGGCGATGGCGAGCGCAGCCGAAGCGGTGAATCTCAAAGAGATCCAGGTATTCACCCAGAAGGGCCTGTATACGCGCCGCATCATGGAGCAGATGGGCCTGAACGACCTGTCGCGCGAAATCACGTCGCTTCGGCAAAGCCGCAGCACGCCGGCGCGACGGCTCGGGCAGGAACTGAAGAAGCGCCGCGAGTGGCTGCGCGAACAGGTTCGCGACTACGTCGAGCAACAGTTCCTGCTGCACGCCGATGCGACCGGCCGGCGATTGCGTGAAGACCTGCTGCGCAAGGTCAAGCTGTCGAACGTGGAGCAACGCAACTTCCGGCTGATTCAGGAAGTCGTGTTCCGGATGGCGAAGAAACTGGCCGCCCTGCACTCGCGCCGGAAGAAAGTGTTCAAGCGCGGTTCGCTGAACGTGCCGCGAACGTTACGCCACAACATGGCTTACGACGGCGCGATCTTCGACCTGCACTGGAAGTCGGTGAAGATCGACCGTCCGAAAGTGTTCGCGATCTGCGACGTGAGCGGATCCGTCGCGAACTACGCGCGGTTCATGCTGATGTTTCTCTACAGCCTCGAAGAGGTGATGCCGAAGGTGCGCTCGTTCGCGTTCTCCTCGGACCTCGCCGAGGTGACGGAACTGTTCGAGCGCAACAAGATCGAAGACGCCATCGCGAAGGCGCTGCGCGACTACAGCGGCGGCTCCACCGACTACGGCCAGGCGTTCGTCGACTTCAAGAAGAACTGTCTCGACGACGTGGACAACCGCACGACGATCATCATCCTGGGCGATGCGCGCAACAACTACGGCGACCCACGCACCGACATCCTCAAAGAGATGTACGACCGATGCAAACGTCTGATCTGGCTGAATCCGGAGTCGCGCAATAGCTGGACCGTCGGCGACGCCGAAATGCGGCGCTATTCGGCGTACTGCCACCAGGTCGAGGAATGCAACAGCCTCATGCATTTGGAGCGGATAGTCGGTAACCTGCTGCGAACCGTTCAGTAGGTCGATTCAACGTGACATGAGCGACGTCATCACCGACAGCGGCGACTCTTTCACACGCTCGGCCGGCCGCCAGCTCGCTCTTCTCGCACTCTTCGGAATCCTCGCATTCATCGCGCTCGCAATACTGCTCGGCTGGTTGTCGAAGCTCACCAGCGGCGGCGGTTCGCTGTCCGAAGCCGTTGACCCGCTCACCGGCACCATTACGCTGGCCATGGCGAGCGAGCCGCCGCAACTCGACAGCACGCGCGCCACCGACCAGGTCAGCGGCTTCGTGCTCGGCCACGTCATGGAGAGTCTGCTGCGCCGTGGCCCCGGCACCAAGCTGCTACCCGGTGTCGCCGAACGTTGGGAGATCGATGAGAAGGGCGCCACGTTCTGGCTGCGCCCCGATGCGCGCTGGAGCGACGGCAAACCCGTCACAGCGCACGATTTCGTGTTTGCGTGGCGCAAGATCGTCGAGCCTGCGAACGCCTCCGAGTACGCGTTCTTTCTTTATCCCATCAAGAATGGCGAAGCGATCAATCGCGGCGAATTGCCAGTGGAGTCGCTCGGGGCGCGCGCGGTGGACGATCGCACGCTGGCCGTGGATTTCGAGCGCCCTACTCCGTACTTCGAGAAGCTCGTCGTCTACGCCACCTATGGCCCGGTGCGCGAAGACTTCTACGAATCGTGCAACGGCCGCTACGGCGCAGACGCGGACGCGATCCTGTACAACGGGCCATTCCGCATCTCGAAATGGGTACACGGCGCGCATCTGCGATTCGAAAAGAACCCGTATTACTGGGATCCGGATCGCATCAAGCTCGACGTCATCGACATGCCGTACGTCACCAACGACGCAAACGCGGTGCTCAACCTCTATAAGGACGGCAAGATCGCGACGGCGCCGCTGAGCGCCGAAACGCTGAACGATGCATTGGAGCACCGCTGGAAGATCAATCGATTCAACGACGGCTCCGTTTTCTATACCGAGTTCAACCATCGCCCAGGGCGCTTGACCGCGAACGTGAACCTGCGGCGCGCGTTGGCGCTCGTGTCCGATCCGGGTGAACTCGTCTACAAGGTGATGAAGGTGCCCGGCAACCTGCCCGGTGTCTCGCTGTTTCCCGCGTGGTTGCCCGGCGTAAACGGACTGTTCCGTCAGGAATATCCACCCGCAACGGTGCACGTCGACGTGGCTGAAGCGCGTCGCTATCTCGAACTGGCCAAGCAGGAACTCGGCGTCGAGACGATGCCGCCGCTGATTCTGCTCACCGGCGACGACCCACTGTCGAATTCTCAGGCAGAGTATTTCCAGAACGTCTTCAAGCGCACGCTCGATATCGACGTGAAGATCGACAAGCAGATCTTCAAACAGCGCCTCGCGAAGATGACCGCCGGCCAATTCGACATGGTTGCGGCCGGCTGGGGTCCGGACTACGACGATCCGCTGACGTTCGGCGATCTGTTCTCGTCGTGGAACAAGAACAATCGCGGCGCGTACTCGAATCCGGAACTCGATCGGTACGTGCGCATTGCACAGAGTTCGCTCGATCCGAAGGCACGAATGGATGCATTCGGCGCGATACAGAAGATCGTGCAAGAGGACGTCGTGATCATTCCCAGCTACGAGCGCGGACTGGTTTACGTGCGCAACCCGCGCCTCAACGGCATCGTGCGGCGGGTCGTCGGTGCCGATCCCGATTACACCAGCGCGTACATCGGAGGGAGCCGATGACGCTGCCTCTCAGTCGCATTCGATAAGTCGAATGTTCCGCTACACGATCAGGCGATTACTCCAGGGCATCATCACCGTGTGGTTCATCGCGACGGCCACGTTCATCGCGATGCATTCGGTCCCCGGCGATCCGCTCATTCAGAACAAGGCCGCCACCGCGCAGATCCGCAAGAACCTGGAGATCAAGTACGGCCTCGACAAGCCCGTTACACAGCAATACCTGATCTACATGGGCAATATGCTGAAGGGCGACTTCGGCATCTCGTTCACGCAGCAGAACCGCAGCGTCAACGACATCATCGTGAAGCATTTTCCGGTGTCTGCAACGCTCGGCATCCTCGCGATCGTGTTCGCGGCGATCGGCGGCATCCTGTGGGGCGCGCTCACCGCGTTGTACCGCAATCGTCTGCCTGACGTCGTGATCATGTTTCTGGTGATCCTCGGCATCTCGGTGCCGAGCTTCGTGTTTGCCGCGCTCGGGCAACTCGCGTTGGTGCATCTGAATGCGCTCGCCGGGCGTACGCTGCTGCCGGTGGCCGGTTGGGGCACTGTGTCGCACATGATCGTTCCGTCGCTCGTGCTCGGTCTCGGCACCATGGCGTTCCTGACGCGACTGATGCGCTCGTCGATGCTCGAGATCGTCAACGCGGACTACGTCCGCACCGCTAGGGCGAAGGGTCTGCCGATCACGCGGATTTTCCTGAAACACGAACTGCGCAACGCGATTCTGCCGGTGATCACAGTACTCGGCCCGGCGATTGCGGGCATTACAACCGGCGGTTTCGTAGTCGAACTCGTGTTCGCGATTCCCGGTCTCGGGCGTTACTTCGTGCAGGCCGTACAACAACTCGACTACACCGTAATCATGGGAACGACGGTGTTTTACGGCGCTTTCCTCGTGCTGATGGTCATCATCGTCGACCTGCTGTACGGCTTCGTCGACCCGCGCGTAAGGGTCGAGTGAGCATGGCCGAAGTCAGCCTTCCGTCCAATGCGTTCGAACCGGTCACCGTCGAACGCCGCGTACAGCAGCTGACGCGACCGTCGTTGTCTTACTGGCAGGACGCGTGGCTGCGGCTGAAGCGCAATCGGCGTGCGCTTGCGTCGGCGTACATCATCGTCGCGCTGCTCGCGTTCACCACGCTCGGTCCGCTGCTGTGGCGCGTAGACCCGGCCAGCCAGGATGTCGATCAGGTGAGCCAGACACCATGGGCCGGTCGAACCGCCACCGTCGTTCCGCCGTACAGTCCGTGGGACACCCAGGCAGACGCGCGCACGTCAGACGACAGCGCGAAGCCCCTGTCGCTTGCCATCGCGGCGCCTGCGAACACGCAAGCTGTGCGCCTCGTCTGGACAGCCGATCCGCAAGCGAGCGGATATCTGATCTATCGCAACATCATGTTGCCCGGGCCGGAGCACGACCTGGGCCTTCCGTTGGGTGAGGTGGTCGGTTCCGATCAGACGCGTTTCGAAGACCGTCTCGATCTCGATCCGATGCGCTACTACTACTCGGTGGTTCCGCTCGACGCCGACGGTATGGAACTGGCGCCCGGTCCGCCGCTGGCGGTGGACGTAACGCGCGTGATCACCGCGGAACTGGCAGTTGCCCGGGGGCTGGTACCGCAAACCAGAAAACTGGCAGATGGCGATGCGGTGCGCCTCGCACTGCATCCATTCGGCACGGACTACCTCGGCCGCGATCTGCTCGCAAGGTTGATGTACGGCGCGCGCGTGTCGCTGTTCATCGGCATCGTCGCGCCGTTCTTCTTCGTGCTGATCGGCATCCTCTACGGCAGCATCGCCGGATTCGTCGGTGGGCGCGTGGACTCCGTGCTGATGCGATTCGCCGACTTCGTGATCGCGCTTCCGCTGTTGTTGTTCATGATTCTGTTCAAGATCGCGTTCGGCATCGGTCCCGGCGAGAGCGGCATCGTGCCGCTGTTAGTCGCTCTGGTCGTGCTCAGTTGGCCCGGTACGGCGCGTCTCGTCCGCGGCCAGATCCTGCAGATTCGCGAAGAGGCCTACATAGCGGCGTCGCGGCTGCTCGGCGCAAAAACGCGCTACCTGATTCTGCGGCACATGATTCCGAATACGCTCGGCGTCATCCTGGTGACGCTCACCTTCGCGGTGCCGAGCGCGATCTTCACCGAGGCGTTCCTGTCGTTCATCGGCATGGGTGTGGCGCCGCCGACCCCTTCCTGGGGCAGCATGTGCAACGACGGCGTCAAAACGATGCTGACGCATCCGCACGAGTTGATCTTTCCCGCATTGTTCATTTCGATCACGGTGCTCGCGTTCAACCTGTTCGGCGACGGCCTGCGCGATGCGCTCGACGCGCGCATGAGAAGTCGCGAATGAGCGCTACGCTGCTCAATTCGTTCCAGTGGAGTCGCGAATGACGCCGCTGCTTGAAGTGACCGACCTGCACGTCGAATTCGATACGTACGGCGGCACCGTGCACGCGGTCCGCGGCGCGAGCTTCAGCGTCGAAGCTGGCGAAACGCTTGCCATCGTCGGGGAATCGGGCTGCGGCAAATCGGTGACGGTGCAGAGCATCATGGGTCTGATCCCGATGCCGCCCGGCCGCATCACGGCGGGAGAAGCCAGGTTGCGCGGCGTCGATATCCTGCGTCGCAAGCAGATAGACGGCGTCGATATCCGCGGCGCCGAAGTCGGCATGATCTTCCAGGACCCGATGACGTCACTGAACCCGACGATGACGATCGGCGACCAGATCGCCGAAACCTTGATCGTCCACCGCGGATTCTCGGCGACGCAGGCGATGGACCGCGCCATCGAACTGTTGTCGGCAACGCGGATCCCGGACGCGGAAAAACGCGCCCGG
>DATJGR010000156.1:0-14395 GCA_035494855.1 Pseudomonadales bacterium | reverse complement strand
GCAGGACTTCATCCCGACCTGTATCGACAAGGTGCGGCAGGTTACCGGCCAACCCGACGTATCCGTGATCGGCTATTGCATGGGTGGCGTGTTGTCGTTGATCTACGCGGCGACGCACGTCGACGGTCCCCTCAGGAATCTCGTTTGTCTGACGACGCCGATCGACTGGAAGCAGATGGGTCTCACCACGATGTGGAACGACCCGCGCTATTTCGACGTCGATCAGGTGGCCGACACGCTGGGCGTGGTGCCGGCCGATTTCATCCGTCAGATGTTCGAGATGCAGAAACCCGCACAAAAGTTGGCCGGGCAGCTGCGCGTAAGCGAACAGATGTGGAACGACGATTTCGTGCGCTCGTATCGCGCGTTCGAACGTTGGGGAGACGAAACGCTGCCGCTCGCCGGCGAGTATCTGCGGCAGACGACGAAAGAGCTGAGCTGGGGCAACAAGCTGTTCACCGGCGAACTGGTGGTGGGAGGCCGCGAAGCGATGCTCGCGAACATCAAGGCGCCGATCCTGTCGATCGTTGCCGAACACGATCATCTCGCGCCGCGCGATGCGACGAAGCCGTTGCTCGACCTCGTCGGTTCGAGCGACAAAGAGGAAATCCTGCTGAAGGGGGGTCACGTCAGCCTGATCGCGGGACCGAATGCGATCGGGCGGATGTGGCCGCGGCTCGAACGCTGGCTCGCGGTGCGTTCGATATGAGCGCCGCCAACTCGCGTTATCCCCGCACGATCTCGTCAGGCGGCGCGTCGTTCGAACTGCGCGTGATGCACGCGCTCGACGAACCCGAGGTGCTCCGTTTCGCCCGCGCGCTGCCGCAGCACGACCTGCTGTTCATGCGCCGCGACATTACGAACGCGAAGGTGTTGTCGGCTTGGGTGCGCGAGATCGGCGCCGAGAACATCGTCAGCGTGCTCGCGCGGCGCAACGGCGAGGTCGTCGGGTGTGCCGCGGTAGTGCGCGATCTGCGTTCGTTCTCGCCGCATGTCGGCGATCTTCGGGTACTGGTGGCGCCGTCGGCGCGCGAACAGGGACTCGGCCGCGCGCTGGTTCAGGAGAGCTTTCTCGTCGCGCTGTCCATGGGGCTCGAGAAAATCACCGCGCACATGACGTCGGATCAGCGCGCGGCGATCACGGTGTTCGAAGATCTGGGCTTTCGCGTCGAGGCGTTGTTGCGCGACCACGTGCGCGACGCGTCGGGCGACAAGTTCGACATCGTCGTGCTGAGCCTCGACGTCGCGGCGCACCAGGCGAAGCTGGAACTCTACGGATTGCCGGAGGCGTTCGCGGCGTCGTCGTAGCGCCGTGTCACTTTGATGCGGCGTCGTCATGGAGTTGCGGGCTTACGTCAGGGCCGCACCTCGTAGTACAGATTGCTCGGATCTTCGAAGTCGTGCAGCGTGAACCGCGTGAAGCCGGCCGCACGCACCATGCGCTCCGCAACGTCCGGGTTGAATCCCAGCGTGCCCAGCCCCGCGCCGCCCGGTTCGGAGAGCGCCGACGACATGCACGCCGACACCGAGAACCCATAGAACATCGCGAGCATCGGGTTGCGCATGTTCTTCTTGAAGTCCGCGTTGCTGCGGATGTCTTTGATCAGCCACGTTCCGTCGGCCTTCAGCGCGCGGCGGATCGATTCGATCACCGCAGCCGGACGCGTCATGTCGTGCAGGCAGTCGAACGTGATCACGAAGTCGTACGTCGGCAACGATGGCAGCGCTTCGCCGCTGGCCACGAACACCTGCATGTTGGACAGCTTCTGCTCGCGCACCTTTGCCTGGCAGTTTGCAATCGCGTGGCTGCTCGGGTCGTAACCGTGGAATTGCGAGTTCGGAAACGCGGCGGCCATGCTGGCGAGCGCGAGTCCGCTGCCGCAGCCGACGTCGGCCACCGTGCAGCCGCGTTCGAGCTTCTGTTGTACGCCGTCGAGCGCCGGAACGATCTGCGGCACCAGCGCCTGCCGCACCCAGGGGCCGAGCATGCGCTCGGTGCGGTGCGCGGCGTTTGCGCCGAGTTGCTCGTAGCTGAGCCCGATGCCGGTGCGGAAGGCATCGCACAGTTTGTCGACGATGTCCGGCGCGGTCGGCGTCGCAAACGCACCGGCGGCGAACGCGAGGCTGCCTGTTTCGTCGGCGAGCACCGCGGCGCCCACCGGCGTCAGCTCGAAGCGGTCGGGGTCGTGATAGTCCAGCAGCCGGGCGGCGGTTTGACCGCGCAGCCACTCCAACAGCCAGCGCTCCTTCAGACCGGTTCGCGCGGCGAGCTCGGCGGCGGTCACCGGACCCGCGCCGTCCAGTGCGCGATACAGTCCCAGACGGTCGCCGATGTGAATCATCAGCGAGACGATCTCACCCTGCTTGTAGCTCCATACGTTGAACGAGTAGCGCTTGAGCGCGTCGGCATCGATGAGCGGCTCGGCCATGTCTCTCCCCCTCTCTGCAGTGGTGTGGGCGCCGTGAAGCGAAAGTTCGAATGCTAGCGCCAAGGCACCGTGCGCGTAAAACTTGGCACATCACGGAATCCACGCGGGAGTGCGACCGATGCGGATCATCACCACCGTCGTTCTGCTGTTGCTTTCCAGCCTGGCAGCAGCCGGCCCGAAGCTGTACGTCTTCGATTGCGGCGCGATCAAGCTGGCGGATGTTGCCATGTTCGGGCTGAAGGCGGAGGAAACGCCCGTGCGTGAACTGTTCGTGCCGTGCTACCTGATCGAGCACGGCAGCGAACGTCTGCTGTGGGACACCGGCTTGCCCCTCAACGTGGCCGGTCGGGGGAAGGTGACGATGGACGGCGGCGACTCGTTCCTGTACGAGCGTTCGATCGTCGACCAGCTCGCTGCGATGGGCATCGAGCCCGCCGACATCACGTACGTCGCGTTCTCGCATCTGCATGCAGACCACGCGGGCGGCGCCAACGCGTTCGCCGGATCCAACGTTCTGATGCAGAAGGCGGAGTGGGATTCTGCGCTCGCCGGCAATCCGGAGTTCGAACCGGCCGATGTGTTCGCCAAGCTCAAGGAGACGAAGCTGACGATCATCGACGGCGATTACGACGTATTCGGCGACGGCAGCGTGAAGTTCGTGTACGCGCCGGGACACACGCCGGGACATCAGGCGGTGCTGATCAACCTCGAGAAGACCGGACCGTTGATGCTCTCTGGCGATCTGTATCACTTCCGCGAGAGCCGCGCGCTGCGGCGCGTGCCGACGTTCAACTACGACGCCGCGATGTCGCTGCAGTCGATCGACAGGGTCGAAGCACTGTTGAAGGAGACGGGCGCGACGTTGTGGATCGAACACGACAAGGCACTTGCGGATACGTTGAGGAAAGCGCCGCAGTTCTACGAGTAGAGGCGAAGTAGGTGTCGGAGTCTCCTCGTGGGCGATTCGGTACCATCGCCTGAAATCGTTCAGACGTAGCAACGCGCGAGGATTCCCGAATGAAGCAGATTGCGCCAATGGAAGTGGGCCTACCGGTCATCGATCTCGCGCGGATGCTCGAGTTCTACCGTGAGGTGCTCTCGTGTACCGAAGTGCAGCGCGCCGATATTCCGGCCGCGCTGTCCCGCGCGATACGGACCGGCAGCGCGGGTTACGTCAACGTCTGGTTACGCACGCCGAACGGTGAAGTGATCAAGCTGGTCAGTCCGTCGAATCCGCCGAAGAAGCGGGCGTCGTCCGGTTTCTCGGCCGACTGGACCGGTTACGCGTACCTGACGTTCTATTGCCGCGATCTCGATGCGGTGCTCGCGAAGGCGCTGCAAAGCGGCGGCGTGCTCCGTTCCGAGCCATCCGCCTCGGAGGGTCTCGGCCTGAAACTGGCGTTCTTCGAGGATCCGGAAGGCAACGTGATCGAGCTGGTCGAACCGAGAGCCTGAAGCAGCCGGACTTGCTCAGGTTCGCGAAAACACCGGCGCGTCCGACTCGAGCCGTGCGCGGCCCGCTTGTTCGGCCACCAGATCGCAGTCGAACACCGTGTGCGCGCTCATCATCTGCACATCGCGGTTGAGCCGCTGCAGTTCGTTGTCGAGGTAGTGCACGCCGGCGCCGCTACCGTCCATCACGTTGCGCACGATGCGGCGGCAAGCGTGCACCACGTGCGCAATGGTCAGCCGCATCTCGATCTGCTCGACGCCGGTGAGGCGCGCTTCGCCACGTGCGTGGTGTTCGATCGCGCGAGCTGCCGCGCGCAGCACCGTTTCCGAGGCGCGCACGTCGGCAATCGCGGTCGCGAGGCGGATCTGCGCCGACGCGCTCTGGCTCTGCACCTTGTGAGTGCCGAACCGCACCCGCTCGGCGATCAGGTCGCGATACACATCGACCGCGCGCCGCGCCGCTCCGAGCGCGGGAATCGCGGCGGTCAACGACAGGAACGGCGGTACCGGCAGCCGCATCAGATACGTGGCGTTCGCGCCGGCGGTGACGGCGGGTGGCGTGAGCAACGACATGTTGCGTTCCGGCACGAACAGTTTGTTCGCGACGATGTCGCGGCTGCCGGTGGCGATCATGCCGTCTACATGCCACGTGTCGAGCACCTCGACGTCGGACGGCCGCACCAGACACAAACGCTGCACCGGCGTCGGATCGGCCGGAACCATTGCTGATAGCAGCACCCAGTCCGCGTGCACGATGCCGGTGGCGAACTTCCAGTGCCCCGTCAATTCGTAGCCGTCGCCTTTCGGCGTCGCGTTGCCGCTGCGCGGATTCACGCTACCGGGCGCGAGGATGTACGGCGCCTTGCCGAACACGTCCTGCTGCAGCTCGTCGGAGAACAGGCCGAGAAGCCAGTTGTGTTCCATGTAGAAGGTGGTGATCCATCCGGTGGATGGGCATGCCTCGCTCACGGCCACACCGATGTCCACGAACAGGTCGAGGCCGATCTCGTATCCGCCGAAGCGCCGCGGAACGAACGAACGGAAGACGCCCGTCGCCTCCAGCGCCTCGATTACGTCGTCAGCGGGTTTGCGTTCGCGTTCGGCGTCACGCGCGCGCCCGGCGATCAGCGGCACCGACGCGCGAACGCGCTCGAGCAGGCCGTCGAGCGGCAGTTCTGCGACGCGCGCCGACGCGGAGCTTCTGGCGGACGGGCTCAACCCGCGGCCCGAACGCCCTCTTCCTCGCGCGGCGGCAGTTTCTGGCCGCGCTCCAGGCGGAAGCGGATCTGCGGAATCGCATCGTCTGCGTCGAACGCGCGCAGCAGATGGCAGCATTCGAGCTGCAGGCCGTTCGGGTCTTCGAAGTAGATCGACTTCGACCAGCCTTCGTGGTCGACCGGTCCTTTCACTTCGACGCCGTGGTCCTGCAGACGCTTCTGCGTCGCCTCGAGCGACTCGAGCGAATCGCAGTCGAATGCGAAGTGATACACGCCGGGCATCAGGCCGAGACCTTTGTTGATGCCGGAGTCGAAGTCCTTCGGATAGCCCTCGACGTCTTCGCCGCTCATGAACCCCAGCAACTGGCCGTTACCGATGTCGAAGAAGAAATGCTTCATAACGCCGCGCTTGCCGAGCTCCACGAGGTCGGCGCGCACCAGCGGGAAGCCGAGCACCTCTTCGTAGAACTTGCGCGTTGCTTCCATGTTCTTGGTGCCGAGGTCGATGTGATTCAAACCGAGGCACTTCATCTTCGGGGTGGTTGCGGGTGCGGTCATGGAGCCTCCTCGCGCGAGCGCGGCCGCCGGTGAATGTCGGTCGAGGATATTCGCGTTACGCATCGCGCCGCAAGACGGAATCGACCGGTGGCGCGGCAATGGAGATGACAGCGACGCGTCTTGGAAAATGACGCGATTTCCTTACCATGGCCGGACCGCCGCGTCGGTCCGGGTCGATTCGTGGCACCGCGGCAACTGTCAGATTTTCTGTCAGTGATTGGAGGGGAGCGCCGAGGGCGCTAGGAGGAGGGTCCGTGCTCCGCGAGCATCACCCGAATGCGCTCGTGCGAGAGGCCGGCGGCCTCGCCGAGCTTGCGCAGGCTGAGACCTGCGGCGGCACCGCTCGCTATCGCGTTGCGGAGTGCCGCATCGGCGCGCTCGGCCGCGGCGGCGCGCGCCCGAACGCGCGCGAGTTGGGCGTTCGTGCCGCGCGCCGGGTCGGGTGTCGGACGAAGCAGCTGCTCCGCGAGCCGCGACACGGTCGCGGCCGTCGCGGTCGGTTCGCCGAGCGCGCGCTGCACCAGCATGCCGAATGCGAGGCTGCTGATCAGCCGCGCCAGTTCGTCGTGCGGCAACTGCGGATCGATGAAGCCGGAGTCGACGCCGGCCTGCGTCATCCGTTCGAACGCCTCCTGGCGCACCGCGACCATCTTCTTCAGCGCCTTCGCCGCGTCGACGTCGCGGCGCGCGAACGCGATGACGTCGAGCAGGATAAGCGCGCGCCGGCCGAGCGACGCGTCGACCAATCCCTGTGCGAGCGCGTCGGTGAGTTGTCCGGCCGGTACTTTGGCCGCGTCGAGCGCGAGATGCGTGAACTTGTCCGCAGTGCGCAGCCCGAGCGCTTCGAGCAACAGGTCGAGCTTGCCTTCGAAGTGCGCGTAGACGGCGCCGGTGGTCACGCCGGCGCGCCGCGCGATTGCCGCGAGCGTGGTGGCCGCGTAACCGTTGCGCGAAAACTCTTCGATCGCGGCTTCGATCAGCGTGTCGCGCGCGTTCGTGCTCTGACGGTCGACTTTCGATTTGGCGGGCACGCGCTTTCTCGCGTGGCGGAAGATCGGACCATTCTAGCCGCGAGGGCGCGAACGTGACCGACACCGAATTGCGCGCGCTGTGTCATCGCTTCTTCGATGCAATCGAACGGGGCGACTGCGGTGCGGTGGCGCAGATCTACGCGCCGGAGTTCCGCATGTGGGTGAATCTCACCGGCACGGAGAGCGGTGCGGAAGAGAACCTCGCGGTATTGCGAGACGGTGCGAAGCTGCATCGGCGGCGCACGTACGACGACCGTATCGTGAATACGTTTGCGAGCGGCTTCGTCGTGCAGTATTCGGTGAACGTCGTAACTCATTCTGGCGCCCGAACGTCGCTGTCTGCCTGCGTGGTTGCGCAGTGTCGCGGTGGCCAGATCACGCGCATCGACGAGTACCTCGATTCCGGCAAGTTCCGTTCACGCACGCAGGACCCGGCATGAACGCGGAGGTTGTTGCGTTGTACGAACGCGCGAAGCGTATCTGCGGTTCGATGTGACGACGATGGGAGCAGCTGCAGCATGAGCATGACCGACGGCGAGATCCGTGAACTCTGCAACCGCTTCTTCGACGCGTACCAGGACCGGCGCGTCGACGAACTCGCGGACATCTATTCCTCGGATTGCGTCGTGTGGCACAACGTGTTCGGCGGCCGCGAGATGTCCGGCAAAGACAACCTCGCGGCGCTGCCGGCGAGTTACGAAGGACAACGTCGCCGCACCTACGACGACCGCATCATCAACACGTTCGAAGGTGGCTTCGTGATTCAGTACACGCTGCACGGCGTGCAGCACAGCGGTCACAAGGGCGCGTTGTGGATCTGCATCGTCGGGCTGTGCAGCAACGGCAGGATCACCCGCATCGACGAATACATGGATTCCGGCAGATTTCCGGCGTGGCGAGGTGCCGGGCCCGCAGCCAGGGAGAACGCATCGTGAGACAGGACTGGAACCTGCTGGCGCTGTGCGATCGGTTTTTCGACGCGATCGAACAGAAAGACTTCCCAACGCTCGAGCAGTGCTACGCGCCCGAAGCGATGGTTTGGCACAGCCACGATTGTCTCTACCAGCCGCGCGACGCCAACCTCGCGACGTTGAGAGACGGCATGACGCGGCTGAAGAAGATGCGCTTCAAGAATCGCCGCGTGCACACGTTCGAGGGCGGCTTTGTGCAGCAGCACACGCTGTTCGTCACGCACCCGAACGACTTCGTTGGACAGATGGACGTGTGCTTCGTGGCGTTCGTGCGCGACGGTATGATCTCGCGGGCGTACGAATACTTCGATACAGGGCAGATGGACAGGTTTCTTGGGCCGCGCGCCGGCGCGGCGTAGACTCGATGATCACAGATGCGAGGAGGCAGGGAAATGGCGACGGATAAATTCGAATACCTGGGCGTCAATCATGTGGCGCTGGTGTGTAAAGACATGAAGGAGACGGTCGATTTCTACACGAACGTGCTCGAGATGCCGCTGGTGAAGACCATCCAGCTCGGCGATCGCGGCCAGCACTTCTTCTTCGACGCCGGCAATGGCGCCACGATCGCGTTCTTCTGGTTCCCGAATGCGCCGGAGGCGGCACCGGGCATTGCGTCGCAGGATCAGCGGCCGGGTTCGAAGTTCACCACTGCGCACGCGTCGATGAATCATCTCGCAATCTCGATACCGCTCGAGAAGTTCGATGCGTACGTCGCGAAGCTGAAGCAGAAAGGCGTGCGCGTGCACGTGATCAATCACGCCGACAACCCGGAGGGGTACACGGTGGGCGTCACGGACAAGACGTGGATCCGCTCGATGTACTTCGCTGATCCGAGCGGCATCGCGATGGAACTCGCCGCGTACACGCGCGCGTTTCGTCCCGAAGACGTCGCGCACGAACCGGCGACCTATGCCGACCGCGAGCGTTACGCGGCTGTGACGAACGGCCACTAACGATCGCGACCGGTGCGATGAAGCGCGCCGGTCGCGGCGTAGGGAGGTCGCTAGCGCGAGGTGCCTGATCAGCCGCTGGTCATGGCAAGGCTCGCCATGGCCGCATCGGCCTTTTGCTTGGCTTGCTGCGCCGCCGCCACCGCATTGCGGGTGTCGCCGCCGGATTGCGCAGTGGTCGCGGCCGTCCACGAGGATTTCGCGTCGGCGAGGTCCGTTTTTGCCGACGCCAGTGCGTCCTTCGTGATGTTCGCCGGCAGGTTCTTCGACTTCGCCAGAACGTTGAGGCGACTGTCGAGGGCCGCGATCTGCTTCGGCAGGTCTTCAGAGAGCGTCTGCCAGTCGGTCGTCAGCTTCTGCGTGTCCGCTGCCTGACGGGCGGCTGCTTCCGCGGCCTCCTTCGCGCTCGCTTCTTTCATGGCGGCGTCTTTAGCAGCGACCAGTGCCTGCGCGCTCGCGAGCACGCTCGGTGCGCCGCTGATCACGCCGGCGTAGTCCTTCTGTTCGAATCGTGCGCGCAGGTTCGAGAGTTGATCGTTGACGGCTTTGAGCTTCTCGGGAACGTAGCGCTGCGCGTCGGGGCCGGCGGAGGCCACCGCCATTTCGATTTCGGTAATCGCTTTCTTTGCGGGCTCCATCTGGTTGGAGCAGCCCGTCAGTGCGATGCCGAGCGCCACCAGTAGATACAGCGCGGCGCCGAAGTTCGTTTTCGCGTGAGGTGTGGGATGGATGTGTGACACGGGTGTCTCCTTCTTCGGTTGGAACCGGAGTCGTTGCTGTCGTGGCTAGGGACTAAGGAATACGCAGGCGCTGACCCACTTTGATCTTGTCGGGATCGCTCAGAACGTCCGTGTTGGCGTTGAAGATATCGCGATAGAGGTTGCCGTCGCCGTAGTGTTCTTTCGCGATCTTCCACAACGTGTCGCCGGCTTTGACCTCGTACCATTGCGTGTACGCGTCGTCGCCGCTCGGCGGCGGCGATCCAGGGAGTTTGCTGTCTGCCATGGCGGCCTCCGCGCGTCTGGGCGTCGATGCCCCGTCATGGTGCCACCCGCGCACGGTGCGGCTCCGTTCGGCGTCTAACACAAGCCTCACCCGAGGCCCGAAGGGTTCAGCGTTGGAAGTACTGCACCATGTAGTCGATCACCTCGCGCTGCTCGAGATTGCCGAGATGTCCACCGGTGGGATAGATCTTCGCTCGCGCGCCGAACGTGTCGGTCAGGAACTTGATCTCGCCGCGCTCGAGGATCACGTCGTCCCGATTGGAGACCACGCCGATCTTCTGCGCTGCCGCGAGATAGCTGCCGATCGACGTCAGACTCTGCAGCTGCGCGAACTCTTCGCGAGTCAGCGCGGTCGTCGTATGCGTTCTCGCGAAATACGGCCACATGTACTCGTGGAAATAGTCGGTGAAACCGACGCGCAGCGAGACATCGAGATAATCGTCGAGCTTCGTATTCTGCGTGAGTATCTCGTTGGCCGGTTTGATGAAGCCGCCGTTCGTCATGACGTCCGACGTGAAGATCAGCGCCGACGACGCCAGGCGGAACGAAACGCCGATCAACGCGATCAGTTCTTCGTTGGTGGGCGGATCGTCGCGCACCGCGGCATACACGAGCTCCGGCGTGAACGTCACGGTGGTGGAGTTGCGGTATTTCGCGCCCACGCGCGAGACGATTCTGCGGAACACTACGTCGAAGTTGTCGACCCCGCCCGGAATGTTCTCGATGAATCGATCGAGTTTCGAGATCGAGTTGTAGATCTGTACCGATGGATCGAGCAGCAGGACCTTCTCGAAGTTGAACGCTCTCTGCACCTCGTCGAGCAACGACACGAACGCGGCATTCGTCGCGCCGATGCTGTAGCCGGTCAAATAGAACGACGTCACCTGCATGTTCGCCCCGATCTCGGCCCAGATTTTCTGCATCACCGCGTAGATGTCCTGCGCGTCGTGGCGTTGCTCGCCGGGCACCATGGTCGACGACGCCGCGATGATGAAGGTCGGATACGTGGGGGACGTGATGCCGACGACGTGAAATCCGGCGGCGTAGAATGCGCGCATCAGAAACTGGGTGAGTTCGCTGTCGTGCGCGGCGCCGGTACCGGCGATGACAAAGATCAGCGGCGCGGGGCCCTTCTGTTTTGCATACGAATAGTCGAGGCGGGCGCCGTAACGCAGCACTTCGGGAATCACGCGCCCTTCGTAGCGGGGCAGTCTGCGCACTTCGAGCGGAATGGCGTCGGGCACGTGCGCTTTCAGTTCGAGCGACACGCCCACCACCGTCGCGAGATAGGGATTGGTGGTGGGGTCGGGCGGTGCGTCGGCCCACGCAACGGCCGCAAACGCAAGCAGCGCAGCGGCGAACGAGCGCGTCATCGAACCGCGACGGCGTCGGATGCGTTGGAACTCATCGCTGGCGCGGATTCCCTCGCGACCGCCGCTTCGAACCGTTCGCGCTGCAGAGCGACCCATTTGCGATATCCCTCGGGATCGACCCACGCTGAGACGCCTTCCGTTGCAGCGCGCGCACGTTTCGCGTGGAAGGCGAACGGCTCGGTGTGCGGCGTGAGCCAGATGTCTGGCGTCAGTGCCGCGAGCGTCCGGAAGGTCTTGCGGTAGTCGTCGGCGATTCCGGCATACGACGCGTTCTTCACCAGCCGATAACCCGGATTCACGCTGGTGCCGTCGGGGAACACTACCGTGAAGCGGCGATCGCCGTCTGTCACCTGGGTCACCCATGTCGTCGAGCCGCGCGTGTGTCCTGCGGTCTTGAACGCCAGCAGCGTGACGTCGCCCAACGTCACCTTCTCGCCGTCGTGAATCACGCGGTCGACTTTCACCGGTTCGAACTGAAACTCGGGCACCGATCCGTAGTTGAAATCGGTCTTGCCGCCGGACTGAATCAGTTCCACTTCAGCGTCGAGCGCGACGATCTGCGCACGGGTGACTCGCTGCAGGTAGGCAAGGCCACCTACGTGATCGACGTGTGCGTGACACGTCAGCAGCAGTTTCACGTCTTCCGGTTTGAAGCCGAGCTTGCGGATCGACGCGACAATCAGTTCGCCCGATGGCGGCATGCCGGTGTTGAGCAGCATATCGCCTGCGCTCGTCGTGATGAGCCAGGACGTGAGCCCCTGCGTGCCGACGAAATGGATGGGCCCGACCACCGTCATCGGTTCGGCCGGATCGTTCCAGCGCATCTGTTGCGCGACCGCAGCGATGGATGCAGGGGCATCCTGCGCGAGCGCCGGCGAGCCGACGCCGATCGCGAGCGCGATCAGAACGACAAGGACTCTTCGCATTCGCGTTCTCCGGCGACCCGTTCAGCGTCGATGCTATCCCGAGTGGGTGGAGATTGCCGCGCCGGCCTGAACGCGATCCAATGGCCCGTCATCGCTCATTGCCGTTACCCATGTCTGCAACCTTCTCGATGCGCGACGCGGCAACGCTGCTGCTGGTACGCGACACTCAATCCGGCCTCGAAGTGTTCATGGTGGAACGGCCGGGCGCCGCCGATTTCGGCGGCATGCACGTCTTTCCGGGCGGTAAAGTAGACGCCGGCGATTCGTCGGCAGAGTCGTGTTGCGTCGCCTTGAACGACTCGTTGGCGAGCGAGCGTCTCGGCATCGCGCGCGGCGGCATCGCGTTCTGGAGCGCGGTCATCCGCGAGGCGTTCGAGGAAGCAGGTGTGCTGCTCGGCTATCGCGGCGACCGGTTGGTCGATCTCTCGGACCCGGTGACGCGCGACCGTTTCGCCGACCATCGCACCGCGGTGCACAAAGGCGACCTGTCGATCGTCGAACTGTGCCGCCGGGAAGACCTGCGGCTGGCCACCGACCGCGTGCATTACTTCAGCCACTGGATCACGCCGCTGGGTCCGCCGCGCCGTTACGACACCCGCTTCTTTCTTGCGCATATGCCCGAGAACCAGGAACCGGCCCACCACGAGGGCGAACTCGAGGACGGCTTGTGGATACGCCCGGCCGACGCGCTTGCCCGCAAGGAGAGCGGTGAGTGGACGATGATCTTCCCGACGCTGACTACGCTGCGTTCGCTCGCGCGCTACGACGACGTGCGGTCGCTCGAAGCCGACGTGCTGGCGTGGCGCCACTTGCCGGAGATCACCGACGAGCGGCACCGCCAGGGCATGCAGCACTCGGGCCGTTGACGTGGCCACGCAGCAACTGCGCGAAGACGGATTCTGTGTCGTCGAAGGCGTGCTCGACGTCGGCGCCGTGCGCGACGTGCGCGCGAGACTGGTGACCGCGGCGCAGGAGAGCCGTCGGCGCGGTGTCGACACGTTCATGCCGGTGCTCGACCCGAACGACCGCAACGTGCGCGTGTTCAATCTGCTCGACCTCGATCCGGTCTTCGTCGAGCTCATTCAGCATCCGGAAGCGATCGTGCTGGTGCGCGAACTGCTCGGCGACGGGTTCCTGATCTCCAACTTCACGGCGAACATCGCGCTGCCCGGCAGCCGGTCGATGAAGCTGCACTCCGATCAGGCCATCGTGATACCGGAGCCGTGGCTCGAAGCGTGGGCGATCAACATCATCTGGTGCCTCGACGACGTGCGCGAGGCGAACGGTGCGACGCGCTACGTGCCCGGAAGCCACCGCGCGACGCGTCAGGCGGAACTGCCGCCCGATGCGGCGGCGCACACGAAACCGTTCGAGGCGCCGGCGGGATCGATCATCGCGATGGACGGACGCATGTGGCACACGTCGGGCGCGAACACGACGCAGCGCGACGAACGGGCGCTGTTGTTCGGCTACTACAGCGCCGACTTCATACGGCCACAGGTGAACTGGAACGTCGTGCTATCGGATACGACGCGCGCGTCATTGTCGCCGCAGATGGTGGATTGGCTCGGTCTCGGTCCTGCCGCCAACACCAACCGGGCAACGATGGTCAGGCAGGATATGCCGCCAACGGCGTGACTACGCCGCGATCACCACTTCTCCACCCACGGCCGCAATACCACTTCGAATGCCCAGGTGGACCGGTGCTGACGGTGCAGCTGCAGATACGTCTGCGCGATGTGGTCGGGGTCGGCCATGTTGTCGTCCACTGTGGTACCGGCCAGCCGGTGCGCACGCGTGCCGTCGTCCTGCGTCCAGCCGATCGCTGCGTCGATCGGCACGTGGACGACGTGGATGCCTTCCGGCATCAGCTCGCGTGCCATGCTCTCCGCGAGCCCCAGCTTCGCGTGCGACGCCATCGCGAACGCTCCGCTTTTCGCATAGCCCTTTATCGCCGCACTCGCGTTCGTGAAGATGATGGTGCCTTTTGCGCCGTTGCGGCCGGGTGTATTCGTCAGCATCAGCTTTGCGGCGTGTTGCGCGACGAGAAACGCGCTGAATGACGAGTTGCGCAGCGTGTCGAGCACCATCGCTGGATCCGCTTCGGTGATGCCTTTGCGGAAAATGCCGGGCACGCGGCCGTCGATGTTGTGCACCACGAGGCGCGGCGCGCCGAGATCTGCGGTCACGTTACGGAACAGCGTCTCGACCGCCGCGGTATCGCTGGCATCGCAGGCATAGCGACGGATGCCGTGTGACTGCTCGAGCTTCTGCAGTACGGTCTTGTCGGGACTTCGCGCCGCAACGGCCACGCGCATGCCTTCGTCGGCGAACAGTCGGGCGCAACTCGCGCTGATGCCCGGTCCGCCGCCAACGATCAGCGCCACCTCAGTTCGATCAGCTGGTTCGGTCATTCGCGTGCTCTCAATAGCAGTTTGTTGTCCAACGCAGGGCCCGCTTTCGCCTGGATGTCGCGCGGCC
>DATJGR010000155.1:0-8968 GCA_035494855.1 Pseudomonadales bacterium | reverse complement strand
GCTACCGAGGCGAACGATCCGGACCGTCATCGATGGAAACCCGCTTCAGGTACGAGCAACACGACGATGCCTGGCACCGTCGTTTACTCAAGCGCCGTATTGCGACTGCAGATGTTCGATGATCGCGGCCGACTCGCTCATTTCGACGCCGCAGTTCGGGTCGACGAGGTATGGCACCGAGATACGGCCCGCGCGTTTCAGCAGCATCTGCCGATTGAGCGTCTGCGGCGTTGTCTGGATGCCGAACGCATCGCGAACGCCCGGCGGCAACCAGTCGGTCGCGGTGCTGCGGCCCACCGAGCGCAACACATACGGCAGTTCCAGTTCGCACAGGTGCTCCCTCACCAATCGTGCGAAGGGGCTCGCCTCGAAGCTGTAGAGTTCGAGCGGCTGCGCCGGCGCTTTCGACGGACGCACGTCGCGGCCGGCGCCGAACCGCCACATGCCGGCGAGGGCCGAGAACAGCTGCTGCAACGCGGCCGCCTGCCAGCGCAACGGCACTCTGCCGTCCCCATACGTCTCGAACAGGTACGCGACGATGTCGGCCGACTCGTACATCGCCGCCCCGGTGTTCGGATCGACCAGATACGGGAACTGCGCTTTGCCGCCGGTCTGCATCAGCTTCGGTCTGAACCGAGTACCGCCTTTCGGACACGGCAGCACCATCGCATCGAGGTCGAGCTCCGTCAGCGCCTCGCGCACGATGCGGCAGAACGGACAGCCTTCGAACTCGTAGAGTTCGAACAGCAGCTTCGGACGCACATCGCGCGGCTGCGCCGACACACCGGCGCCGAAGCGCAACGCGGTGGTGACGAGCGAACCGGCGAACGCGACGGGATCGAGCGACGCAGACGACGCGTGCGGATCAGCCATGACGACGAGATTCCTTCGAGCGGGGGAACGCGAACCTACCTTGGCCCGCCCGGTTCGTCCAGCTTTCGCAGCGGCCTCGTCGAACGGCACTGTCATCTTCCTGTATTGTTTGCCTGACCCCGCATGCGCTCGAGGTAAGTGCCATGACCGAACAGCTCGCGCCGATCGCGACCAAGCTCGTATTCGAGGACGACTACGTCAGAGTGTGGCAACAGGTGGTACCGGCCGGCGGCACCATCGAGAAGCACGCGCACACGCTGGACTACTTCCTGCTGAACGTCGCCGGTGAGGGGCCGTTCGACATCACGTTCCACGACGGCACCGGCGGCAAATTCGGCGAACACGCGTCGTTCATGCCGAAACCGGGCACGGCCGACTACGTGCGTAAAGGTCACGTCGAAACCGCGCACAACCGCGGCGAGGAATACCGGGCGGTGCTGGTGGAGTTGAAGCGGCGCTGACGACACACAGCGACTGCGATCAGACGCGGCCGCCGAGCGTCAACATCCACGTCACCTGGTCGAACTCGAGCTTGCCGGCGTCACCGAAGTCGAATTCGTCGTCCGCGTAACGCGCGCTGACGCCGAACGTGAAACCGTTGTCGAGTTCGAACTCGATGCCGGCGCGTGCATACGGCACCACCGAAACGTCGCTCTTGGTGTCGTCGAGATTCAGCGTGACGGTGGTGCCGGGCGAACTGACCTGTTCGTTGTTGTCGTCGCCGAACAGCCAGGCCCCCGTGATCGATGGACCCGCCGCGACGTACAGGCGCATCGGATGGAACGGCCGCACGCT
Organism: Pseudomonadales bacterium; assembly: GCA_035494855.1. Taxonomy (GTDB): domain Bacteria; phylum Pseudomonadota; class Gammaproteobacteria; order Pseudomonadales; family Azotimanducaceae; genus DATJGR01. Next base: position 7,300 of record DATJGR010000155.1, on the reverse strand, counting down.
GAGAACGCCGCCCATGAATACGCCGACTGCGCCGAACGTGTTGTCGATTCTCACCAGCACCGCATTGCTGTTGCCGCGGAACTCGGTGCGGCCGTTCTTCCAGGTGACGAGACCGCCGCCCTCGTAGCCGACCTGCCACGCGCCGCTGCCCCACAGTTGTTGGCCCGCGCCGCCGCCGTACGGCAGCGTGCCGAGATCGCCGAGCGCCTGCTCTCCACTCTGCGGGTCGGACACCTTCCACGAATCCGAATCCGTGTCGAGCGCACCGACCCAGGCCTGCAGATAGATCGGCGTCGGCGCGCTCGCGTCGCTCGCAACGACCGGCAGCGCAATCAGCAGAAGACTCAGCGCACCGAATAGGGCCTTCATCGAATTCCTTCCTCAATTGCGCTCACTTTCGCACACCTGCACCACCCGACTGAAACCGCGACGTGCCAAAGCGTGATGGACATCATCCGGATGATCGGATTCCATGACGCAGATGGTCGTTGGAGGATCCGTAATGACCGCCTCTGCCCTGGCACACCATTTCTACACGCAGGCGTGCAACAACGCGTGGTCGAACCACCGCCTGCTCAACGCTTGCGGGCAACTGTCGCAAGCCGACTTCATTGCGACGCGCACCAGTTTCTTCCCGTCGATCAAGTCGACCCTCAATCACAACCTGACAGTCGACTGGTACTACGTCGATGCGATCGAGCATGGGCTGCGCGGCGAGCCGGCCACACGCGACATTGGGCGTTTCTTTGCTGTGGTGGATCCGTTCGACACTTGCGTCGAACTTGGCGCCGCGCAGCACGCGGTGGACAAGCGTCTCGTGCAGGCGTGCGCGTCGCTGACGGATGCCGACCTCGCGCGGCCGATCGGCGTCATGCGCCGAGCGGGTGTCGAGAACGAGTCGCTCACGCGTCTGCTCGCGCATCTGTTCCAGCATCAGATCCACCACCGCGGGCAGGCGCACGCGATGCTGTCGGGCACGCCGGTAGCACCGCCTCAGCTCGACGAGTTCTTCTGCGCCAACGAAGCGCATCTGCGGGCAGCGGAACTCGCGCAGATCGGTTTGTCCGAAGCCGCGATCTGGGACAGATAGCCACGTCAACCGGGAGACTCATTCATGGTCAGCCGACTGAAAGCAAAACCGTTCGCCGAACTCACGCCCGCGCAGCAGGAACAGTACGAGCGAATCAAACGCGCACGACCACCGCGCGCCGACGGCCAGTTCGGTGGTCCGTTCGATCCGTGGATACGCAGCCCCGAAGTGGCGCAACGGGCGATGAGCCTCGGCAACTACATCTGGGAGCGCACCTCGGTTGGCCGCCGCATCGTCGAGCTCGCGATCATCGTCACCGGCCGCCATTGGCGCAGCAACGTCGAGTGGGTGGCACACGCGCGGATGGCAAAGGAGCAAGGTGTCTCGGACGACACCATTCAGGCGGTTTTCGAAAAGCGGATGCCGCTTCACGCTCCGGCCGACGAGAAGCTGACGATCGAAGTATGTCGCGCTCTGCACGAAACGCAGGAGTTGCCGAAACCGCTCTACGACCGCGCCATTGCAACGTGGGACGAACAGGGATTGATGGACATCATCCAGACGATCGGTTTCTACACGTTCGTCTCGATGACCTTGAACGCATTCAACATACCCACCGGCGAAAACGACCCTACGCCGTTTCCGCGTTCAGAGTAGTATCCGCGTCGCCAATCACAGGGGAACCCTCATGCAGCGAGTCATCGTGCTTTTCATCTGCGCAGTCGTCTGGTCCACGAGCGTGTTCGCCGCGTCTCCCAACGACGAGGTCACGGCGCAGGTCACCCGGTTCATCGACAGCTTCAACAAAGGCGACGTGAAAGCTGCTGAGGCGACGCACACCGATAAAGGCGTGGTGATCATCGACGAGGTCGCCCCTTATCTATGGCAAGGACACGACTCGTTCAAGAACTGGCTCGTCGACCTCGGCAAGCACGACAAGGCGCTCGGTATCACCGACGGCAAAGTGACACTCGGACCGGTCGCCCGCGTCGAAGTCGAAGGCGATCGGGCGTATGTCGTGTTCCCTTCCACGTACACGTTCAAACAGAAAGGCGTCGCGACGAAGGAAGCCGCTCAGATGACGTTCGCGCTGCGCAAAGCCGATGCCGGCTGGAAGATCAATGGCTGGTCGTTCACCGGCCCGAGGCCGACGCCGGGAACCTGAAACCCGTAGGCGTCAGGCGCCGATGACGTTCAGCAGCGCCTGACGCCGTTCCGTTCTCATTGCATGCAGCGCGCGCTGCAGCGCAGGCGCGAGTTCGGCCCGCGTTGCGACGCGCTCGCCGAAACCGCCGGACGCCTCGACGTACTTCTCGAGCGCCGGCATCGGGGCGAGATCCGACAGCGACGGTCCGCGGTGCTCGCGCCAGCGGCCGCTCGGATACACGGACTGCGTCGCGCCGTCGACCGCACCCCATCGGGCGTTGTTGTAGATCACCGTCAGCAGCGGCAGTGCGTAGCGCGCGGCAACGTGGTGACACGCGGCGGGATTCGCGAACAGGTATGCGCCGTCTCCGATCATCGCGACCACGGTTCGTTCCGGTGCGGCGAGTTGCGCGCCGAGCGCGGCCGGTAACGCCCAACCGAGCCCTCCCGCCGACGACAGATAGAAGTAGGTCTGTGGCAGCGTGCGCCCGAGTTGGGCCGGCGGCGCCCAATACTCGTTGAAGAAGATCGCTTGCTCCCCCAGCTCGTCCGCCAACGCCTTCGCGACGAAATCGCGCGTGACCGGGGCGTCTGCATCCAGCGCCGCCGAACTACCGCCCCTCAGTCGGTTCGCCAGGCCGGAAAGGCGTCGGCCGCGAACCGGATCGATGCCGGCGATGCGCTTTGCCAACGCTTCGTCCAGCGCCGCGATGAATGCGCCGGCCGAAGAGGTAATTGAGAGGTCGGCCCGGTGGCCGCGGATCGGATAGCGCGAGAACGACGGATCGACGCCGGCGTGGGCGACGAATGCATCGTCGCGAGGCGCGCTTGCGCCGGGTAACCACGGTACGTCGCACTCCAGGAAGCACAATGCGTCCGCCTCGGCGAACACCGGCGCCAGCTGATACCCGAGGTGCAGCGCGTGTCCCGCCGGGAAGTTCAGGTAACGTGCCTGCTCCTCGACGTAACCGATCCCGTATCGTTCACACAGCGCAACCAACGACGCCACAGTGTCGCGATCCGCACCACTCGCCGTAGCCACGATCACCGGCAGCGTAGCGGAGGCGAATCGATCGGCGACCTTTCCAACCGCAGTGCCATCAGGCGCCGGTTGCGACGGTACGGATGAAGGTTGCGCCGCGGCCGACACTGCCGGCGACGCCAGCACTTCTCGCGGCAGCGTCAGATAGATCGGGCCTTTCGGTTCCGTCATTGCGATTCCTACCGCCCGGTCGACCACGTCGTCGAGCTGCCGCGCGTCGCGCAGTTCGTAGTCCCACTTCACCAGCTCGCGCACCATGCCCGCCTGGTCGAACATCTCCTGTCCCCAATGGATGCGCAGATCGCGCGCGCCGAGCGCATCCGCCTCGAGGATCGGCGAGCGCCCCGCCGTCAGCAGAATCGGAATGCGGTCGCGCGCGGCGTTCATCAGACCGCAGACGGCGTTCGCGGTACCGACGCTGACGTGCACCATCACGGCCTGCGGTCGGCCGGTGACGAGGTGCGCGCCGTGCGCCATGCCGATCGCGAGATTCTCGTGCGTTGCGAGGATCGGTTCCGGAAACGGCGGCGCGTTCGACTGGTCACCGCGCGCGTACGCTTCGACGAGCGGCGCGAAGTCGGTGCCGGCGTTGAAGAACAACCGTTCGATGCCGCGCGCGCGCAGCGCCGACAGATAGTGTTCTGCAACGGTTTCGTCACTCGCGCTCATCGCCTCTCCTCGATGGATCGTCGGCGCAGGTTGGCGGCGACGCACTCTGTCGTCAACGCTCGGCGACAATTGGCGCGGCGTGCGGAGCAAGCTAGAGTCGACGTTCAGTCATCGAACGGGACACGCGACACGTGACCATGCAGCAAGCCACCGGCGCCGAATCGGTCCGCTGGGATCTGAGCGACCTCTACACAGACATCGACGACCCCGCGCTCGACGCGGATCTGGCGCGTCTTCTCGCGCTGGCAAAACGTTTCTTCGATGCGCACGCGGGCAAACTCACCGATACGCTCGGCGCGGCGCTCGACGCGCAGGCAGAGATCACTTCCCTCGCCGACCAGCTGTTCGTCTACCTGTATCTGCGTCGCAGCACCGATGCGACCAACGAACGCATCCAGCAGCGTCTCGGCGCGGTGCAGGAAGCGTGGAGCCGCGCCAGCGCCGACTATCAGACGTTCTTCGAACACGAGCTGGTGGCGATCGACGACGCGACATACGCCGCCATCCTCGCGCGCGATCCGGTTGCGGCGCGACACCGTCCGCTGCTCGATCACATCCGCGCGAACCGCCGCTTTCTCCTGATCGAACCGGTGGAACGCGCGCTGACGCTGCGTTCGCCGTTCGGGCCGTCCGAGTGGTCCGACTACATCGACGAGATGGAGGCGGAACTGCGTTTCGATTTCGATCATCGTCCGCTGACGCTGCCGGAAATCCTGCACGTCGTTTCGAACGACCGCGACGCCGATCGGCGCGCCGCCGCGCTGGCCGCATTCAGCGGCGGGCTCACGACGCAGCGCTTCGACCGGATGATGGCGCGCGCGCTGAACGTGACACTCGGCGCAAAGTACGTCGAAGACCGCGAGCGCGGTTACGCGAACCCGATGAGCTACGCGAACATCTCGAACCGCGTCGACGACGACACCGTCGAGGCGCTGCACGCCGCCGTGGCCGAACACGGCGCAGTGCAGGGGCAACGCTATTACAGGCTGCTCGCCGCGCACCTCGGCAAAGATACGTTGAAGTGGTCGGACCGCAACGCACCGTTGCCGTATGCAACAGAGCGCGTCGTGCCGTGGGACGATTGCGTCGACACGGTGCTTTCCGCCTACGAATCGTTCAGCCCGACGTTACGCGATCTCGTGGCGCGGATGCTGGAGCGTAAGTGGGTCGACGCGCCGCCCTATGCGGGCAAAACCGGCGGCGCATACAACTACGCGGTGTTGCTGCCGAACGGCGAGGCGCGCGCGTACAACTTTCTGAATTACCTGGGCTCGCCGCGCGACATCATGACCGTCGCGCACGAAGCCGGACACGGCGTGCACGGCATGCTCGCCGCCAAGAAGCAGGGTGCGCTGATGTTCCGCGCGCCGATGGCGTACGCCGAGACCGCGTCGATCTTCGGCGAGATGACGACGTTCCGTTATCTGCTGCAGCACACCGCCAGCGACCAGGACAAGCTCACGCTGCTGATGGAGAAGTCCGCCGACCACATCAACACGGTCGTCAGACAGATCTCGTTCTCGAATTTCGAACGCACGGTTCACGAAGCGCGACGCAGTGCGAAGCTCACAGTGGCCGATTTCAACGCCGCTTGGATGGACGTGACACACGCGTTCTACGGCGAACCGGGCGCGCTGTTCACGTACGAGAACGTGCACAACCTGTGGAGTTACGTCGGTCACTTCCTGCGGCCGTTCTATGTGTACGCGTATGCGTTCGGCGAGCTGTTCACGCAATCGCTGTTCGCACGGCGCGACGATTTCGGCAAAGACTTCGAACCGCTCTACCTCGATCTGCTGCGCGCCGGCGGCAGCCAGAGCGCCGTCGAACTGATGGCGCCGTTCGGCCTCGATCCGCGCGACCCCGCGTTCTGGCGCCGCGGCATCGAAGCGAGCGTCTCGAACTGGCTCGATCAGGCGGAGGTGATCTCGGCGCGGATGGGTGTTTCGGTTAGCGCGCCGCAAAATCGCCGAACGTCATGATCCGGTAACGGGCGGTGCCGCCGGCGGCCGACCCGGCGGCCGCGTACCACCCTGTGCTTGTGCGTGTTCTTTCATCCTGTCCTGGCATGCTTGAGAAAAATCGGTGAAGTGCTCGCGCATGCACTGCCCCATCTTGTCGCGATCGCCGCGTGCGTCCGAACAGTACTTTTCGAGGTCGGCTCTGCACGGTCGGTCGGCGGGCGCTGCAGACACCGAGCCGCAGATCAACACGCAACACAACGCAGGGACAACATATCGAGCCATGGCGGTTTCTCTCGTTAGAGGTTCCACACTTAGACGTGTCACGCGCGCACTTCCGTCGCTCACGTTCGCCGCTGGTCGAACAACCAGCCGACGATCGACTCGGATGCGTAGGTCGACGTCCAGGAATCGTGGTCGGTGCCAGGGAGTTCCGTGTAGTGCACATCGGCGTCGACCGCACGCAATGCTTCGGCCATCAGTCGCGATTCGCCGACCGGCACCAACGAATCGGCTTCGCCGTGCACGATCCAGATCGGAAGCCGCTTCACCCGCGCCGCCATCCGCTGCTGCGGCGTGCCGTCGCCTGGAGGCACCGTCGACGCTCGATTCGGCCGGTCGCCGACGAAACCACAGATCACGATCGCAGCCGCGAAGCGATCGGCGTTGCGATACGCCAGCATCCAGCTGCCGTGGCCGCCCATCGACAGCCCGGTGAGGTAGATGCGGCGTGCGTCGGCATTGAACTCCTTGCACGTCAGGTCCAGTGCGGCCATCGCCGCGTCGCCGGGCGGTCCGCCCCAGAAGCTGTCGCGCGGTGCCTGCGGCATCACGACGATCGCCGGATAGCGCTCCGGATGACGCCGGATTGCCGCGGCGATGCCGACTTCGGTCTGCAGCAGACCATCGCTGCCGCGCTCGCCCGCGCCGTGCAGGAACAGCACCACCGGCCACGATCGCGACGCGTCGTAGTTCGACGGCACGTAGACCTGATACGGATAGCGCGTTCCATCGTGTTCGATGCTGCGGTCGAGGAAGCCGGTCTGCATGACGATCTCCGCACGAAGTTCGCCCAGAGTTTACTGACGCGTGTGTCGTCGCGCTCGGCCGCGTAAGATCGCGCGCTACCCACCGGAGAGTCGCGCACGATGCATCTCGAGAAAGCCGCCGTCGAAGAACTCCGCGCCCGCTTGCGCGGCGACCTGCTGCAACCCGGCGACGCCGCGTACGACGCCACGCGTAAGGTGTGGAACGAGATGGTCGACAAGCGGCCTGCGCTGATCGTGCGTTGCAAAGGCGTGGCCGACGTCATCGCGGGCGTGCGTTTCGCGCGGCAACACGACCTCGTGCTGGCGGTGCGCGGCGGCGGACACAACGTCGCCGGCAACGCGGTGTGCGACGACGGCCTCATGCTCGACTGCAACGGCATGAAGAGCGTGCACGTCGACCCGG
>DATJGR010000154.1:0-13589 GCA_035494855.1 Pseudomonadales bacterium | reverse complement strand
AACGCTCATCGCCAACGGCGGCAGCGCGTTCGGCAAGCGCATTCTGTCGAAGGCCGGTTGCGATCGCGTGTTCGACGAACAGAGCAACGGACCCGATCTCGTACTCGGCGTGCCGACCCGCTTCGGAATGGGGTACGGCCTCACCAGCGAAGCATTTCCGCTCGGCCCGAATCCGCATACCGCATTCTGGGGCGGCTGGGGCGGCTCGTTGGTAATCGTCGATGCCGACGCGCGCGTTTGCCTCTCATACGTGATGAACAAGATGGGCGAAGGCACTACCGGCGACCTGCGCGGCGGCCGTCTCGCGATGGCGGTGTTCCAATCGCTGGCGTGAGCCGACGACTGCCGATCTCGTCAGCGGCGTCATCGTCCTCATAGCAGTGCTCGCCTGCATCTGAACGCATCACCCAATGCAAGAGATTGAGCTGGTTGCCCGCTCCGGGTCCCCCGTGCGCCTCGCCCTCACCTTCGTCGTCGCCGCTCTGGCCACCGGCATCGGCTGGCTGGCCCTCCTCCCGCCGTGGGAGGGCTTCGACGAGACGGCGCACTTCTCCTCCGTTCAACAAATGGCCGACACCGGAACGCTGCCGATATTCGGGAAGAGCTTCATGTCGCGCGACGTCGTCGGGTATCGCCAACACCTTCCAATGCCGTACTCCAGCACCCCGCCGTTCGAAGAAAACGGCGGGATCACCTATCAGCGCTTCTTCGCCGCGCCGGTCACGGATGAGGCAAAGCTCGCGTTGGAGTACCCGCGCGGGTTCGTCCCGAGCGACCAGCCCAACTGGCAGTCCCAGCACCCGCCGCTGTACTACGCGATCATGGCGCCGGTGTACCTCGTCAGTGCTGAATGGGGCTGGCCGACACAGCTGTTGCTGATGCGGATGATATCGTGGCTGATCGCGATGGCGGGCTTCGTGGTGGGCCTCGTCGGCATCTATCGATACTGGCCCGGCCATAGTCGCGAGGACGCGTGTGCCGTAGCGGCCGCCTGGCCGTTCCTCGTTCCGATGTTCTTTCCGGAGATGGCGCGGCTCGGCAACGATTCTCTGTGCCTGCTTCTTGCCGGTGCAGTCTGGTATCTGCTCATGCGCTTGGCCGCGAACGGCGCGCGCCGACGCGATGGAATTCTGCTCGGGGTGCTGCTCGGCCTCGGCCTCATCACCAAGGCGTTCTTCCTGCCAATCGCGGCGGGCGTCGTCGCGTATCTCGTGCTGCGGCGTAACTTCGGCATTGCCGGCATCGCGCTTCTGCTCGCAGCGTTGGTCGGTGGTCCCTGGTACGTCTATAAGTACCTTGCCTTCGGCGTCGTGACCGGGGCATACGAAGAGATCGTCCTGGCGGAGCAAGGCGGCCTGCTCGGCGGACTCGCGGCGCAGTTCAGCACCGGCTCGCTCGTCCACGGGCTCGCGGGAATCGTCGCGACGCTCTGCCGGCCCGCCACCTGGTCGCTCGCGAAGCTGCCGGAGGTCTTTCTGCTGCCGCTCGTGGCGTTGCTGTTGCTGCCGTTCTGCGCCTATGCGTTTGGCCTTTTGCGTACGCGTTCGGAGGACATCAGGTGGGCACCGGCGCTGATCGCCGGCGCCGTCGTTGCAGGACTCGTGCATCACGTGCTCGTGCGCATCGCGTTGTCCGGGATAGGCTCCGGCACGCCCGGCTGGTACCTGCACATGCTGGCGGGGCCACTCGGATTCGCCTATGCGGTCGGGGTACTGCGCATCGCCCACCGGCGATTCGTGCGTCGCATTCTGCCGCTGCTCGGGACCTACACCGTGGGCTACTTCGCTGTCGTCAGCTGGATCCAGCTGCTGATGTACTCGGGATGCGTCGCCAAGGGCGGAACGGTGAAGTATTACGCCTTGCCAACGGATCTTTCGTGCACCAGCGACGTGCCTGAACTTTTCCGCCGCCTCTCGCTGATCGCCGAGCCCGGGATCGGCCTGTTCTCTCTCGTGGTCGGCATCGGCTTAGGCGGCTTCGCGCTCGCATCGCTATGGACACGCCTGACCGACAATGAAATCTGATCGCGCCTCGCGTCGCCCGTTAGTTTCTTGTGTGGCTTCCCTGCCGGGTCTGCAGGCCGAGCCGCTTCGTAAAACCCGACGAAAGCGTACCTGCGTCGTTCAGGAAAGCGCGATCGCCACTACGCCGCCCGCGATGCACGCCGCGCCGAACAGCCGCGCGCGGCGGTTGTGTTCGCCGAGTTGCGAGCCGCCGAGGAACGCCGCGAACAGCATCGACACCTCTCGCACCGGTGCAACCTGCGATAGCGGCGCCATTGCAACGGCATAGAGCACCAGCACGTACGCGATCGGCGACAGCGCACCGATCGCAAGCGCCGGACGCCACATCTGTTTCGCGTATGCGAGCAACGGCAGCGGCTCTCGCTGCCGGATCGCCCAGATCAGCAGCGCAGTCAACGGCAGCCTGACGACGTTGCTGAGGTAGTCGACTAGCACCGGTGACATGCCGGCGTGCTTCACCGCGTAGCCGTCTACCACCGTATACGCAGCGATGAAAGCGCCGGTGACGAGACCGTAGCCAACGCCCGCACGCAGGCGCATCAGGTCGTGCCGCGAATGCGATCCGCCGCGCATCGACTTCAGCAAGGCGGGACCGCCCGCGATGATCATGATGCCGCCGACGATTCCCAACACGCCCGCCCATCCGACAACACCCAATGCCTCGTCGAGAAACGTCGTGGCGACGAATGCGGTAATCAGCGGGCCGGTACCGCGGGCGAGCGGATAGACCACCGACAGATCGCCGAGCCGGTATCCACGCAACAGCGTCACGAAGTACACGACGTGGATCGCGCCGCTTGCGGCGACGAGACTCCATTGCACCGCGCCAAAAGCGGCGACATCGCGCCACATGAACCAGATGCCGACGGGCGCCCACAGGATGCACAAGGCGATGTTGCTGAGGAGCGATACGCGAATGTCGCCGCCGCTCTTCTTCGCGACGAAGTTCCACAGCGCATGAATCAGCGCGGCGACGAGAACCAGTCCGAATGCGATGGCCGGCATTGATGATGGGTAGCGTGCTTAAGGCGCCGCGCGCGCCGCGCCGTGCCGCGCAACGTCCGTCATCACTGCCCGCAGTTCGTCGACGCTGAGTACCTTCGGCTGCGCAATCGGTACCCCGTCGGCGGAGAAGAACGGCGTGTGCCGATAAGCGCCGGTGACGCGCGCCCTCAACATCATGCCGCCCAATCGCACCACCGCTACGAAAACGCCGGCGCTGCGCGGCTTCGGCTCGCCGGCCGCGGATTGCGTATTCACGCGCATCGACGCGGGGCCAAAGGACGCATCGAGCGTTTGTGCCGAGTTCGCAAGACCATCGTGTATGAGACCCACGAAAGACAGCCGATAGTCCGGCGCGGTGTTGCAGACGGCGGTGTTGCAACAGGCGGCGTACCAGCGCATCAGTCCGCGCGGCGTCAGTCTCATGCACGCGAGGTTTTCGCGGCCCGCCGTAAACGTGACTGCCTGCGGTGACGTCTGCACGATGTCGGTGCCGCCTCGAGCATCGAGAATGCGCTCGGGCGCGCCCAGAAAGTAGGCGAATGCCTGACAGTCTTTGCAGTAGCAGACGCCGCGATTGACGACAGAGCCGCCGGCCACTTCGCCGACGAGCTTTCCACAGCGACAACGCCAGCGATGCGTCATCGACCGTGGCCCGCATAGCCGTTCATCGTTACGACGACCTTACCGACCACCTTGCGGTCGGTCAGCATCTTCATCGCGCTGACGGCTTCATCGAGGGGAAACGACGCCGATATGTACGGATCGATTCGGCCGGACTCTGCCAGCTCGAACAGCGCCTTGTGTACCCGAGCGCCCTTCTCGGGCTCGCGCCTGCCGTACTCGCCCGCGCGCACCCCGATGACGCTCAACGACTTGATCAATATCAGGTTCACCGCGGCTTGCGGCCAGCGGCCGCTGGTGAAACCGATCGTCAGCAGGCGCGCGTTCCAGTTCACGCAACGCATCGATTCGTCGAACACGTCGCCGCCGACCGGATCGTAGACCACGTCGGCCCCGCGTCCGTCCGTCAGTTCTTTCACGCGATCGCGGAATCCGCCCAGGCGACCGTCCGGCAACGTGTAATTGATGACGTGGTCCGCACCGCGCGCTTTGACGATGGCGAGCTTCTCATCGGTGCCGCCGGTCGCGATGACTGTGGCGCCGAGCACCTTGCCCAGATCGACCGCCGCGAGACCGACGCCGCCGGTGGCCCCGTGCACCAGCAGCGTTTCGCCCGCCTGCAGGTTTCCTCGCGGTACCAGGGCGACGTAGGCCGTCAGATAAGCAGTCTGGAACGACGCCGCTTTCGCATAGCTCATGTGACCCGGAATCGGCTGTGCGGCCTGCGCCGACACGTTGACGGCTTCCGAGAAACCACCGTATCGAATCGCGACGACGACAGCGTCGCCCACCTCGTGTTCGGTCACACCCGGGCCTACGGCCACGACGTCGCCGGCCGCTTCGCCCCCCGGTGCAAACGGCAGCGGCGGCTTGAACTGATATTTGCCCTGGATCATCAGAATGTCGGGGAAGTTCACCGCGCACGCCTTGAGCCGCACCTGCACCTCACCGGCGCCGGGCGGCGGCAGATCGACGTCTTCGAGAACGACGGTGCCGATGTCTTCCGCAATGCGGTGACATCGAACGCTGCGGACCCGTGCCACCCTTCGGGCCGCTAGGAGATCAACGCCGCAACGGCGCGACGCGCCATCACACGGACCAGATTCGCGCGGAACTCGGCGGTGGCGTGCAGATCGCTGTTGAAACGGTCGTATTCGATTTCCACGGCGTCGACCGCTTGCGGCGCGAGCTTCGCATTCAGCGCCTGTTCCAGATTCACCGCGCGGAATGCACACGGACCGGCGCCGGTGACGCCGACGCGAATTTTGCCGCCGAAATCGGCCACCAGCACGCCGGCCACCGCATAACGAGAGGCAGGATTCGGAAACTTGCAATAGGCCGCGCGACGCGGTACCGGAAACTCGACCGCTTTGACGATCTCGCCGGGCTCGAGCGCGGTTTCGAACAGGTCTTTGAAGTAACTCTCCGCTGCAATCGTGCGTTTGTTGGTGTGCACCGTGGCGCCGAGACCGATCACCGCAGCGGGATAGTCGGCCGCCGGATCGCTGTTCGCGATCGATCCGCCGATGGTGCCGCGATTGCGCACCTGACCGTCGCCAATCTGTCCGGCGAGATTGCACAACACCGGAAGCACTTTGCGCAGCGCCGACGACCGCGCGACTTCGGCGTGCCGCGTCATCGCGCCGATGACCACCCGTTTCTCGTTCACGTCGATGCCGGCGAGACCTTCGACGCTGCCGAGGTCGATGACGTCGGTCGGCGCGGCGAGGCGTTGCTTCAGCGTCGGAATGAGCGTCTGTCCGCCCGAAAGAAAGACGGCGTCTTCACAGTCGGCCCGAAGATTCGCGGCGGCGTCGAGGCTGGTCGGGCGATGGTAATTGAAGCTATACATGCTATTTCCCCCTGCACGCGCGCCAGACCCGTTCGGGTGTGGCCGGCATCGCGACATCTTTCACACCGATCGCATCGGTGATCGCGTTCATGATCGCCGCCGGCGCGGCGATTGCGCCGGCTTCGCCGCACCCTTTCACGCCGAGCGGATTGTGCGTGCACGCGGTCACCGTGGTGTCGACGGTGAAGTTCGGCAGATCGTCGGCGCGCGGCATGCAGTAGTCCATGAACGAGCCGGTGATCAACTGACCGGTTTCGTCGTAGATGCCGTGCTCCAGTAGCGCCTGGCCGATGCCTTGTGCAATGCCGCCGTGCACCTGGCCTTCGACGATCATCGGATTGATCACCTTGCCGAAATCGTCCACTGCCACGAAGTTGGCGATGCTGACTACGCCGGTGTCCGGATCGATCTCGACTTCAGCGATGTGCGTGCCTGCGGGGAACGTGAAGTTCTGCGGATCGTAGAACGCTTTCTCCGACAGGCCCGGCTCGAGTTCATCCAACGGATAGTTCGAGGGGACATACGCCGCGAACGCCACCTCGCCGAACGTCATCGAGCGGTTGCTTGCACGCACCGAGAACACGCCGGTGTCGAAATCGATGTTGCCGGCTTCCGACTCCAGCATGTACGCCGCGATCTTCTTGCCCTTCGCGATGACTTTGTCGGTCGCCTTCATAAGCGCCGAGCCCCCGACCGCGACCGACCGCGAACCGTACGTGCCGAGGCCGAACTCGATGCGGCCGGTATCGCCGTGGACCACTTCGACGTTTTCGATCGGCACGCCGAGCCGATCCGAAACGATCTGTGCGAACGTCGTTTCGTGACCCTGACCGTGACTGTGCGAGCCGGTGAACACCGTCACCGACCCGGTCGGGTTCACGCGCACTTCGCCGCTTTCGTACAGCCCCACACCGGCGCCGAGCGCCGTGGCGAGTTTCGACGGCGCGAGACCGCACGCCTCGATGTAGCACGAGAAGCCGATGCCGCGCTTGCGCCCGCGCGACACCGACGCGGCTCTGCGCGCCGGAAAGCCCGAGTAGTCGATCAGCTCGAGTGCTTTGTTCAGGCTCGCTTCGTAGTCGCCGGTGTCGTACACGAGCGCAACGGGCGTTTGATATGGAAAGTCCTTCGGCTGAATGAAATTGCGACGGCGCAGTTCCATCGGGTCGATTTTCAGTTCGCGTGCGGCGGTCTCGACGATGCGCTCGACCACGTACGTGGCTTCGGGACGACCGGCACCGCGGTATGCATCCACCGGCGCGGTGTTCGTGAAGACGCCGTCCACTTCGACGTGAATCGCAGGCGTTCGGTATTGTCCGGCGAGCAACGTGCCGTAGAGGAACGTCGGCACCGACGACGCGAACGTCGACAGATAGGCGCCAAGGTTCGCGATGGTCTTTACGCGCAGGCCGAGGAAATGCCCCTGCGCATCGAGCGCGAGTTCGGCATGCGTCACGTGATCGCGGCCGTGCGCATCGGCGAGGAACGATTCGGAACGTTCCGCGGTCCATTTCACCGGCCGGCCGATGCGACGCGACGCCCACGCCACCGTCGTTTCTTCGGGGTAGATGAAGATCTTCGAACCGAACCCACCACCCACGTCCGGCGCGACGACGCGCAGTTTGTGTTCAGGGGCGAGCTTCACGAATGCCGACAGCACGAGACGCGCGAGGTGCGGGTTCTGACTCGTGGTGTACAACGTGAACGATTCGTTGCTGGCGTCGTACACGCCGATCGCCGCGCGCGGTTCGAGCGCATTCGGTATCAACCGATTGTTGGTGATGTCGAGCTTCGTAACGTGCGCGGCGCGCGCGAACGCCTGATCGGTGGCCGCTTTGTCGCCGAGTTCCCATTGATAGCTGCGATTCGCCGGAACGTTGGCGTAGATCTGCGTCGACTTCGTCGCGTCGGCCGCCGACACCACCGCCTCGAGCTCTTCGAACTCCGTCATCACCGCATCGGCGCCTTCGCGCGCCGCAGCGATCGTCGCCGCAATGACCACGCCATACGGTTCGCCGACGTAGTTGCAGACTTCGACAGCCAGCGGCGGATGCGGGGGTTGCCGCATGTCACTGCCGTCTTTCGACTTCACGAGCCAGCCACACGGCAGATCGCCGAGGCCGTCGGCCGCCATGTCGCGACCGGTCAGCACCGCGAGCACGCCTTCCACTTCCATCGCGCCGGCATCGTCGACGTCGACGATGCGCGCACGGGCGTAAGGCGAACGCAGGAACGCCGCGTATACCTGACCCGGTTGATTCATGTCGTCGGTGTAGCGGCCGCGCCCGGTGATGAAGCGCACGTCTTCTACGCGTCGTACGGATGCACCAATGCCTGTCGCACTCATGACGCGCGACTCCGCATTTCGGCCGCCCCGGTCAGCACCGCGCGGACGATGTTGTGGTAGCCGGTGCAGCGGCAGATGTTGCCTTCGAGCCCGTGTCGCACCGCTGCTTCGTCGAGCTGCGGCGAATTGTTCACGAGGTCGATCGCACTCATGATCATGCCGGGAGTACAGAAACCGCATTGCAGGGCGTGGCATTCGCGAAACGCCGCTTGCATCGGATGCAGTCGTTCGGGTGAGCCGATGCCTTCGATGGTCGTGACCTCGGCGTCGTCCGCTTGCGCGGCGAGCATCGTGCACGACTTCACCGAAGCACCGTTCACGTGAACGGTGCACGCGCCGCACTGGCTCGTATCGCAGCCCACGTGCGTGCCGGACAATCCGAGATGATTGCGCAGCAGTTCCACCAACAAGGTGTTCGGCGCGACATCGACCGATCGCGCCTCGCCGTTGACCGTCAGCGTCACATTCACGTTGTACCCTCCCTTTTCGAACCCCGACTGTTCTCTTTCTAGTAATTATCCAAACGATTTACGGTTCGCCGAGCTCGCACTCACAACGCCAGCACGATCGCGAGCGTGAGGACGGCGAACACGATGATCCAGATGATGTACTGCCCGCTGCGTTCGTATCCATCCTTGGCCGCAACTGGTACTGCTGCAATCTCTTCGACCTGTCCTGGTGCAACCGCTTCGCTGAACTTCCGAAAGAAGTCGTCGGCCATTTTGCGGGCCGCACCGTCGATCAATCGCGAGCCAACTTGCGCGAGCTTGCCGCCGACGTTCGCATCGACCTGATAACGCAGAATGGTCGCGTTGCCGTCTTCCACCAGCGATACGTGCGCAGCGCCTTTGCCGAATCCGGCAGCGCCGCCTTTCACGCTGCCGTTCAGCGTATAGCTCGACGGTGGATTCAGATCGGAGAGATTCAGGTCGGCGCTGAACGTGGCGCTCACCGGACCGACCTTCGCTTTGATCGAGGTCGTGTACGCGTCGTCTGCAACCTTCGTCATGCTTTGACAACCTTCGATGCATTGTGCCAGCACCTCCGGGTCGTTCAGCGCGAGCCACACTTTTTCCCGCGCAGCAGCGATCCGATATTCTCCGGTTTGTTGCACTACGTCCTCCCCAAGGAGGCGGAACTCTCGCACGATTCCGGCCCCTGCTCAAGAATACTCGCGGCTGTTTTCGGAGGTCCTCCGAACGCTACGAAACTACCCAGAAATGGGGCGTTGATGGCGCGTCTATCCGCTGATCACGCGTGCAGAGCCAGCCATTCAGACTAACCGATTGCCTGAGGGGTGCTGCTAAACCGGCTCTCCGGCCGCCCGCGCCCGATCGAGCCGGCTCGCTTCGTCGGATTCGAGATAACGTAACGCCAGCGCCAGAAACACCACCGCCGCACCTAACGGGAGCAATCCCCACAGCATGCCCTGACGCAGTGCATCGGCCGGAGTCATTCCGGCCGCCGTGAACGCGTCGCTCAATTGACCGATCGTAAACGGCCCGAGTGCGAGACCGATAAACGTCACCATCAGCAGGTAGAAAGCCGACGCCATTGCCCGCATGCGCGGCATGACGAGGTCGTTAACCGTCCCAGCACCCGGACCGAGCCACATCGGCGACACGATGCTGAAGAGAAAACTGCACGTATACGCGACCAACACGCTGCCGGTAGTGAGAAACAGATACGCGATCGGAATCGACAAGACCGGTGCCGCGATACCGACCCAGAGACGCGCGTTGATCGAACGCGCGCGCAGCCGATCGGAGATCCAGCCGCCGAACGTGACGCCGATCAGGCCGCCAAGCGCGGCGGTGAGGCCGAGGATGGTGCCGGCGGTAGATGCATCGACGCCGTGCACGCGGCGCATGAACGGCGGCGCCCAGAAGCCGATGCCGTAGGTGACGAACGCAATCAGCGGGAAACCGATGGCCACACACCGCAGCGCGCGGCAGCGGAAAATCATGGAGAACGCGGCTGGATCCTGCGACGCGAGGTTCTGGCCCCACGACAACGCCGCATACACACCAACGCCGAGCGCGATCCACTGAGTTCTGTTGCCAACCAGTTCGATCATCGCCACCGACACGACGACGATCACCAGCGCCACCGCAATGTTGTTCAGCAACGCACGCCGCCCGATGCGCGCGGCAGCGATGAGCGTGAGCGGCGGCAACACCGCGAGCAGTTCCCGTCCGGCCGCCGCGAACGGATGCGGCTCGATGCGTTCGGTGAGACCTTCGCTGAGGCCGCGTCGCGGCTCCCGCAACGTCGCCACCCAAGCGGCCATCAGCAAGCCGGGCAGACCGACGGCGAGGAACGCTGCATGCCACGGCTTCAATCCGAACGGTGCACTCGCCGGATCGGGAAAAGCGTCGCGCCAACCGTCGACGATCGTGCCGCCGAGAAATATGCCGATGCCGCCGCCGATGTAGATGCCGCTCGAGTAGATCGCGATCGCGGTCGCGCGCAGGCGCGTCGGGAAGTAGTCCGACAACATCGAGAACGCCGCCGGCGACGCGCTCGCCTCACCGATGCCGACGCCGAAGCGACATGCCGCGAGCATGCCGAAGCTTCGCGCAGAACCGGAGAGCGCAGTCATCAGACTCCAGAACGCGAGACCGATCGCGATCAGCTTCTTGCGCACCCACACGTCGGCGAGCTTGCCCATCGGAATGCCGAATACTGCGTAAAACACGGCAAACGCGGTGCCGTACAAAAAGCCGATCTCCGCATCGCTGATACCGAGGTCGGCTTTGATGTCTTCCGCGAGGATCGACAGGATCTGCCGGTCGATGAAGTTGAAAACGTAGACGATGACCAGCACGAACAACACATACTTCGCGTAGCGACCACCGACCTCGGTCGATTCGACAGACACCCCTGCACGCCCCTGCTAAGATTTCCCGACGTCTCTTTTCAGCGTAACAGATAACAATTCCAGCAGGGGGAACCATGGGTCTATTCGATCTGAACGATCGCATCGCGGTGCTCACCGGCGCATCGAAAGGCATGGGTCTCGCGATGGCGAACGCGCTCGCGGATCACGGGGCACGTGTCGTCATCTCGAGCCGCAAGATCGACCAATGCGAGGAAGCGTGCGCCGCAATCGACGCGCGGCACGGTAAAGGCCGCGCGACCGCGATCGCGTGCAACATCGGCTACAAGGAACAACTGCAGGCGCTCGTGGACGAAACGCACGACCGCTTGGGCAGCATCGACATTCTCATCTGCAACGCCGGCGTGAATCCGTTCTACGGCCCGTCGTCCGACATCCCCGATTCCGCGTTCGACAAGATTATGGCGTCGAACGTGAAATCGAATCACTGGCTCGCGCACATGGTGTTGCCGGACATGGTCGAGAAGAAGAAAGGCTCGATCATGGTCACGTCGAGCACCGCCGCGTTCGGTCCCTCGGAAGTGCTCGGCACGTACAACATCTCGAAGACCGCCGATCTCGCTCTGGTACGCAACCTCGCGCTCGAATACGGCCCGCACAACATCCGCGTCAACGCGATCTGCCCCGGCCTCATCCGCACCGATTTCGCGAAGGCGCTCTGGGACAATCCGGAGACGGAGCGCCGTGTGGTGGAACGCATGCCGCTGCGGCGCATCGGCGAGCCCGGCGAAGTCGCCGGCGTCGCCGTGTTCCTCGCGTCGGACGCGTCGAGCTACATCACAGGGCAGGCGATCACGGTGTGCGGCGGATCGGTGATGTGTCGCTGAGAGTCCCTGTCAGTCGTGGACTTCGTCGACCTCGTATTGTCCCGTCATCCGTCGCCAGATGAACGACCATGACATGCCCACTGCGAGGAGCACTGCCAGACAAACGAGCGTGATCCACTCGAGTCCGCCCGCACTCGATGTTGCGAGCCATCCCGCATCGAACAGCCACCACACGAGGGCCGCCAGGAATGCCGCAAGGACAATCAGTCCGAGCGATCCGAGCGCGCGCTGTGTCGCAGTGACGACGATCAGCCAGCCGCCGAGCAGCGCGATACCTGCCACGGCGTGTTCGGGTCCGAGCGTGTTCGGCGACAGCGCGCTACGCAACCAATGCACGTACGAGTAGCCCGTCGGGTTGAACGTCAGAAGTACGACCGCGAGCGTGAACAACAGGCGCCAGGCGAAGCTGCCGATCGTGAACGGTGCGCCGCGCACCTTGTCCTTGCTCATCCCAACGCCTCCCTAGATTTCAGCGGTGCGTGGAGCGCACCGTCCTAGCCGGCACGCGAGAATCCTTTGCGCACCAGCCACTCGGTGCACACGTCGATCGCTTCGGCGCAGTGCTTCGGTTGCCCGGCGTAGTAGTGCGTCGCGCCTTTGATCTCGCGCAGCTCTTTGTTCTGATGTCCCACTGCGTCGAACAGACGATGTGTGTGGCTGGGTGTACACGCGTTGTCGGCTGTGTTGCCGATCACCAGCACCGGACACGACACGTTCTTTGCGTTCACGACGCCGTTCGCGCGCGACTCGTCGAAACTCCATTGCGACAGCCAGCTGCGCAGCGTGCAGAACCGCGCGAGGCCGACCGGCCCCATGTTGACGGTGCGCGGGTCACCGAGATAACACGTGCCGGGTTCGCGGTCGTTCGGATCGACCGACGCATCGAGCCAGCGTGGATCGGCCATCGTGCCGTGCACGACGAAGCCGCGTTCGGCGCCCGGCCCATCGGCGCGGATGCGTGCGGCGAGCTCGTCTTTGACCCAGTCGGTAATGCGGCGATTGCGCGCGATCTGTGCGGCGCGATAGCGCGCCAGGAACGCGCTGTTGTACGGCGCGCGGTTCGGATTCGAGGGATCGTAAAGGTTGAACTCGGCATTGCGTTTGCCGATGTCGATCTCGTCGACGATCGATGCGTCCATCCATTCGGTCAGCGTAACCGAGCGACTGACGTGTGCAGCCATCAACATGATGGCGTCGCCCGGTATCAGCTTCGCGCCGGCTAGATCCACCGCGTCGCCGGCCGGCGTGCGATCGACCGTTGTGTGCTCGGCCTGCTCCTGGTAGTACAACGACAGCGATCCGCCGCCGGACCAGCCGCCGAGCACGACCTTCGAATAACCGAAGCGCTCTTTCGCGTCTTTGATGCCCGCGCCGAGGTCGAGCAGGCACTTCTCCATGATCAGTGCGCTGTCGTTGCCGCGGTAGCGGGTGTTGACGAACAAGACGTGGTGACCCGCTCGCGCGAGTTGCGTGATCGCAGGCAGGAACGCGCCGCCGCCGATCGGATGGCTGAACACGAGCACGGTGTCGGAGTCGACGTTCGCGGGTTTGATGCGCAGACATTCGATGAACACGTGGCCCACTTCACCGCCGTAGGTGTCTTTGAACGCGGTCGTTTCCCGGTAACCGACGCCGAAAATCTCTCGCTCGATCTGCGCCATCGTGCCTCCCGTTTGACGCACTATTTCCAGATTCATAATGAAAGTCAAAACGCGCAGCTCTTACTACAATGCGTCGTCACGCTCACGAGAGTATCCGCCATGCCGAACATGCCGAAGAACGTCATCGTCGTGCTGCTCGACAGTCTGAACCGCCACATGCTCGGCAGTTACGGTGGAACGGAATTCGACACGCCGAACATCGATCGCTTCGCGCGCCGCGCGGTGCAGTTCGACAACCACTTCGTCGGCTCGCTGCCATGCATGCCGGCGCGCCACGACGTGTTGTGCGGCGCGCTCGATTTTCCGTGGAAGCCGTGGGGCTCGATCGAGCTATGGGAGGAACCGATCACGCA
>DATJGR010000153.1:0-3483 GCA_035494855.1 Pseudomonadales bacterium | reverse complement strand
CCCCCCCCCCCCCCCCCCCCCCGCCACTCCCTACACAAGATCGAAGCCACCAACTTCGGTGAGGGGTGAACGCCGAGACGGTGGCGTTTGGGAGAGGGACAACCGAGGTCGCCGACAACGCCGAACGCATCGGTTCACTTGCTTTGGCAAGGCGCTTTTGCGAACGGTGGAAACGCGACGTCAGGTGGAGGTGGGGGCTTGTTGCGCCGGACCGTCCCGCGCCAGGGACGGCGCGGGGCGAGCGCCAGGGATGGCTGCCTTGCGTGTCCGGCGCAACGAGTCCCCACCTCCGCCGGGCGACGAAAGCGCCCGAACCGCCTTCTTAGTGAATTGGCTTCGCGAAGAAGTCGAAGAACAGCCAGAAGATCGCAGTGGACGTCAGGAGAGTGAGCAACATCGCCGGTGTGCCTTTTCGAATCCAGAGTCCGGGCGTGATCGCCAGGCTCGGGTCGTTATGTTCGCGTGCGAGGCGCTCGGAGATCGTCACGACGTAGACGTTCGCGGTGGAGCCGATGTGGGTGCCGTTTCCGCCGAGCCCGACACCGACCGCGAGCGCCCAGTACAGCGGCGTCGCGTTCAAGCCCTGCGACTCGAGACCCTGGATGACCGGAATCATCGCAGCTGTGAAGGGGATGTTGTCGATTGCCGCCGACAGCATCGCGGCGATCCACAACAACGCGATCGTCGCCGTCAGCAGGTCGTCGTGTACGAACGGACCGATGAATTGTCCGACGTATTGCAGGAAGTGGCTGTGCTGAACGCCGCCGACGACGATGAACAGCGAAATGAAGAACGTCAGCAACGCGATCTCGACGTGTTCGAATGTCGTGTCGAGGCGCACTCTCTTCACCAGAAACAGCAGCAGCGTCAAGCCGAACGCGGCGACCACCCACGGTTCCCAGTCGAGTTTGCCGTGCAGCACGAACAGCACCAGCGTGATGCCGAGCGCGATCAGCGACGCGCGCCAGGTGTGCGGATCGACGATCTTGCCTTCGCCCTCGAACGATGCGGCGGGCGCGGTGCCTTTCAACTCGGTGCGAAAGGCCAGACGCATCGCCAGAAGCGTGACCAGCCACGCGACCAACACGATGCCGCCCATGCGGATCGCGAAGGTGTTGAAGTCGATTCCGGCGGCAGATCCGATCATCAGGTTCGGCGGATCGCCCACCAGCGTGGCGACGCCGCCCGTGTTCGACAGCATCGCGGCGGCGATCAGATACGGCACAGGCGTAGTTTTCAACGCGCGCGTGATCAGGATGATCAGCGGACCGAAGATCACCACGGTGGTGACGTTGTCGAGCAACAGCGACAACAACGTCACCGCGGTGCCCAGGAAGACGAGCAGCAGGAACAGCCGCCCGCGGCTCGCCCGGGCGAGCCGATACGCGAGGTTCTCGAAGCCGCCGGTTGGGGCCATGATCGCGACGATGGTCATCATTCCGCCGAGCAGGAACACCACGTTCCAGTCGATCGCCTGCATCGCGGCGGCGGGTCCGTAGAAGCCGAATATCTGTCCGCAGACGATCATTGCACCGCCGCCGGCCATGGCGATGCGCGTGCGATCGAACTGGTGAAACTGTTCGGTGAAGATGGCGATGAACGTCAACCCGAGGATGGCCGCCGAGACGAGCATCTGTGTGTTCCAGACGAGCGGCGCCGCTTCCACTAGACGCTCACCGTACAATTCTGCAGCCATTGGACGAAACGCCCCTCAGTTTCGTCGGCAGACAGGTGTGGTTCGAACGTGCGATCGACGCGCCGCAGCCTCGCGCCGTGATCGGCGGGCCAGAATCCGGCTCCTATTCCGGCACCGATGGCTGCGCCTAGCGCGGTGGCTTCCACCACGGCGCGCCGTTCGACGGCAGCGCCGTGTACGTCGGCCTGGATCTGCATCACCGCGTCGCTGCGCGACGCACCGCCGTCGGCGCGCAGTGCACCGATCATCGGCATGGCGCCGGCGGCGGCATCGCGCACTTCGCGCAGCCGGAACGCGATGCCTTCGAGCACCGCACGCGCGATGTGGGCGCGCGTCGTCGCGCGCGATATACCACCGATCACCGCGCGACGCGACGGGTCGCCGTGCGGCGCGCCCAGTCCCTGGAGCGCCGGCAGCACGTACGCGCCGGCGGTGTCCGGAACGGACGCCGCGAGGTGCGACAGTTCGCGAGCCGAGACCGCGATGCCGAGTTCCGCCACCGCCCAGTCGATCATCGCGCCGGCGGTGTTCACCATGCCTTCGATGCAGAACGACCGCACGCCGTCGCGCACCCACAACACCATTGGGTAAGTGCCATTTGTGATCTTGAGTTCGACACCGGTGTTCACTTCGAGCGCCGCGGCGGTGCCGAACGTCGCCTTCGCTTCGCCGGGAGCGAGACAGCCTTCGGCGATCGATGCGCTCTGCTGATCGGCGACCAATGCGGTGATGGGGCAGGTCGCGCCGAATACCGCAGCCGAAGCGTCGCCGAAGTGCATCGTCGTGTCGCTGAGTTTGGGCAGCATCGACGCGCCGAGGCGTTGTGCTTCGAGCAGCGCGGCGTTCCATGCGCCGGTGAAGTAGTCGTAGTAACCGGTCGCACACGCCTGCCCGTGGTCCATCGCGTGTATCGCCCCGCCGGAGAGCCGCCACGCGAGGTAGGTGTCGACGTTGCCCCAGAGCAGCGCGCCGGAAGCGATCCGTTCGCGGCCGCGTTCGATCGCGTCGAGTACCGCTTCTATTTTGGCAGCGGCCATCTGGTGGCTGATGAGGAATCCCTGCGCGATCAACTCGCCCGCGCGCGCCGCGCCGCGCGTGTCCTGCCAACTCACCAGAGGGGCGACCGGATGACCGGTCTTGGCATCCCATACCACGACGTTGCCGCGCTGCGACGTGACGCCGATGGCGGCGACTGCGTTGCGCGCGACCCCGGCGCTCGTCAGCGCCTCACTGATGACGGTTTCGGCAGCTGACCAGATCTGCGCGGCGTCCTGTTCGACGCGTCCGGGAACCGGGTAATGAACATCGGCGTGCACCTGCGCGCGGCCCAGCACGTGGAGGTCTGCATCGACGACGAGCGCGCGAACGCTGGTCGAACCCGCATCGATGGCGAGAACGGGTCCGGCCATCTCAGACGGACGCGCCGTCGGTATCCGGTAACAGCACGCCGGGGTTCATGATCCCAGACGGATCGAGCGCGGCCTTTACCGCACGCAAAGCGGCAATGCCCGCGTCGCCGAGGTCGTGGTGCAGGTACGGCGCACGCACACGCCCGATGCCGTGATGGTGTGCGATGCCGCCGCCCAGTTCGGCCGTCGTCTCGATGATCCGCTGCCAGCACGTGCGGTAACGCTCTGCCATCGCGGCGGGATCTTCGGGGCGCACCGCGAACGAGAAGTAGAGGTTCAAGCCCGAACGATAAGCGTGCGAACTGTGCGCCGACGCGTTCAGAACGTCGGGTACCTCCGACAGCGCCCCGACGACGCCGGTGTAGATCGCTTCGATTC
>DATJGR010000152.1:0-30638 GCA_035494855.1 Pseudomonadales bacterium | reverse complement strand
ACTCGCCGAGATCGAGCACCAGCCTGATCAGTTTGTCGGCGCCGTCGACGTGCTCCGCCGAAACGACGCGAGCCACCCGCAGGTCGATGCGATTGAATGCATCGATGTCGATCAGGTCCTGGGCCGGCGCATTCGTGGCAGAAGCGGGGCCCGCCTCAGCCGCGGTGGTCGCGCGTGCGCGCTCAGGCGCAGGTGACGTCTGCCCATCGGCGTCGCGTGTTTCTTCGATCATCCGGTTCACCGAGTCGGTTTCGATGCGGGTCAGCAGCGGCTCGAACGCATTGATGCGATGCGCGCCGAGAAACGTCTGCGCGTCGGTCCAGCTCAAGCCAGGCAGATTCAGGAACGCGACGCTGCGCTGCGCGGTATCGGGCAACACCGGCGCCAGGTACACGATGAGCACCTTGAACAGATTGATGCCGAGGGTGCAGATCGCTTGCACTTCGTCGCCTCGGCCACCCTGTTTGGCGAGGGCCCATGGCGCCTGCTGCGCGATGTACTGGTTCGCCCGGTCGGCGAGCGCGGTGATTTCGCGCACCGCCTTGCCGTATTCACCGGATTCGTAGCACGCAGCGATCGCTGGAGCGGCTTCGGTGAACGCGCGCCACAGTTGCGGATCGTGAATGGATGCGCAGAGCTCGCCGCCGTTCAGGCGGTTGATGAAGCCGGCGCAACGGCTCGCGATGTTGACGATCTTGCCGACCAGATCGGAATTCACGCGCTGCACGAAATCGTCGAACGTGATGTCGATGTCGTCGACGGTTCCGTTCAGTTTCGTCGCGAAGTAATAGCGCAGGTACTCCGGATTCAGATGGTTCAGATAGGTACCGGCGTTGATGAACGTGCCGCGTGACTTCGACATCTTGGTGCCGTCGACGGTGATGAAACCGTGGGTGTGAATGCGCGTCGGTTTTCGGTAGCCGGAGCCTTGCAGCATCGCCGGCCAGAACAACGCGTGGAAGTTCACGATGTCTTTGCCGATGAAATGATGCACCTCTGTCGGGACGTCGGGACGCCAGAACTCGTCGAACGAGACCTCGTTGTGCGAGTCGCAATAGTTGCGGAAGCTCGCCATGTAGCCGATCGGCGCGTCCATCCAGACGTAGAAATACTTGTCCGTCGTTCCGGGAATCAGAAAGCCGAAGTACGGCGCATCGCGGCTGATGTCCCAGGGTTTGAGCCCGGCGTCGAGCCACTCAGCGAGTTTGTTGGCGACCTCGGGTTGTAGCGTGCCGCTGAATACCCACTTCTTCAGCATGTCGGAGAATTGCGGCAGATCGAAGAAGTAATGCTTCGAACTCGCGAGCACCGGCGGTGCGCCCGATACCAGCGAGCGCGGATTCTTGAGATCGGTCGCATCGTAAGTGGCGCCGCACACCTCGCAATTGTCGCCGTACTGGTCGTCGCTGCCGCAACGTGGACATTCGCCCTTCACGAAGCGGTCCGCCAGGAACAGTTTGCGTTCCGGGTCGAACAGTTGTTCCACATCGCGCGTGAAGATGTAGCCGCCTTCGAACAATCGCGTGTAGATGCCTTCGCACAGGCGGCGATTCTCTTCCGAGTGCGTCGAATAGAAGTTGTCGTGCGCGACCAGGAACCGTTTGAAATCGTTCTCGTGCTCGACGCGGATCTGCTCGATCAGCTCTTCTGCAGGAACACCGAGCTGCTCTGCCTTCAACATCGTCGCCGTGCCGTGCGTGTCGTCGGCGCAAACGTAGGTGCACTGATTGCCGCGCAGCCGCTGAAAGCGCACCCAGATGTCGGTCTGGATGTGTTCGAGCAGGTGCCCGAGATGGATCGAGCCATTCGCGTTCGGCAACGCGCTGGTGACCAGTATTTTGCGGGGCGCGGACATCGATGCGGCCGGTGCGGATTCGCGAAAGGCGCGACTATACTCTCAGCCGTCCCGCGTTTGCATCATCGCTTGGTTTTTCCTTGACCGAACCTATAATGCGCCCTCGCTCAAACAGGGGTTCATTCGTCATGGCGACCATCGAAGCGCTGGATCGGTTCGCAGACCCTTATCTGGGCGTCACCTGGCAATCGCTCGGCGCGCTGCGGCGGGTCGAACGACGCGGCGATACCGTGCAGGTCGACGCAGTGCTCGGCTATCCGGCCGAGGGCTTGCAGAACGATCTGGCGCAGCGACTCAGCGCCGCCGTTGGCGCGCCCGTCGAGTTGACGTTGACGTTCGAGGCACCGACATTGAGCGCGAGCCCGAACCTTCGCGGCGTAAAGAACATCGTCGCGATCGCGTCGGGCAAGGGCGGCGTCGGCAAATCGACGACGGCGGTCAACCTCGCACTGGCGCTGGCGCGCGAAGGCGCGAAAGTCGGCATTCTCGACGCCGACATCTATGGGCCCAGCCTCGGCATCATGCTCGGCGTGCCGGTCGGACAGCGGCCGGAAGTGAAGGACGAGAAGTTCTTCCTGCCGATCAAGGCGCACGGCCTGCAGGCGATGTCGATGAGCTTCCTCGTGACGAAGGAAACGCCGATGGTCTGGCGCGGACCGATGGCGTCGAGCGCATTGACGCAGATGTTGAGTCAGACCCTGTGGGACCGGCTCGACTACCTGGTGGTCGACATGCCGCCCGGTACTGGCGACATCCAACTGACGCTGTCGCAGCGGGCGGCCGTGGCCGGCGCCGTCATCGTGACCACGCCACAGGACATCGCGTTGCAGGATGCAGCGAAAGGCATCGAGATGTTCCGCAAGGTCACGGTGCCGGTGCTCGGCATCGTCGAGAACATGGGGTTGCACGTCTGTCCGGAATGCGGCCACGAGAGCCACATCTTCGGTTCAGGCGGCGGCGAACGGATCGCGCGCGACTACGGAACGGTTCTGCTCGCGACGTTGCCGCTCGCGATCGAGATCCGCGAGCAGGCCGATTCAGGACGGCCGACCGTAGCGGCCGACCCGGAGAGCAGACTCGCGCGTGCGTATCGCGACGGCGCGCGACACCTCGCGGCGAGGCTGTGGCAGATCGCGCGCGGCGCGGCCGCCGCGCCGCGCATCTCGATGACGGACGACTGAGTCCCCAAGGCTCTACAAGATCGAACGAGCGGAGGAACGATGAGCATCAAATCGGATCGATGGATCCGCGCGATGGCCGAATCGCACAGGATGATCGAGCCGTTCGAGGCCGGTCAGGTTCGCAGTGTCGCAGGCGAGAAAGTCATCTCGTTCGGTACGTCGAGTTACGGCTACGACGTTCGCTGTGCCGACGAATTCAAGGTGTTCACGAACGTGTTCTCGGCGACGATCGATCCGAAAGCGTTCGACGCACGGAGCTTCGTGGACCACCGCGGCAGCATCTGCATCATCCCGCCGAATTCGTTCGTGCTGGCGCGCACGGTGGAATATTTCCGGATTCCCGCCGACGTGTTGACGTTGTGCGTCGGCAAGTCGACGTACGCGCGCTGCGGCATCATCGTGAACGTCACGCCGCTCGAGCCCGAGTGGGAAGGCCACGTAACGCTCGAGTTCTCGAACACCACGAACCTGCCCGCGAAGATCTACGCGAACGAAGGCGTCGCGCAGATGCTGTTCTTCCAGGGCGACGAGCCGTGCGAGGTCACGTACAAGGACCGCGGCGGGAAGTACCAGGGCCAGCGCGGCGTCACGCTGCCGCGCCCGTAGGAAGTCGTCAGCCGAGCCGATACGAGTAGTCGGCGTTCAGCTGCAGTTGGCCGGACGCGAGCTTGTGTTCGCCCGCTGACACGATTTCGCCGATCAGGATCGACGCTTCACCCGCTGCTTCGAGCGTTCGCGTCGCTTTTTCGACGTCGTGCGGCGCCACGCACAGCACGAAGCCGATGCCGCAGTTGAACGTACGCAGCATCTCGGTTTCGACGACGTTGCCCGCTTGCGCGAGCCAGCCGAACACCGCCGGGCGCTTCCAGCTATCGAGGTCGATCAGTGCCGCGACCGAATCGTCGGCAAACATGCGCGGCAGGTTCTCGATGATGCCGCCGCCGGTGATGTGCGCCATACCAGCGATCGGCATCGTTGCGAGCACTGCGTGGATCGACCGCACGTAGATGCGTGTCGGCGCGAGCAGCGATTCCAGCAGGTCGCCGGTCGGCGCTTGCGCCTGATCGGCGATGATGCGCCGGATCAGCGAATAACCGTTGGAATGCGGGCCGCTCGATTTCAGACCGATCAAACGGTGCCCCGGCGCAATGCTGCGCCCGTCGATGATCTGATCGCGCTCGACGACGCCGACGCAGAACCCGGCCAGATCGTAGTCGCCTTTGCCGTAGAAGCCCGGCATCTCCGCCGTTTCGCCGCCGGCCAGCGCGCAGCCGGCCAGTTCGCACGCGCGTGCGATGCCTTTGATGACGCGTTCCGCCACGTCCACGTCGAGACGCGACGTCGCGTAGTAATCCAGAAACAGGAACGGCTCGCCGCCGGTGACCAGTACGTCGTTCACGCACATCGCGACGAGATCCTGGCCGACGCCGTCGTGGCGGTCGTGATCGATCGCGAGTTTCAGTTTGGTGCCGACGCCGTCGGTGCCGGTGACGAGCACCGGTTCGCGATAACGACTCGGCAGGGCCGCCAGGGCCGCGAAACCGCCGATGCCTGCGATCATCTCCGGTCGCTTCGTGCGTTGCGCTGCAGGCCCGATGCGGCGGATCAGTTCGTCGCCCGCATCGATGTCGACACCGGCGTCGCGATAGGTCAATTGGCGGCTCAAGTGAATGTCCAAATTGCGCGCAGCGCGCAGTCTACCAAAGGCCCACCAAGCTCACCCGCCGTTTGAATTGAAGTACACTTGCGCCCTCGCAGCGCCAGTCGGGTCGGATCGGACGAAAGCATGGGCCGCTACGCAGTCGTTTTCTGCTGGGTAATCGCTCTGCTGACGTCATCGCCGATGTCGGCGCGCGCGGCCGCTCTCGATTGGCTCTACGACGTCGAAGTTCCGGTAACCGACCAGTCCGCCGAAGTCCGCAGCGCTGCATTCCGGCAGGCGTTGCTGGTTGCGTTGAAGCGGATCACCGGATTGAACGACGTGCCGTCGAATCCCGCCGTCACGAGCGCACTCGACGCGCCGCAGCGATACTACGTCGAATACCGGTACCGCGAAGGTGACAACCCGGTCATCGGCGCCACGCCTGCAAAGGTGCCGATGTTGTCGGTGCGGTTCGCTGAGAACGCCATCCAGAAACTCGTCGCCGAAGCCGGCTTGCCGTTGTGGAGCTCGAACCGGCCGACGACGCTTGCGTGGATCGCCGTCACAGATGGCGCGAACCGCGCGGTGCTCGGTGTGAACGACAAGAGCGCGCTGCTGAACAGCATTCGCGCGCGCGCGCGCGAGCGGGGGTTGCCGCTGATCATCCCGGCGATGGACCTCGAAGATCAGTCGTCGGTGTCGGATGGTGTGGTCGCGAGCGGCGCGTCATCGCCTGCGATCGAGCGTGCATCGGAGCGCTACCGGGCGGACCAGATACTGGTTGGACGCGCCACGCACGCGGCGAACGATGCATGGACGGCCGACTGGCAGCTGTGGCAGCGCGGTACCGAAAGCAAATTCCGCTTCGACTCGCCGAGCGCCGACGCCGCGGGCGCGGCGGTGGTCGATCGGCTGGTGGCGGATCTCGTTGCGCGTTACGCCGTCGTCGGCGGCGGCAATCAGGAGCGCCTGCAGATACGCGTCGATGGCGTCACCGACGTCGCGCAATACGGCGCGCTGCTGAAGTACCTCGGGCACCTCGAGTACATCGATTCCGTGCAGATCGAAGAAGTGGCCGCGAACGAGGTGATGCTGTCGTTGCACACGCGTACGCCGTGGGACCGCTTGCGCGATCTGCTTGCGCTCGACGGTCGCCTCGCACCGTCCGATCAGATCCAGGTAGGTGCCGAGCGGCGCGTGCTGGTCTGGCGGGGCGATACACGTCAATGACGTCACCGTTGTTGCGGCAGATCCCCAACGTGATCACGGTGGCGCGGGTGCTGCTGGTGATCCCCACCGCGTGGTGTCTCATCGAAGGCCGGTACTTGCAGGCGCTGATACTGATGGCAGTGGCTGGCGCGTCCGACGCCGTGGATGGATGGCTCGCGCGCCGATTCGACTGGATCACCTGGTTCGGTGCCGCCGTCGATCCGCTTGCGGACAAGATACTGGTCGGCGTGTTGTTCATCACGTTGACGCTGCAGGGAGCGTTGCCGCTATGGGTAGCGGGCGTCGCAATCGGCCGCGACGTGGTGATTCTCGCCGGCGCCGCCGCATACCGATTGATGTTCAAGCACATCGAGTTCGCGCCGACGCTGTTGAGCAAGGCGAATACCGCCGTGCAGATCTTCGTGCTGTTGCTATTGCTGCTCGAGCTGTGCGAATTCCCGGTGGTGAGCCCGATTGCCGGCTCCATCGTGCAGCCCTACGGATTCTGGCTGGTGGCGGCGCTCGCCATCGCGTCGGGTGCCGATTACGTCGTCACGTGGAGTCGGCGCGCGATGTCCGAGCAACGCTCCAATACGGCCTCTAGAGGCGGGGAACCCTCGTGAACGATCAGCGCACGCGCCAGCTCGCGCTGAAGTTCGCGATCGAACGGCATTGCACGCTCGACAATTTCGAGGCGGGGCCGAACGCCGAACTGGTGGCGGAAATCGCGCGACGGGCGCGCGCCGACGAGTTCGCGGCGTTGTGGCTCGTCGGCGAGGCCGGCGCCGGCAAGTCGCATCTGCTGCAGGGCGCTTGTCATGGGGCGGACGCGGTAGGCCGTGCGGCCGCATACCTGCCGGCGCGGATGATGGCCGGCGGAGTCGCCGTGCTCGACGGGCTCGACGACTTCGGCCTCGTCGCGCTCGACGACGCGGACGAATGGATCGGCGCCCGCCAGTGGGAAGAAGCGCTGCTGCACCTCTTTCAGCAGCTGCTGAAGCGCGGCGCCACGTTGCTGTTTGCGTCCACGCGTGGTCCGCTCGAACTCGAATTTCAGCTTGCCGACCTCGCGTCGCGATGGCGCGCGTCGCACGTGTTCGCGATTCGCCCCCTCGATGACGAGGATCGCGCGCAAGCGATCGAGCATCTTGCGGCGCAGCGCGGCCTGGAGATTGCCGCCGATGTGATGAGTTTCCTCCTGCGTCGCGCACCGCGCCGCATGGACGAACTGATCGCAGCGTTCGAACGACTCGATCGAGGGGCGCTGGCGCAGCAACGGCGGCTGACCATTCCGCTCGCGAAGGACGTATTGGGTCTGTGAAGCCGCCGCGCCACGTGCTATTCACCGGTGGCGGATCGGCGGGACACGTCGTTCCGAACATCCCGTTGATCGCGCATTTCTCCGCGGCGGGCTCGACGATCAGCTACATTGGTTCGGGCGAAGGACCGGAGCGCGGACTCATCGTGCCGCTCGGCGTACCATTCCATGCGATCCGATCCGGAAAACTCCGCCGGTACTGGTCTTGGCGCAACGTGGCCGACCTGTTGTGGATTGCGGTGGGCGTCGTTCAGGCGATCGCGCTGATCGGCAGGCTGAGGCCGTCGATCGTGTTCTCGAAAGGCGGCTATGCGGCGTTTCCCGTCGTGGTCGCCGCGTGGATTTGGCGCATTCCGATCGTCGCGCACGAGTCGGACCTCACGCCGGGCCTGGCGAACCGCCTGTCGCTGCCGTTCGTGGCCGCCGTCTGCACCACGTTCGAGGTCACGGAGTTTCCGGTGCGCGACCGTCCGGTGATACACACAGGAACGCCGTTGCGTCCGGAACTGTTGCACGGCGATGCGTCGCGAGGCCGCGCTTTGGTGAATGCGTCGGTGAATCGCCCCTTAGTGGTGGTGGTTGGCGGCAGCCTCGGCGCCGAGGCGCTCAACCGGGTCGTACGCGAAGCGTTGGATGGTCTGCTCGGCTTTGCGACGCTTGCGCACGTGTGCGGGCCGAAGCGCACCGACGCGTCGTTGTCGGGCCGCGCCGGATACCATCAGTTCGAGTACGTCGGTGCACAGTGGGGCGACCTGCTCGCGGCGGCAGACATCGTCGTGAGCCGCGCCGGCGCGAATTCGTTGTACGAACTCGTTGCGTTGCGCAAGCCGCACCTGCTGGTGCCGTTGTCGCGCAGCGCCAGCCGTGGCGACCAGATCAGCAACGCCGGTTACGCGAAGGCACACGGCTGGAGCCGCGTGGTGCCAGAGGAGGAGCTGGACGCGGCGCGGCTCCAAAGCGAAGTGCGCGCCGTCTACGTCGACCGCGCGCAGTTCACGCGAGCGTTGGAAGGGGCGGCTCTCGGCGATGGAACGGCGGCCGTGGCCGACGTCATTTGCCGCTACGCGAAACCAGCGTAGTCGTCGACGCCACGGTCGCTTCGGGCGCGGCCGAGAAATAAGACGCGAGATACGGACCGAGCATCCGTTGCAGTTCTTCGAACACCAGCCGCTTGTCGTCGACGTTGGATAGCAACTGATACGCTGTTTCGAGCGCGATGCCGAGGCTGCGTTGCCGCGCCTCGACCGACACGTGCGGGAACGCATCGCCCAGCGTCTGATCGAGCGCGTCGAATACTTCCTGGCGCAACGCGCGAGCCTGTTCGCCGAGCGGTCCGGAGCGATGCCGCCCAGACCAAACACCACGAAACCCCGGCATGTTCCGATAGATCTGGCCGAGCCCGAGGATGATCTGCGACACCCATGCCGACGAGATGCCGTCGTGGCGCGGGTCGCCGACGGACCCAGCCAGATAGGCTCGAACCTGCCCGCGGTACCGCTGCACCAGTTCGTTCACCACGCCTTCCTTGTTGGCGAAGAACTGGTAGAAGGAGCCGATCGACGTGCCGGCGCGCGCAGCGATGGCCTTGGTGGTGAGTTGCTCGTAATCCCCTTCGTCCATCAGCGCCGCGGTCGCAGCCACGAGCGCATCGAGCGTTTCCTGGCCGCGCTGCTGGCGTGGCGTCTTGCGCCGTTGCGCCGCTTCTCGACCAGGAGGCGCTTCTTGACAATGTGAGTCGACGCTCATAATTTCCACGAACCTGAGCCGAGGCTCACATTCTACGTTTCGAGGTGATCCGATGTCGATTCGCTGGGTGGACACGCCCCGCACCCTGACGCATTTCGAGAAGCCCCCGCCCATCGTCGCCGACTTCGACAATGAGCTGGGCCTCGACAGCGACCAGGTGCAGCACGTCGCCGAGTTGTTCAACACGCCGCTGACCGGCGCCTACAACTGGGATTACACGACGCAGGACGACCGCATCCGCAAGCTCTATGAGCTCGGCAAACAGCTCAACTGGAACGCCAGCGTCGACATCGACTGGAGTCAGACGCCCGACTTCCATGCGCGCCCGCCGGTATCGGATGAGCAGCGCAAGATGGTGCAGGAGAACCGCGCCAACGCTTTGTTCAAGGGGTTCGCGCCGTGGGAGACGATGGATACCGATCAGGTCATTCAGTGGATGCGCCACCAGCACAGCTGGGCGATCAGCCAGTTCCTGCACGGCGAACAGGGCGCGCTGCTCGTTGCATCCCAGCTCGTGTCGTGCGCGCCGTCGTTCAACGCGAAACTGTACGCCGCATCGCAGACGTTCGACGAAGCCCGCCATGTCGAGGTGTTCAACCGCTATCTGCAGCGCAAGGTGGGGTTCACGTACCCGATCTCCCGCAGCCTGAAGCTGCTGCTCGACAAGATCCTCACCGATCCGCGCTGGGACCTGAAGTTCATCGGCATGCAGATCATCATCGAAGGGCTCGCGCTCGCGGCGTTCAATACGATGAAGCAGAGCACGCAGGACCCGGTGTTGCGCGACATCGTGCACTTGGTGATTCGCGACGAAGCGCGGCACGTGACGTTCGGGGTGAATTACCTCGAAGAGTTCGTGCAGACGTTGACGCAGGAGCAGCGCGAAGAGCGCGCGCAGTTCGCGTTCGAAGCGTGCCTCGTCATGCGGACGCGATTGATTCCGACCGACGTGTATCGGCAGTTCGGCTGGCCTGTAGAGGAAGCGACCACGATCGCAACCGGCGGTGAGCACCGGCAGCGTTTCCGCAACATGATCTTTGCGCGGGTGGTGCCGAACCTGAAGCGGATCGGTCTGCTGACGGACGCGATACGGCCGAAGTTCGAAGAACTCGGCCTGCTCGAATTCGAAACGCTTCCGGACGATGGTCACATCGACTGGGACGAACTGTCCAAACCGCTCTACGATAAGTCGGCCTGAACGAGGAGTAGGACGCATGAAGATCACCTATCGCGCTGACCAGGCCCGCGAGGTCCGCTTCCTTCCCGCGGCGGATGACGTCGCCAGCCGC
Organism: Pseudomonadales bacterium; assembly: GCA_035494855.1. Taxonomy (GTDB): domain Bacteria; phylum Pseudomonadota; class Gammaproteobacteria; order Pseudomonadales; family Azotimanducaceae; genus DATJGR01. The sequence continues at coordinate 20,398 of DATJGR010000152.1, read as the reverse complement.
ATGACGACGTCGGACGTCGAATCGGTCGTCGAGATCTTCCAGACGCCGCTGACCGGTGCCTACAACTGGGACTACACCGAAGGTCGCGGTCGCGTCGAGAAACTCTACGAACTCGGCAAACAGCTGAACTGGAACGCGAGCACCGATCTCGACTGGACGATTCCGTTCTCGCGCAGCGAGTTCCCGAACAACGAGGCGTTCAACCCGTTCGTCGGCTACGCACCATACGAGGCGATGACGCAGGCGCAGAAAGTGGAGTTCGGCTGGCATCGCATGGCGTCGCAGCTTTCGCAATTCCTGCACGGAGAGCAGGGCGCGTTGCTGGTGGCGTCGCAACTCGCATCGTGCGCGCCGTCGTTCGACGCGAAGCTGTATGCAGCGTCGCAGACATTCGACGAAGCGCGGCACGTGGAGGTGTTCAACCGTTACCTGCACCACCGCGTCGGCATCATGTATCCGATGTCGCGCAATCTGAAGTTGCTGATCGACAAGATCCTCACCGACGCGCGTTGGGATCTGAAGTTCATCGGCATGCAGATCATTATCGAAGGGCTGGCGCTCGCCGCTTTCAACACGGCGAAGATGACGACGAACGATCCGTTGCTGCGCAACCTCGTGCACTACGTGGTGCGCGACGAAGCGCGCCACGTGACGTTCGGCGTGAATTATCTGGAAGAGTACGTCAAGACGCTGACGCCGGAGCAGATCGACGACCGCGCGCAGTTCGCATATGAAGCCTGTGTCGTGATGCGCGACCGTCTCGCGGCGACGGAGATCTTCGAGCACTTCGGTTGGGACGTGGAAAAAGCGCGCGAGCGGATGCTGCTGTCTCTCAGTGGCAATTCGGAGAGCCGTCAGACATTTGCGCAACTGTTGTTCGGGCGCGTGATTCCGAATCTCAAGCGAATCGGCCTGCTGACGGAGCGGGTGCGCCCGCTTTATCAGCAGCTCGGCGTGCTCGAATTCGAGGCGCTGCCGCACGACGGCATCACCGACTGGGCGGAACTCGAGAAGCCCCTCTTCGCAGACGTTGGTTGACGATCAGGGATCGGTGCGCGGCGCTGCCAGCGTGGTGGCCAGGAAGTCGACGAACGCGCGCGTCTTCGCGGACTGTCGCCGCAGCTCGGGATAGCTGAGCCAGACGCTCTGGTTGGCCACCTGCAGATCCGGCAGCAGCTGATCGATACGGTTGCGCTCGATGTCGCGGCGAACGACGTATAACGGCAGCATGCCGATCCCCATACCTTCGAGCACCGCGTGGTAGGCCATGTCGACGTCGTTGACGACGAATGCCCGCGTCTTCGACCAGCGCGGCGTTTCGGCGTGACTGGGCGTAGTGATCTCGATGAAGCCGTGGTCGATCAGATCTGCTTCGCAGCGGGGCCGACCGCAGCGTTCGAGGTAGCCGCGCGAAGCGCACAGAATGGTCGGTAACTGGGCCAGCTCGCGCGACACCAGCCGCTCTTCCTCCGCGCGTTCCAACAGAATCGATACGTCGAACGCGTCGCGAGACAGGGCATGCACGCCTTCTGAAAGCGTGAGATCGATGAACACCTCGGGGTAGCTCTGCTGGAACGTTCGGAACAGGCGCGCCAGCGCGCTGCGCCCGAAGAACGGCTGCGCGAGCACGCGAATGCGGCCGGCCGGCGCGTTCTCCAGCGCGCGGATCTGATTCTCCGTTTCGTCGAGCGTTTCGATGATCTGCCGACAACGGTCGTAGTACAGCTGGCCCGCTTCGGTGGCCATCACCGAACGCGTCGTGCGATGCAGCAGGCGCGTGCCGAGGCGATCCTCGAGCTGGCTGATCTGCTTGCTGACGGCGGACGGCGTGAAGCCCATCAACTCGGCGGCGCGGGTGAAGCTCTTGTGATCGACCACCGCGATGAAGATGTGTAACGGATCGATGCGGCTCATTTAAGGCTGGATCGCAGCATCAACGGAGTGTCTCTACAATACGCGCCTTTGCCCGCAACCGGATAGAACATGTACAAGGTTCGAACCTTCAATCAGATCGCGCTGCGCGGCCTCGAACGCTTCCCGCGCGACGGCTTCGAAGTGGGGACGGAGATTTCCGACCCGCACGCGATTCTGCTGCGCAGTCACGTCCTCACCGCCGATCACGTCACGCCTAACCTGCGCGCGGTGGCGCGCGCCGGGGCCGGCGTGAACAACGTCCCGGTCGAACACTATACGGAACGCGGCATCGTGGTTTTCAACACGCCCGGCGCCAACGCGAACTCGGTGAAAGAGCTCGTTCTCGCCGCGCTGCTGCTATCGGCGCGCGACGTGCTCGGCGGGCTCGGCTACGTTGCGTCGATCAAAGACGTGACTGACGCCGCGGAGCTGAACAAGCGCGTAGAGGCGGAGAAGAAGCGCTTCCAGGGCGAAGAGATCTACGGCAAGACGCTGGGTGTGGTCGGTCTCGGCGCGATCGGAGCTGTCGTGGCCGAGGCAGGACTACGGCTCGGCATGAACGTGCTCGGATACGACCCGGCGATCTCCGTCGACGCCGCGTGGCGTCTGCCGAGCGACGTGCAGAAGATGGAGAACCTGCCGACGCTGTTCGCGCGTTCCGACTACGTCACGCTGCACGTTCCGTTGCTCGACGACACGCGCAACATGATCAACGACGAAACGCTGAAAGCATTTCGCCCCGGCACCGTGCTGCTGAATTTCGCGCGTCAGGAGATCGTCGACGAGGCGGCGCTCTCGCGGGCGCTGGAGTCGGGTCGTCTGGCACGCTACTTCTCCGACTTCCCGTCGCCGGTGCTGGCACGACTGCCCAACGTTTCCGCAACGCCGCATCTCGGCGCGAGTACGGCGGAGGCGGAGGAAAACTGCGCCGTGATGGCGGCCGATCAGCTGATCGACTTTCTCCGCAACGGCAACATCCGCAATTCGGTGAACTTCCCAACGGTGAGCCTGGAACGCACCGACGGCGTCCGCATTGCCGTCACCAACCGCAACGTGCCGAAAATGCTCGGGCAGATTCTGTCGGTGCTGGCGAACAAGAACATCAACGTCATCGACATGATCAACAAGAGCCGGGCCGACGTCGCCTACAACCTGATCGACGTTGCGGCGCCGATTCCGGCCGACCTGCTGCCGGAGATCAATCGGATCGGCAGCGTAATGAACGTGCGCCTGTTCGAACAATAGCTACTCGCGTCCGCCGTGGCGCAGACCGCGCCGCGCCTGTCGCAAGCGAAACCGCATCGTTCCGAACGCATCGAGTTCAGCGCGCGTGCACGGCGCGAATTCACCGCACAATTCGCTCGCGATCCATTCGGCGGCGAACGGCGCGCTGACGGTGCCTTGCGATCCGTGTCCGGTGTTCACGAGCAGCCGCGGGATTGGTTCGCCGGCGTCGTCGAACAGGGTACCGATCACCGGCATCCGATCGGACGCAACCGCGCGACTGCCGCGTAGGCGCGCGACGCATCTGAGCTGCGCATCGGCGCCGGTCAGCTCGCGCCACCATGCATGGAACCGCTGCAGGTTGAACGCGGTCGCACGCGCCTCGTCCCACGGCTTCTGTTCGTACGTTGCTCCTATGCCCCAACCCGGATCCATCGGCGTCATGAAGCCCTCGCCGACCATAGCCATCGAAGGCGCCCGCGACAGCTCGATCCGATCGATCTGTCCCCACACCGGCAGCAGTTCGAGGTATCGCGCCTGCTCGAAACCGTTGGCGCCGGTGCCGGCGCACAGAACCATGCCGTCGTACTGAGAATCGCCTTCTGCCGTGGTGAGAGACGCGCGATCGGCATCGCTCGATACGCCGAGGCACCTCGAGCCATTACGATATTCGATGAAGTGGTGCGAGATTGCCACGTCGGCGAGCTGGGCAAGGTCGAGCGCGCGTGCGTGCGGAAAGAACAGCGCGTGCCTGCGTAACGGCAGACCTGCGAGCGAAGAGGCCGTGGCGGAATCGACCGGAAGCACCCAGTTGCCGGTGGGCGCGAACGCGTCCGCCACCGATTCGAGCCGCCACTGCGGCATGTTCGGACCCGCGAACTGCAGCGCGCCGCACGGTGACATCGCGCCGCCGATACCATCGTACCAGTGCGTCGAGTACAGATAGCTCATGCATCGAAGCCGCGAGCCGACGCTGTCGTCGGGCAGGAGACGCGGATGGAACAGCGTCGCCGCCATGCGGTTCGGCGGACTCGGCGCGGCGTCGAGCAGCGTCACCACCACGCCGCGTTCCGCGAGTTGTCGCGCCGTTGCGACGCCGGCTAAACCGGCACCGACCACGCCGACGGAGCGCGGCGACGCATACGCCTCGCCGCGAGCCCGCGCGAACACGCCGGCGAGGGTGTGACGTTTGTGCGGCCGCTGATCGACCTTGCGCATCGAGAATCCGGCGTCGGCCAGCGCGCGCCGGACTGCGCCGACCGCGCTGAACGTCGCAAGGGTCGAGCCTTCGGCTGACAACCGTGCAAGGGTGCGCCACAACGCGACACTCCACAGTTGCGGATTTCGATCGGGCGCGAACCCGTCGAGCAGCCACGCATCGACCGGCAGCCGCTGTCGGTCGACGATGTCGTCGAATCCCGCGATGCCGTCGCCGAAGAAAACCGACAGCATGATGCGCCCGCCCGCGAGGTGACGCCGATGCCATCCGGCAAGCAACGGCGGATAGACTCGCGCGAGTTCGGCGTAGATCGGCAACCGCCGGGCGCGTCGCTGCGCGAGCGCGGCGAATTCGTGCGGGGCCACTGGATGCTTCTCCACCGTGACGAAGTGCAATCGCGCGGGGGCGGGTGCACGTTCCAGGAAGCGATGCGCGACCACCGCGAAGTTGAGCGCGGTACCGAAGCCGACTTCGCCTACCGTGAAAGCGCGGGCGTCCCTCTCGAAGCGCTCATCGAGGTGTTGCGGTTCGACGAACACGCGTTCCACCTCGGCGATCCCGTCGGGTGCGTGATAGATGTCGCCGAATTGCCGCGAGAACGGCTGGTCGCCCTGCCAGCTCAACCGCGCCGGAATGATCCGATCGCCCACGCCGGTCGGTCCTGTCACCGTTCGACCGGACGCGCCGGATCGCGAATCCATTCGCTGAAGGAACCCGCATACAGGGTCGCTTCGGGCAAACCGGCATGTCGCATCGCAAGAATGTTGTGACACGCCGTGACGCCCGAACCGCAATAGCAGACGAGTTCGCGAGCGGCGCGAAGATGCACCTCGAAGCGACGTCGCAATGCCTCGGGGGTCGCGAAACGGCCGTCGAGATCGAGGTTGCCTTCGAACGGCACGCAGCGCGCACCGGGAATGTGACCTGCGACCGGGTCGATCGGTTCGACTTCGCCGCGAAAGCGCGCCTCTGCGCGTGCGTCCACCAGATCCATCGATCCGCGGCGCTCGATCACGTCCTCGACACTGACGACCCGAGTCAACGCGGTACGGATCGGGAAGGTGGTGGCGTGCCGCGTCTCGACATCGCTACGCAGCGGATATCCCGCGGCTTGCCAGGCGGCGAGGCCACCGTTCAGCACCGCCGCGGCGGCGTGACCCAGCCAGCGAAGCAGCCACCAGGCCCGCGCCGCGTAGGCGCCGTTGCCCGCGTCGTAGGCAACTACCTGTGTCCGTTCATCTATTCCCCAGCGACCGAACGTTTCCGCCAGCGCGCGCGGGTCGGGCAACGGGTGGCGACCCGTGACCCCGGGGATCAGCGGCCCGGACAGATCAGTCGCCAGGTCTGCAAACACGGCGCCCGGCAGGTGTCCGGCGCTGTAGGAGGCGGCACCCGCCGCAGCATCGATGAGGGAAGCCCGGCAGTCGATCAAGCACCAGGACGGATCTTCGAGATGTACGTATAGAACTTTTGAGTCGATCAAGGTGTCATACATGGCGCAATTTCTTATTCCGGCGGACAGCTGTCAGCCTCTTCCCATGACCCACGTCTCACCGGCGGACGCCGCTCCGCTGCGGTGGGCGCGCATCTCTATACTAGTGCCGCGTCTCGGGCTCGTCCCGGGGTGCGGTGGCGTTTCAGGGTGGTAGTTGACACAATGCCGGCCACTGCGCGGTTCATGGACCGACTTCAAGGGAGTTAAACCGAGTGGATCTGTCATTTCTGTACAAGGGGTTTCTCGACGCGTCGTTCGGCACGATGGTGCTGTACACGCTCGTCATGACCCATATCACGATCGTTTCGGTCACCCTGTACCTGCACCGGTACTCGGCGCACCGCGCGCTCGAGATGCATCCTGTCCTGAAGCACTTCTTCCGCTTCTGGCTGTGGCTGACCACCGGCATGCTGACGAAGGAATGGACGGCGGTGCACCGCAAGCACCACGTCGATTGCGAGACCGAGGAAGATCCGCACAGCCCGCAGATTTTCGGCCTCAATAAGGTGCTGTGGGAAGGTGCCGAACTGTACGGCGTCACCGCGGCGAAACCGGAAGTGCTGGAACGCTTCGGCAAAGGCACGCCCGACGACTGGATCGAGCGCAACCTCTACAGCAAATTCAAGATCAGCGGCGTCGGCACGATGATGGTGATCGACCTCGCGCTGTTCGGCGTCGCCGGTTTGACGATCTGGGCGATCCAGATGGTCTGGATTCCCTTCCTGGCGGCCGGCGTCATCAACGGCGTCGGTCACTACTGGGGTTACCGGAACTTCGAATGTCCCGATGCCGCGCGCAATCTCGTGCCGTGGGGCATCCTGATCGGCGGCGAAGAGCTGCACAACAACCACCACACGTATCCGAACTCCGCGAAGTTCTCGGTCAAGTCGTGGGAGTTCGATCTGGGTTGGGTGTGGATCAATCTGTTCCGCATGTTCGGTCTTGCGCGTCCGCTGAGCACCGGCCCGATCGTGGCGAAAGTCGAAGGCAAGAACCTCATCGACAAAGACACGTTGTGGGCGGTGTTGAACGACCGTTTCCGCGTCATGGCGAATTACGCCGAGCGCGTGGTAGCTCCAGCCGTGGAAAACGAAGTGCAGCGCGCCGACGCGGCGACGCGCGCGGTGTTGATGCGCGCGAAGACCCTGCTGACGCGCGAAGAAACGCTGGTCGACGAAGCAGGGCGCAACGACATTACGCGTGCCGTCGACGGCAGTCCGGCGCTCAAGACCATCTATGAACTGAAGCAACGCCTGCAGAACGTTTGGGCGCGACGTGGCGGCGACGCAGAAGTACTGTTGGGCGATTTCAAGCAGTGGTGCATCGACGCGGAAGCGACCGGAATTCAAGCGCTGCGCGAATTCGTCGCGGATCTGAAGTCGTACACCGTGCCGAAGTTGTCGCGCGCCTGATTCCGAGTCAAAGCGCAAGAAACGAAGGGCCCGAATTCGGGCCCTTTTTTCATTGCGCGGTTTCGAGTCGCGGAGCTACATGCGCTCGACCGTGTCTATGCCGAGGAGCGACAGCCCGTGTTTCATCGTCTCCGCTGCCCTGCGACACAACAACAGGCGGCTGGTTCTGATGCGTTCCTCCGCCGTCAGCACCGGACACTGCTCGTAGAACTGCATGTAGCGGGCCGCGAGTTCGTACAGGTATCCGCATAGATAGTGCGGCAGGGCGTCGGCTGCGACGTCGTCGACCACTTCCTGGAATCGCGCCAGCGTCAGCGCCAGTGCTCGCTCGCTGGGCTCCCCGATCGATATGCGTCCTTCGATATTCTCGGCCCAGACCTGTCCGCGCCGGAACAGACTGACGATTCGCGTGTAGGCGTACTGCAGATACGGCGCGGTGTTGCCGTCGAACGCGAGCATCGTGTCCCAATCGAAAACGTAGTCGCTGGTGCGGTGTTTCGACAGGTCCGCGTACTTCACCGCGCCGATGCCGACGGCGCGCGCGATGTCGCGGCGCTCGCTCTCCGACAGTGCAGGGTTCTTGCTGGTGACCAGTTCGTAGGCGCGTTGCTGCGCCTCGTCCAGCAGCTCGACCAGTTTCACGAGACCGCCGTCGCGCGAACGGAACGGCCGACCGTCTTTGCCCAGCATGACGCCGAACGGATGGTGCTCGAGCGTGGTGTTCGGCGCGACGAAGCCGGCGCGCCGAGCCACCGCAAAGATCTGGCGGAAGTGGAGGCTTTGCCTCGCGTCCACGAAATACAGCACGCGATCGGCATGCAGGGTTTTCGAGCGATAGCGCACCGCGGCGAGATCGGTTGTCGAATACAGGTATCCACCGTCGGACTTCTGCACGATCACCGGCTGCGGCGTGCCGTCCTTCGCCTTGAACTCGTCCAGAAAGACGCACTTGGCGCCTTCGGAAACCGTCAGCAATCCGGCGTCGTCGAGAGCGCGGACGATGTCGGCCAGTTCGTCGTTGTAGGCGCTTTCGGCATGAACGTCTGCGCGGCCCAGCGACACGCCGAGCCGACTGTAGACGGCCTCGCAATGGCTCATCGAGATGTCGATGAACCTGCGCCATAGCGCATTCGTCCTGGCGTCGCCGGACTGCAGCGCGACGACCTGCGCGCGCGCCCGCTCTGCGAAAGCGGGATCCGCATCGAAACGCCGCTTTGCGGCCTGATAGAACTGTTCGAGGTCGGTCAGCACGTCCGACGCGCTGCCGGTTTCTTCGAGGTACGCAAGCAGCATTCCGAACTGCGTGCCCCAATCGCCGACGTGATTCTGTCTGATCACGCGGTGGCCGGACCCATTCAGCACGCGCACCACGGCGTCGCCGATGATCGTGCTGCGCAGATGGCCGACGTGCATCTCCTTCGCGAGATTCGGCGCCGAATAGTCCACGACCATCGTTTTCGGCTGCGCGACCGTGGTCAGCAGCGGCGCAGCCGGATTCGCGGCTTCCGCAAGCAGTGCATCGCTCAGCCGGACGTTGATGAAGCCCGGGCCGGCGATGTCCGTCCGCTCCGCGATGTCGGCCAGGTCGAGTTTCGCGACGACTTCGGCGGCGAGCTCGCGCGGGTTGCGCCCGATGCGTTTTGCCGCCTGCATCACGCCGTTGGCCTGATAGTCGCCGAACTCGGGACGCGCGGCCGGCGTGATCGCGGCAACCGGCTCCGGCACGCCGGCGGCGGTCATCGCCGCGCGAACGCGCTCATCCAGCAACGCTCTCAGATTGCGGCTCATGATTCGCGTACGACGGAGACGTGTTCCGCCTGCAGCCCCTTATCGTGCTGAGCGACTTTGAAACGCACCAGCTCGCCGTCTTTCAGACTGCGCCGCCCGGAACCCTGAATGTTGCGATGGTGCACGAAGATCTCACCGCCGCCGTCGCGGACGATGAAGCCGAATCCTTTGGTGCGGTTGAACCACTTGACGCGGCCGGTCTCGCGACCGTCGTCTGCATCGTCGGCGGGCACCGCGTCCGCGACGCCCGATCTCACGTCGTCTTCGGCATCGGACTCGATGTGCTCGAAGATCCGATGCAGTGCCAGGCCGCCAACGAAGATACCGATGAAGCTGAGGACCAGCAGCGCGAAATAGCGGCCGGCGAACAGACGCGAGTGAATTTCGGTGACGACGGCGCCGAGGAACAACGCTGTTGCCGCCGCGGCAAACAGACGTGTCATGGCGACTTGCTGTCGACGCGCCGCGCCGAAATGATGACCACCGGTTGCAGCGGTACGTCGTCCATTTGATTGACGGTTCCCGTTTCGACACCGGCGATCGCCTTGACCACGTCCATGCCGGCGGTCACGTGACCGAACACCGCGTAGCCGGGGCTGCCCGCGCGGTAGTCGAGGTCCTTGTTGTCGCCGACGTTGATGAAGAACTGCGCCGTCGCCGAATCCGGTGCGTTGGTGCGCGCCATGGCAACCGAACCGATTACGTTGTTGAGACCGTTCTTTGACTCGTTCGCGATTGGGGGGTTCGTCGCCCGTTGCGTCATGTTCACGTCGAACCCACCAGCCTGAATCATGAAGCCGGGAATGACGCGGTGAAACGTCAGCCCGTCGTAGTAGTGTGCTTCGACGTATTTCAGAAAATTCGCCGTTGTAACCGGTGCTTTTGCGGAGTCGAGCTCGATTTCGATCGCGCCTTTGGACGTCTTCAATAGCACGCGTTCGTTCGCTGCAGCTGCCAATGGCGAGGCCAGCAGTGCGACCAGCGCGCAGAGGACTCCAATCTGCAGCCTGCATTTGATCAGTGATGTCATGCCCGTAGTACTCCAATGTAAGCCGCGACGGCGGCGGCGAGGCCGATGCGCAACGCGTCGCCGATCAGCGCATGACCGATCGAAACCTCCTGCACGTCGGCGATCCGGCGGAACAGCGGCAGATTGACGAGATCGAGATCGTGACCCGCGTTGACACCGAGCCCGATCGACGTTGCGTGAGCAGCCGCGCGGGCGAACGTCGCGAGGCTCTGTTTCGCGGCCTCGCTCTCCACACCATGTGCCCTGACGGCTTCCGCGAAGGGGCCGGTGTACAGCTCGATTCGTTCGACGCCGATCGCGCCAGCCCGGTCGATCTGCCGCGGCACCGGATCCATGAACAGACTTACGCGTGCGCCACACGCCTGAAAGCGGCGGACGGAGTCGACGAGGCGACCGGTGTCGCCGCTCAGATCCCAGCCGTGGTCCGACGTGAGCTGACTGTCGCCGTCGGGCACGAGCGTGCATTGGTCCGGACGCGTCGACTCGATCAGCGCGTCGAAACCCGGATAGCCGTTATCGCGCGCGCCGGCGAACGGATTCCCCTCGATGTTGAATTCGATCCCTCGATGACGCGCGCGCAACGCGTCCGCGAGATCGGCGACGTCGCGCGGACGCACGTGACGCTGGTCGGGTCGCGGATGCACGGTGATTCCGTATGCGCCCGCACCGATGGCGACATCGGCCGCCTCGAGCACGCTCGGTTGGTCGCCACCGCGCGAATTCCGCAGCAGCGCGATCTTGTTCAGATTGACGGAGAGTTCGATCACGACCAGCCACTGCGTCGCGGGCGTGCCTTGATCGCGACGCCGGCAAGCATTCCTCCGATCACCAGCGCACCACCGATCAGTAGCCAGCGCTGTTCCGTATTGCTCTCGAGGCGCTGCGATTCGTCCGTGAGGTCGTCCACCTCCGCGCGCAACCGAGCGTTCAGGCTGGCGAGCTCCTCACTGCGCGTGTGTTCTGCCAGGGCACCGGCCGAAACCTGCTTCACGTCTGCCAGTTCGGCTTCGAGCTTCGCCACCTGCGCGGCGAGCCGATCGCCGTTCGACGCTGCTTCGCTACTCGTACTCTTCAGTTCGGTCAGTGCTTCGCCGCGCTGCGCGAGTTGTCGCTCGAGCGCCTGAATCCGGTTGTTGGCGGTCACGAGTTGTATGCGCGCGACGGGCTGTTTGACGAGATATTGGCTGCTGATCCAGCCCTCCACTCCGCCGGCAGCGCGTATGTGGGTGTATTCCGCCGCGGCGTTGACGCCCAGCACTTCGAGTTCGGTGCCGCTCGGTAGGCCGCGATGCACGATGCGGTGACCATCGGACGGCCCGCTGCGTACCGGCACCGTGAACTCGTCGGATACCCACGCCGTCTCTGCCCGCAGTACAGGTGAAATCACAGTGGCCACGATCAGCAGCGCCGCGCGAAGAATCACAGCGGATTGCCGGTATCTTTCGATGGATCGCGGACCGCGTCGTTGAGGTATCCGCTCAAACCGAGATAGGCGATTGTGATCAGCACGTAGATCAGCGTGATCGCCAGGCCGCCGATCAGCTTGTAGTTCACCCAGAACGCCTCCGAGTAATTCCGCGCGACGTAGAGGTTCAGTGCGCCTGCTACGAGGAACCCGGCCGCCCAGCCGAAGTTCAACCGCGCCCACACCGGCCCCGGCAGGCTCAGCTGATGGCCGAAGATGCGTTCCACCAGATTGCGCTTCGAAAAGAAGTGGCTGCCGAGCAATGCACCAGCCATCGCCCAGTTCACGATCGTCGGCTTCCACTGAATGAACGTCTTGTCGTGCAGGAGCAGCGTCAAGCCACCGAGTACCAACGACAACCAGAAGGTGACCTTGGTCTGTCCGGAAATCGGCCGCTTCATCAGCCACTGAACGATAACCTGCAGGGTGACCGCGACCATCAGCGCGGCAGTCGCATAGAAGATGCCAAATGCGTAATAGACGGCGACAAAGACTAGAATGGGCAGGAATTCGACCAGCTGCATGCAAGGCTACTGTGTTGCGGTCGCGCGATGATAAAAGATTCATCGGCTCCACTAAAGGAAACCGTTGCAGCAGTTTCAAATCACTCGCTGAATCGACGTGAGCCAGTACTTTTCCGTACATCAGACGCATCCGCAGCGTCGGCTGCTCGCGCAAGCCGCGGATATCGTTCGCGGTGGCGGCGTGATCGTGTATCCCACCGATTCCACCTATGCGCTCGGTTGCCACATCGGCGACAAGGCCGCGCTCGATCGGATCCGGGCCATCCGGCGCCTCGACAAACTGCATCACTTCACGCTCGTCTGTCGCGACTTATCGGAGTTGTCGATCTACGCGCGCGTCGACAACGCGAGTTATCGGATTCTCAAACACTACACGCCGGGCGAGTTCACGTTTCTGCTGCACGCATCGCGCGAGGTGCCGAAGCGGCTCGTGCATCCGAAGCGACGGTCCATCGGCATCCGTGTTCCCGATCACGTGATCGCCCAAGGTCTGCTCGAAGCGCTCGGCGAACCGATCATGTCGACGAGCCTGATCCTGCCCGATGCGACCGAGGCGCTCACCGATCCGCAGGAGTTTCGCGCGGAAATGGAACGGCGCGTCGATCTGATCATCGACGGCGGAGCGTGCGGATTCACGGCGACCACCGTCGTCGACCTCACCGAAGTGCCGCCGGTGGTCGTGCGGCCCGGACTCGGCGCGTTCGAGTGAGCGTGATCCGAAGCCGCCGCGCGTGATTCGTCGGCTATAATGCCGCGTCGAAAATTCTAAGGACGCGGATTGAGTACCAATGACTCGGAACATCGGGTCGTATCGGGGATGCGGCCGACCGGCCGACTTCACCTGGGGCACTACCACGGCGTTCTGAAGAACTGGATTCGCCTCCAGCACGAGTACGAGTGCTTCTTCTTCGTGGCCGACTGGCACGCGCTGACCACGCACTACGACGAGCCGTACGACATCGAGCAGTACACGTTCGATACGGTGGTCGACTGGCTCGCGGCCGGCGTGAATCCCGGCTCGGCGACGTTGTTCGTGCAGTCGAAGGTACCGGAGCACGCGGAACTGCATCTGCTGCTGTCGATGATCACACCGGTGAGCTGGCTCGAACGGGTGCCGAGCTACAAGGATCAGCAGGCGAAGCTCGGCGAACGCGACCTGTCTACGTACGGATTCCTCGGTTATCCAGTGCTGCAGTCGGCCGACATATTGATCTATAGAGCGGCGAACGTGCCGGTCGGCGCGGACCAGGTCGCGCACGTCGAAATAACGCGCGAAATCGCGCGCCGCTTCAATCACATCTATGGACGCGAACCCGGTTTCGAGCAGCACGCCGAAGCGGCGGTGAAGAAAATGGGCAAGAAAGCGGGCCGCCTCTACAGCGACCTGCGCAGAACGTATCAGACGACCGGCGACACGGATGCATTGCAGAAAGCCCGCGCGTTGCTGGCCGAGCAACAGAACCTGTCAATCGGCGATCGGGAACGCCTGTTCGGTTATCTCGAAGGCGGCGGGCGCATCATTCTGCCGGAACCGAAAGCACTGCTGACCGATGATGCAAAGGTGCCGGGCCTCGACGGCGAGAAAATGTCGAAGTCGTACGAGAACACGATCCGGCTGCGCGAAGAACCGAACGTCATCGAGCAGAAGATCAAGACGATGAAGACCGATCCGGCGCGGGTGCGGCGCGACGATCCGGGCAATCCCGATGTCTGCCCGGTGTTCGCGCTGCATCGGATCTATTCCAGCGACGAGACGCGCGCGTGGGCGGCGGAAGGTTGTCGCACGGCCGGCATCGGCTGTCTCGAATGCAAAGGGCCGCTGATCGACGCCATCAAGGCAGAGCAGGCGCCGATCCGCGAGCGCGCGAAACAGTACGAACGGGACAAAGACATGGTGCAGTCCATCCTCATGGAAGGATCAGAGGAAGCCCGCGAAGTGGCGCGCGAGACGCTCGACGAAGTGCGCGCAGCAATCGGAATCTCGCACCGGTGAGCAGCGAAGTGTCCGATCAGCCGCTGACCGAAGTGATCGCGCCGGCGCCTGGCGAACGCTTGCGCGCGCTGCGCGAACAACGCGGCGACGACCCGGAAGAGCTTTACGCGATCGTCAGCGGTGAAGCGTTCACGCAGATGCCCACCGATCTGTACATCCCGCCCGACGCCCTCGAAGTATTTCTGGAGACGTTCGAAGGGCCGCTCGATCTTCTGCTGTATCTGATCCGCCGGCAGAACCTCGACATTCTCGACATCAAGGTCGCCGAGATCACCCGCCAGTACATGCAGTACATCGAGCTGATGACGGCGCTGCAATGGGAGCTCGCCGCCGAGTATCTCGTGATGGCCGCGCTGCTGGCGGAGATCAAATCGCGCATGCTGTTGCCGCGCCCGAGCTTCGACCTCGAAGACGAAGACGATCCGCGCGCGCAGTTGATCCGCCGGCTGCAGGAGTACGAACGCTTCAAGAGTGCCGCCGAACAACTGGATACAGTGCCGCGCCTCGAGCGCGACCTTTTCCGTGCTTATGCCGAAAGACCCGAACTGACGCGTCAGCAGGTCGAACCCGAAGTCGATCTGAAGGAAGTGTTGATCGCGCTGTCGAGAGTGCTGCATCGTGCGGAGATGTACACGCGCCACGCCGTGAAGCTCGAGCCGCTGTCGGTTCGCGAGCGGATGTCGGACGTGCTCGCGCGTGTGAACGATGCACCGGAGGAGTTCGTCCCCTTCGTGAGCCTGTTCAACGTACGCGAAGGGCGCCTCGGCGTAATCGTCACCTTCCTGGCGTTGATGGAGCTGATCAGGGAACGGCTGATCGATCTGGTGCAGAACGGAGCTTTCGCGCCGATTTATCTGCGCGCCGCCGCCAACTAATCTCGGGATACGCCATGCTGGAACTGCAACGCATCAAACAGATCGTCGAAGCCGCATTGTTGTGCGCCGACGAACCGCTTACGGTGGATCTGCTCGAGCGGCTCTTCGCGGAAGGCGAGTGCGACAAGCCGACACTGAAGTCGATCATCGAGAGCATCGAGGAAGACTGCGCGGGGCGCGGCATCGAGCTGAAGCGTGTCGCCTCGGGTTACCGGTTTCAGGTGCGGCAGGAACTGGCGCCCTGGATGAGCCGGATGTGGGAAGACCGGCCACCGCGCTACTCGCGCGCGGTGCTCGAGACGCTCGCCTTGATCGCGTACAAGCAACCGGTGACGCGCGGCGACATCGAGCAGGTGCGCGGCGTGGCGGTGAACTCGAACATGGTGCGCGCGTTGCTCGAGCGCGACTGGATACGCGTCGTTGGCTACCGCGAGGTGCCGGGGCGTCCGGCGATGTATGGAACGACCAAGACGTTCCTCGACTACTTCAACCTGAAGAGTCTCGACGAACTGCCGACGCTGCCGGAGATCAGGGCGCTGATCGAGCCGATCGAAGCAGAACTGGCCGGGGCCGGCCCTGAATACGTCGAAGGTCCACGCGTGGAATTTCCGACCGACACGGTCGTCGTCGCGGAAGAATTCCTGGAAACGGACGTCGAGCCACGCGCGGAACGGGAGCGGTGAAAAAGGCGCGCTCGCCCCGCAGAACGCAGGGCGTTGCGGCGCCGGCCGCAGCGGTCGAGGTTCCGCAGACCGAGAAGCTCCACAAGGTGATGGCCGACGCGGGTCTCGGGTCGCGTCGCGAAATGGAGCGCTGGATCGAAGCGGGGCGCGTTACGGTCAACGGCAACCGCGCCGGGCTGGGCGACCGGGTTGGGGCCGAAGACCAGGTAACCGTCGACGGCGCGCCGCTGCACCATCGCGCCGAAACCACCGCGCGCGTGCTGATCATGAACAAAGCCGACGACGTGGTGTGCACCCGCCGCGATCCGGAAGGCCGGCCGACGTGTTTCGACGGGTTGCCCAAACTTTCGGGTGGGCGGTGGGTCGTCGTCGGGCGGCTCGACGTCAACTCCAGCGGATTGCTCCTGTTGACCAACGATGGCGCACTGGCGCACTTGTTGATGCATCCGTCGACCGGACTCGATCGCGAGTACGCGGTGCGCGTGGCCGGCGTGATCGACGAAGACATGGAACGCGCGCTGCGCGAAGGTGTGTTGCTGGAAGACGGAATTGCGAAATTCACCGACATCTCACGACACGGCGGCACCGGCTACAACCACTGGTATCACGTGACGTTGATGGACGGCCGCAATCGCGAGGTGCGCCGGCTGCTCGAGTCGCAGGGCGTGCGCGTGTCGCGCCTCAAGCGCGTGCGATACGGCCCGGTCGTTTTACCGGCATCGTTGCGCCGCGGACAGTGGCGCGAAGTAGCTGCGGCCGACGTGGGCGAGCTCTATCGGATTCTCGGATTGCCGAAACCCCGGCTCGAAACGCGCGGCGCGCGGCGTGAAACGGAGTCGGTCTTGATTCCGTATCCGGAGTTGCGTCGCGTCAGAGCCTGACGGCGCGGTTGCGCAGATCCGCGCGCAATTCGGCGGTGGACGTCTCTGGACGCATTCGACCTAGCGTTGCGGCGACCGGTTCGGCGTTCGTCGACACGCCGACGTGGTGCGTCACGGCGTCCAGTCTCTGGCGTCCCATTGGATTTCCGGGCGGCCACGCGCGTGCGGCCCCAACAGAAACAGATAGAGATCCATGCGTGCCTCTGGCGGCGGCACCGTCATCGGATCCTCGCCGGGATACGCCGTGGTGCGCATCGTCGTGCGCGTCGCGCCGGGGTTCAGCGTCGTGACCCGTACCCGACCTTCGTCGGCGAGTTCGTCCGCCAATACCTGTGCGAACCCTTCTGCAGCGAATTTCGATGCGGCGTACGCGCCCCAATATGCGCGTCCGGTGCGGCCGACGCTCGACGACGTGATCACGACGGACGCATCCGACGAGCGCCGCAGCGCCGCCAGCACACCTTGCGTGAGCAGGAACATCGCTTCGACGTTCACCTGCATGACCCGCCGCCAGCTCGCCGCGTCGTAGAACTCGATCGGCACTCGCGGCCCGAGCAGGCTCGCGTTGTGCAGCAGTCCGTCGAGGCGGCCGTAGTGGTCGACGATCTGGTCGTTCAGGTCCGCATACGCTTCGACGGTGGCGACTTCGAGGTCGCACGGCACGATCGTCGGATCGGTGTCGGTTTCCGACCTGATTACGTCGAACACTGCTTCGAGTTTCCGTTGGCTGCGCCCCAACAGGACGACATTGGCGCGATGCGCCGCAAATGTGCGGGCGGCGCAGCGGCCGATGCCATCGCCGGCGCCGGTGACCAGTATGGTGCGTCCCGCCAACAGATCAGCGGGAGGTTGGTACCGCCAGTTGGAACGGGCGGCGTCGAGTTCGGCATACATCAGGCTGCTTCGGGTTTGATGGCGTGGAGGAAGTAGTTCACGTCGACGTCTGCGCCGAGTGCTGCTTTGCGCGTGAGCGGGTTGTACGTCATGCCGATGATTTCGCGCGTTGCGAGTCCCGCGTCGCGAACGGCGCGCGCGAGTTCGGACGGGCGGATGAATTTGCGGTAGTCGTGCGTGCCGCGCGGTACGAGGTTCAGCAGGTATTCGGCACCGACTACCGCAAGGGCCCACGCCTTCGGATTGCGATTGATGGTCGAGAAGAACACGTGGCCGCCCGGCTTTGCCAGCGCCGCGCACGCGCTGACGATCGACTGCGGATCCGGTACGTGTTCGATCATTTCGAGACACGCGACTACGTCGAATGCGCCCGGCGCTTCGGCTGCAAGCGCCTCTGCGCTGATCTGACGGTACTCGACGTCTAGGCCCGATTCGACTGCATGCAGCCGCGCAACCGAGAGCGTGCCCTCCGCAAGATCGGCGCCGAGAACCCGCGCGCCGCGAGCGGCGAGCGCTTCCGCGAGAATTCCGCCGCCGCAACCGATCTCGACGACGCGCTTCCCAACGAGTTCACAGCGGCGCGCCATGTAGTCGACGCGCAGAGGATTGATGTCGTGCAGCGTGCGGAAGTCGCCCTCGGGATCCCACCAGCGATGCGCGAGCGAGTCGAATTTGGCGATTTCCGACTGGTCGACGTTATCGGTCACGGTTCGGCTCGATGCGGGTTTGTGGCAACGCGGGAAGTCATGAGGCGAGCGACGCGAGCCGCGTGGACCAGCGGGCGGCGCGCGCGTGAACGGCGGCTTCGTCGAGCATCGTCGCCTTGCCCTCTTCAAGCAACCGAAGGCCCGCAACCCACGCGTTTCGAACATGGCTGCCAGACGCACCGTAAAGCAGCGTGGCTTCGGGACGATGCAGCGGCAGCGCGGCGGAGTAGGTCAGATCGACCGAAATCAGATCCGCCGCTTTACCGGTTTCGATCGATCCGATCGTGGCGTCGAGCCCGAGCGCGCATGCGCTGCCGAGCGTTGCGAGTTCCAGTGCGTCGAAAGCCGGCAGCGTGGTCGGATCGCCGGTCACCGCTTTCGCGAGAAGCGCCGCGACGCGCAACTCGGTGAACAGGTCGAGGGTGTTGTTCGCGGCGGCGCCGTCGGTGCCCAGTCCGACGATCAATCCGCGCCGCCTGAAACGCTCGATGTCGCACGTGCCGCTGCCGAGCTTCAGATTGGACTGCGGGCAGTGCACGGCGCGTACCCCGGATTCGGCCAGCAACTCGAGTTCATCGTCGTCGACCTGCGTCAGATGCACCGCCTGCAGGCGCGGTACGAGCAGACCGAGTTCGGCGAGGTAGTGGATGTGGCTGGCGCCGAGTTCGCGACGCGCGGCCTCCACCTCGGCGGCCGTCTCGTGAACGTGCATGTGAATCGGCGCGTCGATCTCCTCGGCATAGGTGAGCGTCTTAACCAGATCGGCTTTGTCGAGCGCGTAGGCGGAATGCGGACCGAAAGCCACTCGAATCAACGGATCGTCGCGATGCTCGTCGTGCAGTTCGAGACCTTTGTGAAAACCTTCGGCCGCGTTGCTCGACCAGGCGTTCGGAAACTGGACGAGCGGGAACGCGATCTGCGCCCGCATGCCGGCTTCCTGCGTTGCACGCGCCGACACCTCGGGGAAGAAGTACATGTCGCTGAAGCAGGTCGTTCCCGATTGCAGCATCTCGAGCAGCGCGAGCGCCACGCCATCGGCGACGAAGTCCGGCGACATCCATTGCGCTTCGATCGGCCAGATCCGGTTACGCAGCCAGGCATCGAGCGGCATGTCTTCCGCGAGACCGCGCAACAGCACCATCGCAGCGTGACCGTGTGCGTTCACCAGCCCCGGCATCAGCAGCTGTCCATCGAGGCGATGGATCGCGGTCGCGTGAAATTGTTCGCGGATCTCGCGGGTCGGTCCGATTGCCGAGATTTTCCCGTCGCCGATCGCAATGCTGTGACCGGTGAGAACGGTCCGCCGTGGAACGATCGGCAACAGCCAGGTCGGTTCGAGAATGAGGTCGGTGGTGGCTTTCGGCATCGGCGGATTATATGTCGCAGCCGCACCGATGGCTCGGTTTCGAAAGCGATCGTGTTAAACTAGCGCGTTTTTCCCACCCTCCGGTTTACAGCTCAATCCATGGCCGAATTCGAGAAAGAAATACTGCCCGTCGCGATCGAGGACGAGCTGAAGAAGTCATATCTCGCGTATGCGATGAGCGTCATCGTCGGGCGCGCATTGCCCGACGTTCGCGACGGTTTGAAACCGGTCCATCGACGCGTGTTGTTCGCGATGAACGAGTTGAACAACACCTACAACAGACCGTATGTGAAGTCGGCTCGAATCGCCGGCGACGTGATCGGAAAGTACCACCCGCACGGCGAAGGCGCGGTATACGACACCATCGTGCGAATGGCCCAACCGTTCGCGATGCGCTATTGCCTGGTCGATGGCCAAGGGAATTTCGGTTCGGTCGACGGCGATCCGCCGGCGGCGATGCGCTACACGGAAGTGCGCCTCGCTCGCATTGCGAGCGAGTTGCTCGAAGACCTCGACAAGGAAACGGTGCCGTACGTCGCGAACTACGACGACACGCTGCAGATTCCCGAAGTGCTGCCGACCCGAGTGCCCAATCTGCTGGTGAATGGGTCTACCGGTATCGCCGTGGGCATGGCCACCAACATTCCGCCGCACAATCTGCGCGAAGTGATCGACGGCTGTCTCGCGCTGATCGACGATCCCGCGATCACGGTCGATGGCCTCATGGAGTACATCAAAGGTCCGGACTTTCCGACGGCGGGCATCATCAACGGCCGTGCCGGAATCGTCGAAGCATATAAAACCGGTCGCGGCCGCATCTTCGTGCGCGCGCGCGCCGAGGTCGAAACCGACGAGAAGACCAGCAGAGACACGATCATCATCACAGAGATTCCGTATCAGCTGAACAAGGCGCGGCTGATCGAGCGCA
>DATJGR010000151.1:0-16628 GCA_035494855.1 Pseudomonadales bacterium | reverse complement strand
GCGATTTCGACGTCCTGAGCGGGAAATCACTGCGATATTGAGCTCCAACCAGCACCGTCGCGACTTCGTTCGCGGATGGTTAAGGCAACAGACGGTGCCTGGCACCAAGCGTTGACTTGTTCGATGAATGAACGCGCGCTTGCGCGAGTTCAGACCTCTCCGAACACGGTCGATGGAGACATGACCCGAGGCGGAGGCGGGTGTGTGTTGCGGAGGACCCTAGCGCGCCATGGATGGCGCGCGCGGAGCGACCAGGGATGGCTCGAGCGCGTCCGACGCAGCACATGCCCACCTCCGCCGCGTTCGAAGCTCCATCCCACTGACCAGGAGCTATCGATCCAGCTTCAACACCTTGCGTGCGTTCTCACGCAGAAACTTCGGCCACACCGGATCCTTGAACGACACCTCGCGCATGTCGGTCATGATCCGTTCCAGCGACAGTCCCATCGGGAAGTAGCCGGCGTAGATGATCTTGTCGGCGCCACGCGTGTTCGCGTACTTCACGATCGCTTCGGGGTAATGCTTCGGCGCGAATGCCGACGTGGAGTAGTACAGGTTCGGCCACTTCAGCATCAGTTTGATCGCGAGGTCTTCCCACGGCTCGCAGCCGTGCCGCGTGACGAACACGAGCTCGGGGAAGTCGTACATCACCTGATCGATCAGTTCGACTTTCTGTGGCCACATCGGAAAGCGCGGCCCGGGTACGCCGGCGCACGAGAAGATGGGTACGCCGAGTTCGACGCATTTCGCATAGATGGGATACATCAGCGCGTCAGCGATGCCGACCTGCGGGTTATAGCCCGCGTTGAAGGCGCCGAACGAGCGTACGCCGAACTCTTCGTACTGGCGCACCATGTCGCGGATCCCCTCCATGCCCTTGTTGGGGTCGACGGAGCCCTGCGCCACGAACCGGTCGGGATGTCGCGTGAGCGCTTTTCGACTGACGTCGCCGCCCACGCCGATCAGACCGATCTCCACGCCGAAGCGGTCCATCTCGTGCAGCGTGATCGAGATCGGATCGCCTTTGCCGTACAGCTCCTTCGGCACGTTCTTGAACATGTACTCCACGGGAAAGTCGAACTTCGCCGACGGATCTTTCAGCTGCTCCCGGATGAAGTCGTACATTTTGAAGTCGTCGGCCGGGAAACCGATCATGGTATCGACGATGCCGATGCCGGCGGGCATGGCCACGATCAGATCCCGTACAGCGCGTTCTGGAACAGATAGCAGGTGGAATTGCGCGGAATCTCGTCGCGCGCGAGCGGCGTGTTCAGCTGCGCGGGCGTAGGGCCGTGCAGCGCAGCGAGCGGCTTCAGTTTTTCGAGATCGAAGTGGTACAGCTTCGCCGCGTTCTCACCGAGAACTTTACGGCGTCGCGTTTCGGCCATGTTCGAGAACGTGAGTCGCAGCGATTCCAGGTTGTGCGGAAATGTGCCCTCGTAGTGCGGATAGTCGTTGCCCCACAGCACGCGGTCTTCGCCGATTGCGTCGATGCCGTCGAGGTCGGCCGGGCTCGGGAAACTCGCGCCGTACCAGCAGTTGCGCGCGGCGTATTCGCTCGGTTTCTCTTTCAACACCCACTCCATGCCCTTGTATGTCATCTCGCCGATGGCGCCGTGGACGAAACCCATGTGGATGCGGTCGAGCGCTTTCAACATGTCGCCAACCCAGCCGCAGCCGCTTTCGGTGAGGATGTACTTGAGCTTCGGGAACTTTTCGTAGGCGCCGCTCATGAGCAGATGTCGGAAGCCGGTCTGACAATAGAACGTCACTTCGGAAATCCACAACGCTTCCGGCACCGGACCTTCGCCGTAGTTCGGCGAACCCTGGCCCGAGTGCTGGTTCATCACCAGGTCGTGGTCCTGAATCGCGGCGTACACCCGATCCCAAGCCGGGTCGTACAACGGTTTCAGCCAGGGGCAGTCGGGTGGAATGAGCGGAAGCAGAACGCCGCCGCGCAAACCGGACTTGGCGATGAACTCGATGTCCTCGATCGCCTCATCGAGATCGTTGGGAAGAATCAGCCCGATGCCGGCGCGCCGTACAGGATCTTCGGCGCAGAAGTCCTTCAGCCATCGGTTGTGCGCGCGTATGCCGGCCAGGGCGTGCTCGTACTGTTCTGGTCTGGGCGGTTGTGCGGTGACGATGCTCTTGCGGAAGAACGGCGGCACCGTATTCGGGAACACCACTTCGCCGACGACGCCCTGACTGTTCTGGTCGCTCGTGCGGATCGTGAGATCCCAGTTGCGCAGCTTCTTGCTGCCGTAATGTTCCTGCGCCGGGTTCTTGTAGCCGCCGCGCCATGCGTCGAACGCGTCGCGGTATTTTGGTTCGAGATAATCACGGTAGTGGGCGTGGCTGCCGCCCGCGTGCGTATCGGCGGTGATCAGAACGTATGGTTCGTTGCTCATGGTGCTCCTCCGTCGCGCGGTTACTTCGCTCCGACCGCCGCCTGCGTGCGCGATGCCGCCAGCTTGTTCAGGTTCTCGGTATGGACGGCCCGGTTGATGCGATAGAAACCCATCAACAGGATCGCGATGAAGTAGAAACCCCACAGCGCCGGGATGTACACCGAGGCGAGGTCGAATAGCGTCTGCTGCGGCACTTCGCCGAGCTTTGCCTGTACCGGGAAGTGCACATAGGCGAGCAGCTGTCCAGCGACGATCACGCCGAGTCCGTTGACGGCTTTCTGCGCGAGGCTGTTTGCGGCGAAGAACAGTCCTTCCGAACGCCGTCCCGTGGTCACCTCGCTGTCCTCGACGACGTCGGCGATCATCGCACCGACGAGAATTCCCGACGCGATGATGAAGGTCACTTCAATCGAGTTGAACACGACGATCATCGGATAAAGGGCCGGTGTGCCGTTGTCCGGGAACCATCCGAGCATGCGCAGAATGTATGGCAGCGGCGACATCAGCACCGACAGCGAAGTGACGATGATCGCCGCGCGTTTCTTGCCGATCCTGCGCGACACGAGCGGCGCGAGTACGAGTGCGACTCCGGCGGAAGCGAAATACGGTAACTGCATGTAACCGATCTGCGTGCTGGTGAGTTCCCAGAAGTGCCGCGTGAAGTAGATGCTGAGGCTGGTGCCGATGCCGGCGGCAACCGCCGTGAACAGCGCCGACAGGAACAACATCAGGAACGAACGGTTCGACAACGTGTCTTTGAACTCGCTCAGCATCGGAACGAAGCCTTTGCGCGTGCGCGCAGGCGGCTGCTTCAGATACGGAATGTGCTTGTGCGTGCCCAGACTCGAGACGTAGATCGACACGAAGATGATGATCGACGCCGCGAGCCCGTAGTGGCTCCATCCCGCGCGGTATTCCAGGCCGCCGAGACTCTCCGGCAGGAAGAACAGATACACCAGCACCGCCATCGTCAGCCCGCCCCACCAGCCGAAGAAGAAGCGGAAGCTCATGAACTGCGTGCGCTGGTCGTAATCGTCGGTGAGTTCTGCAACGAGCGCGGTCGACGGGATCTCGTAGAACGAGATCAGGATGCGGATGAGGATCGCGAGCGACACGAAGTACGCGACCAGCGCCTCCGGGCCGAGTTGCGGCGGCGACCAGAGAAAGTAGTAGACCAGCGCGACCGGGAGACCGGACGCGTACATCAGCGGATGGCGCCGTCCCCAGCGCGAATGCCAGTGGTCCGAGATGTAACCGATCCACGGATCGACGATCGCGTCCACCAACAGCGCGACGAATATTCCAAACGACACCCACTGAGGCGGAAGGCCAATCACCTGGCTGTAGAAGAACAGCAGCAGGTAGTTGAAGCCGTTGCTCTTCGCGCCGTTCGCTACTGCGCCGAAGCCGTAGAAGAGTTTTGTCGACAGCGTTGCCGCGTTGTGAGGCGATGACGGTTGCCCGGATGCGTTCACTGGCTGCGTTCCCCGTGTCGGATGTTGCCGAGCGTATTGAAAAAGCCGCCGCCGGTCGACTCGGAAAACGATCGTGCGCGCAGGATTTTACGGCGGCGATGCGATAGCGTTACAACAACGAGGGGAGGGGGATTCGCATGCTCTGTTCATGGCGGACGGCTCTTGCCGTGGCCGTTTGCGGCTGTTCGGCCGCGATCGCCGACGATCAGGTTCAGACGTTGTCGTGGCCGTCTTACGGCGGCGCGCCCGGCGGCGGACATTACAGCCCGGCCACGCAGATAGAGACGCACAACGTCGCGAATCTCGCAGTGGCGTGGGTGCACCGCTCCGGCGACCTGCGCCAGGCCGCGGTCGCGCTAGACATGAAGACGCTCGAAGGCGCGTTGCCGAAGTCCGCCTTCATGGCGACGCCGATCGTGGTGGACGACACGTTGTACTACTGCACGCCGTTCGATCGCGTGTTCGCGCTGAATCCGCGCGACGGCACCGAGCGTTGGCACTTCGATCCGAAGGTGAACATGGCGCAGGAGCCGCTCACGAACTGTCGCGGCGTGAGCAGCTGGCAGGACCCGCAGTCGACGGGGAAACCCTGCGATCACCGCATCCTGCTCGGCACGCTCGATGGCCGGATCATCGCGCTCGACGGCACAACGGGTAAGCGCTGCGCGGACTTCGGCAACGATGGCGAGGTGGACGTCAATGCTGGCTTGAACGCGCATGCCGCAGCCGAGTATTCGATCACCAGCGCGCCGGCGGTCCTCGGCGACATCGTCGTCACCGGTGCGCTGGTCGCGGATAGCCAGCGCAGAGACGCGCCGTCGGGCGTGGTGCGCGCATACGACGTGCGGACCGGCGCGTTCCGTTGGGGTTGGAATCCGGTGGCGCCTGGCAAGCCTGCGCAGGATGCGAAGGGCAATTACGTCGCCGGCACGACCAACGTGTGGTCGACGATTTCGGTCGACCACGATCGCAACCTCGTCATCGTGCCGACTGGCAACTCGTCGCCGGATTACTACGGCGGGGATCGCGGCGGCGACCTCGACTACTACTCGAGCTCGGTCGTGGCACTCGATGCAACGGACGGCCACGTGGTGTGGCACTACCAGACGGTGCACCACGACATCTGGGACTACGACGTTCCGGCACAACCGACGTTCGTCGATGCGAAGATCGACGGCGTCGTCCATCCGGCGGTCGTGCAGGTTACCAAGATGGGCCTAACGTTCGTACTCGACCGCGACACCGGCAAGCCGCTGTTCCCGATCGAAGAGCGGCCGGCGCCGCAGGACGGCGCGGTGCCAGGCGAGTATCTGAGTCCGACGCAGCCGATTCCGCTGAAGCCGACGCCGCTGCATCAGCTCGGCATGACGCCCGACGACGCGTGGGGATTCACGTTCTGGGACGAAGGGCGGTGTCGTGATGCGATGACGCAACTCAGAACCGGGCCGATCTACACGCCGCCGAGTCTCGAAGGCACGGTGGTGTATCCGAACATGGCGGGTGGAAACAACTGGGGCGCGCCCGCGGTCGATCCGCAGCGTCACCTCATGGTCGTGAATACGAAACACGTCGCTGCCGTATTGAAACTCGTGCCGCGCGAAAAGTGTCCGAATCCGACGGTGATGCCGCAGATCGGCTCGCCGTATTGCGCCGAGATCACGCCGCTGCTGTCGCCGCTCGGAGCGCCGTGCAGCGCGCCGCCGTGGAGCACGCTCGCGGCGGTGGATCTCGAGAGCGGCGACATTCTTTGGAAAAAGCCCTTCGGCACGCTCGGCGGTCTCGCACCGTGGCCCATATCGATGATGAAAGGCAGTATCGAGATGGGTGGGCCGATGGTCACCGCCACCGGTCTGATCTTCATCGCGGCGTCGTTCGACCGCGAGTTCCGCGCGTTCGATATCGTCAGCGGCGAGGAACTCTGGAGCGCCGATCTGCCGAGCAGCGGCAATGCGGTGCCGATGAGCTATGTCTCGGGCGGGCGGCAGTTCGTGGTCATCGCTGCCGGTGGGCATTGGTTGTCGCCGGACGAAGCGGGCGATTCGCTCGTGGCTTACGCTTTGCCAGTGACCGCGCACTGACGACCGCATCGGGGGGACGCGCGAGGCTGCTGACGATCCTCGCAATGCCGCGCTCGAAACGGCGTTCCATGCTGGCGAGGTCGGCGGCCGGGCGGTAGCGCGCGAGGTGCGGCACCGTCGCGTCGGCTGCGTCGCGAGATAGGGCGAAGCCCGGCGTATCGGGCGATAGCGTTTCCATCGCCACGAAACCGAACAGGAACGCGACCACCATGAAATACGCGTCGGCCACTTCGTTCTCGGGAACGCCGCTCTCCGCGACGAGCCCCACCACGTCGTTGGTGACGCGCAGCGTTTGCGGCCCGAGTTCCCATCCGGAGCCCCAGATCAGACCGATCAGCACGGGCCGCGCGCGCAGTACGCTGCGCCCCTGGCGCAGAAATTCCGCCAGCCGCTGCCTCCAGTCGCCGTCGGCCGGCACCTGAACCGCGCTCAGCGAGTCGTCGATCATCAGCTTTAGCAGCTCGCGTTTGTCGCGCACGTGCCAGTACAGCGTGGACACGCTCACCGACAGTTCGCGCGCGAGTATCCGCATCGACAGTGCATCTGCGCCGGCGCGGTCGAGCAGCCGCTGGGTGGCGGCTATCACGTCTTCGCGGGTGAGCGTGGTGCGGCCCTTCGCTTTGGCGGAACTGGACTTGCGGGCCATCGAGGCGCAACAGCAGCAGCTGGAGAACGTTGATCTTGACACTCGAACACTGTTCGAGCAATCGTACGCCGTTCACGAACGGTGTTCGAGAGGAGATGCATCATGGGGTTAGCGAGACCTTGCGTGCTCGTGCACGGCGGTTGGTGCGGCGGTTGGCACTGGGACGAGGTGGCGGCCCGGCTGCGTGCAAGAGGGTTGCGTGTGGAGGCGCCGACATTGCCAGGAATGGCCGAACGTGCGGATGAAGCGACACCTGATACCGGTCTGCATGCGCATGTGAACGACGTCGCCAGATTGATCGAGGGGAACGATTTGAACGACGTCGTGCTCGTCGGTCACTCGTACGGTGGCGCCGTGGTAACCGGCGTGGCGAATCGGTGCGGCGAACGCATCGCGGAACTGGTGTATCTCGACGGGTTCGTGCCGCGTCACGGCGAGTCGCTGGCCGACATCCTCGGCCCGGAGTTCGTCGAGACCTCGCGTGCCGCCGCGCGCAACGCCGGCACGCCGCATCTGATTCCGCCGATGTTCAGCGTCGAGGCGTCGGTGGGGTGGACCGGCCAGCGTGCGGCCGATCATGCGGCGCGCATGTGCGCCCAGCCGCTCGCGACCGCGTTCGATCCGACGCACGCGCCGCGAATGCCCTCTGCGCGGCGCACGTTCATCGCGTGCAGCGCGCAACCGCTGGGTCTTTTCGACCGATACGTCGCCGAAGCGCGCGCCTCGACGGACTGGTTGTACTTCGAGCTTCCGTGTCCGCACGATGCGGTGCACGCGATGCCGGCTGCGGTGGCCGGCATCATCGAAACGCTGGCAACGCCGTGAGCGCCACCGACGCGGTGCTGGCGGCAGACGCGGCGTTCTTCGCCGCACTGCTGGCTGCCGATGCGGGGCGGCTCGAACAACTGTTGTCCGACGACTTCCTGATCGTGGACGTGAACCAGGGTGCGGTGACGCAACGTGCGACGTTCATGGGCTTCGTGGCGTCCGGCGCTGCGCGTTTCGAAACCATCGAAACGAATGCGGCCGACAGCGTGGTGCGCATTTACGGCGACGCCGCGATCGTGGTCGGCGCCACCTCGATGCGCTTCAGACTGGAGGACGGCACGTCGTTCGCTGCGCGCAGCCGCTACACGCACGTCTTCATTCGCGGCAGTTCCGAGGTCTGGTTGCTGGCCTCGGCTCAAGGCACGCCGATCGCGGCGTGACCTACCGCGCGCAGGCGGTGGATCGTATGCTCGAACAAACGCGGAGCATTCGATGGTCGTCATTACCGGTAGCGTCATGGTGAAAGCGGATCGATTGGCCGAAGCGGTCGCGCTCAGCCTCGAACACGTGCGGCGCTCTCGGCTCGAGAATGGCTGTGTGTCGCACGCGGTGTATGTCGATGCGGAAAACCCGAATCGCCTGTTCTTCTTCGAAGAATGGGCGGACCAGGCAGCTGTCGATGCGCACTTCGCTGTGCCGGCGTCGCGAGAGTTCGTGCGCGGGCTCGGTCGATGTGCGGCCGAACGACCCCGTCTGTCGCTGTACGACGCCACCCGGCGCGCGGTCTGACGTGCGTAAAGCGCTGCAGATCTTCCTGGCTTTTTTCGGCGCGGTCGCGATCGTCATCGCTTCGATCCACATCGCTTTCGGTCCCGCGGCGATTCCCGGTTCGGTTCCGGTGAACGCGACCCTGGACAGCGAGGACCGCTTTTACGCGACGCTGTTCGCGGCGTATGGCGTCGCGCTGCTGTGGTGCGTGAAGGACGTCGAGAGCAAGAGCGGGTTCGTGTACTTCCTGCTCGGCACGTTCTTCGTCGCCGGACTGGCGCGCGTCGTGTCGATTGTGGCGGTCGGTCTGCCCGATCCGTTCTTTGTAGCGATGCTGGTGTTGGAACTGCTCGTGCCGATCGTGGTCGCAGTCGTGCAGCGCCGGGTTGCAAAGCGCTAGCGGGGTCGCATTGCATCCATTGGCTGATACGGCACGGCATTCGATCCGCCGTCCATGGTTTTGATATTGACCGGGCGCATTGGATGCGTGGCGACGGGTTGACGGGCTGGAGCATCTCCAGGTCTTCGGAAGTGGAAGAGGGCGTTGCGTGCGAGAACGCAGTACATGGAAGGTCGATCTGGAACGCTGGGGCCTCTGGCCGTCGCTCTACCAGCGCTTGATGGGCCGAGCGCGCCGCTGGCTGGTCCTTTCGAGAGTTCAGTTGCGCGTGCAGGACCTCGGCCTGACAGATCCTGCGGCCGCGCTTCAGGGCTGTTCCGTGCGATTGGCCACTCGCGACGAACTGATGGAGGCGGCCCGCGACCCGGATTTCGACCTGGTTCCCGCCGACGTAGAGGCGGCGCTGGCGCGGGGCGACATCTGTGCCGCTGCGTTCGACGGAGACCGAATGGTGTCGTACGTGTGGCGGTCGTTCAGTTCGGCGAAGTACGGGGACGACCTGTGGGTGGAGATTCGCAAACCCTATCGCTATGGATACAAAGGCTACACGGTGCCGGAGTACCGGGGCCGCCACCTGCAGAACTCGGTTGCATTGTTCACCGATGATCTGTGCGTTGCACGTGGACATACGCACGCGCTGTCGCTGATCGAGACGCACAACTTTTCATCGGTCCAATCCGAATCGCGGCGCCATAGCATCCTTGTTGGATGGGTGGGGTACTTCAAGATCCTCGGTCGTACCTATCCGTTCCGGTCGCCCGGCGCGCGCAAACACGAATTGAGACTGCGCCACAAACGTGACGTGGCAGCGTAACGCGAGCTCACTCGCCGAGCCCGGCAATGCTGCGGATCTCGCGCTGTGATAGCGCGCGATTGTAGAGCCGAACGTCGTCGAGCCTTCCGGTAATCTCGTCCACGATGCGATCCTCGTCATCCATGTATCCGGATACGGTGAACGGATCATCGGGCATCTTGATCTCACCCCATGTCCACCGGCTGCAGACCTGCTCACCATCGGCGTAAAGTCTTGCGCTCCATCCGTCGTACGTCGCCGCGAGGTGGACCCAGCGGTCGAGCTTTGCTTCGTGTTTCGGATCGGCGTAGCACTCCATTGTGCGTCCGTTGGCGAGTTCGAATTGCCATTTGAATCGCGGTCCGTGGAAGCCGAAGAACAGCGTGGGATAGCCATGCCCCAATACGTCGACGTTGTGTCCGGCGGTGCGATACGTCCAGGCCATCACCGTGATTTCATCGCCCGTCGAACGCAGGCTGTCGGACATCGGTACGGTGACGATGCCGTCGTTGCCGCCGTCCATCGACAAACCGCTTCCGACGTGACCCTCTCCCCAACCACCGTTCAGGATGGTAGCTGTGTTCCCGTGACCGGAGGCATCTGCTGCCGTGCTGCCAGATGCTTCGTCGAACCGCCACCAGGCCACCAGGCTGTCATTCGGGTCGGAGCTGCTCGACGGTCCACACCCGACGATCAGACTGGCGACGACCAACAGCAGCCATGTTGAGGACCCCTTATGCATACTGTTGGCTCAGATGATCCGCGAGGCGCAGCGTCAAGGCGATGAGAGTCAGAGTCGGAGGAACGTACCCGCCGGTTGGAAATACCGAACTACTCGCGATATAGAGGTTGTCGACGTCGTGGAGGCGGCAATCCGCGTTCACTACGCCCGACTCCGAATCGTGAGACATGCGCGTGGTGCCCATGTGGTGGCAACCGCTCCAGATGGGCTGCGGCCATGGCGCGGCGTCGTCCACCAACCAGTCCGCCAGCTTGACGCGGCCGATCTTCATGCGTCCGAGTTCCTCGGCGAGGATCTGCGTGGACTGTCGGATTGAGCGTCGATCCGCGGCAGTCAGGCGCCAGTCGACGCGGATGCGGCGCAGGCCCAACGCGTCCGTGGCTTCAGCCAATCCAATGCGGCTGTCTGGATTCGGCGTTTGTTCGCTGTACGTGGTCAGATCCAGGTACGGCGGTGCACGTCTGCGCGTAACGAAGATGTCCTCGACCACCGAGTCGAGATCGGACGTAACCGAGTGGACCTTCTCGCCGAAGTCGTCAGGCCATTTTCCCGATGCAGCGTCGTGCCACACCGATCGGAGCGCCTGATAGGCGGGAGAATACTGCTGTGGGCTGCCGAACGAGAATCCGGTGTTCAGCAGCTGCTGCTTCTGTTGAACGTGCGTCGACGTGACGATGTGTGCCCTGACGGCCTCGCTGTGGTGCTGATCGAACTCCTCGTTCAATCGCATCGAATCGGTCGCCTGGACACGAGCGCCGATCAGCTCGATGTGTTGCGTGAAGAAACGTCCGAGGTTTCCTGAGCGATTGCCGAGACCCGCCGGCACGACGTCGTCGGTCAGCAGTAGCAGTCGCGTGTTTTCCATACCGCCGCATGCGAGCACAAACGCCTTCGCTGATACGGTTCCTCTTTTCCCGTTCAGGGCGGCAACTTTCAAGCGACGCACGCTGGTTGCATTCGCGTCGGTCTCGATCTCGATGGCGTTGCAATTGAGCAGCACCGACACGTGCTCGGCGCGCTCGATCCGATCGCGATACGTCGTACCGAAGCGCGTTGGCGGGCTGTAGTGCCAGAAGCCAATACCGAGTTTTGCCGGATCGAAGTCAGGCAGGGCGGAGCGGGTCTCCTCGCCGGTGGGTTGCACTTCGCACATTGGCCAGGCGCGGTCGTAGTAAGGGTCGAGGTCATGCCTGCTGATTGGCCAACCGCTGTGGGCCACCCAGGAGCGCTCGCTGAAATCGATGTCGCGCAACGGCGCGCACCAACCCTGCCAGCGGCTGGTGGTACCACCGAAATAGCGGACTCGGCACGCGATCGGACTCGCGTTTTCCATACCGGCGCTCTCACCCCCGTAGAGCGCCTGGGTTGCATCGTCATATTCCAAGTCGCCGCTTTCCAGCACGTGAACGTCGAGGCCGGAGTCAGCCAGCGCGAGCGCCAGGGTGATTCCCGCCGCTCCGGCGCCGACGATGCAGATGTCGCAGTGGATCTCGGCGGATACCTCGGGGCTTCGGAAGTCGGCGAACACGCGTCAGGTCCACCGCTCGAGGTGTACCAATGCGCACAACGAGACCTCGGCGCGAGCGAGTATCCACCCGTCGAGTTGTACCACCGTCCCGTCACGAAAATCGCGCTGCTGCCATTGCGAGAACACATGCTCCGAGGTGGACGCATTCGCGGTGCAGGCGGTGTGTGTTTCGAGAAGGTCTGCCCAGAGCACGTCGCGGCTCGATTTCGTGGGATAAGCCGCGAGATATCGCCGGCCCACTTCGGCCGCATCGGCGGGCCGAGAGAACAGGCGTCGCAAGTCGGCTTCGATCGCATAGACCCGATTTCGCCGCGCGCCACCGGTCGCGTAGACGATTCCGCAAGCGGCGAGGACACCCGCCGCGAGACCGAAGTGTCGTCGAATCACGGCTAGCCCGCGGCGATGGCCGTGTGTAGACGCTTGAGCATCATCACCGGCGGTTTGAGTTCGTTTCGATAGTAGTCTTCATTGCTGCGGCGCATCGCCTGCGCCAGGGCTGCATCGTTCAGAAGTCGTTCGCAGGCGTTCGCACACTCGTCGGCCGTGTGAAATGGCAGATAGTGCGTGCCTTCGACGAGCCCGTACGAGTCCTCCCGGCGCAGTGGCTGGCTCACAATGCATCGAGCCGCGGCGAGATATTCGGGAAACTTCCAGCCGATGGAACCGTGCAAACCCGGCGTGGCCACACCGATCAGATGGCGCTTCATCAGCGCGACATAGTTGGTCTTGATCGTCTCCTGGTCGACGATGTAGTGGGGACACAGCTGTTCCGAGATGTGATTGCGTTCCACGCCGCCGACGAAGCAATCACCGAGGCGAGCACGCAGTGTCGCGATGAGTTCGATTCGGTCCTCGTTCAGCTGTCTGAATCGATCCGCAACGTCGGCGGGTTTACCGGCGCCGCACCAGAGTCGCGTGAGGAAGACCACGCCGCGATCGGCGGGCGAATCCGCGGTCGCTTCGAACTCCGTGTAATGCAGTGGTGAACTGGCCTCCACTTCGATGACCGGACCGCCCAGCCACTTGACTGGATGGCTTATCAGATGCCGCATCGAACGCAATGGTCCCTCGTTGCGCTCGGAACGGGTTGGCTTCCGAAAGAGCAGTTGCTTGGCGAACGGAATGCTTCGCAACTGCGTTCTGGAGGAACACGCGTAGTTCAGTCCGTACGGTCGCACCTTTGCGCGCGCGTCGGCAGGCAGGTCGCATAGTTCCGATCTGGTATAGGTCCGCTTGAAATAGACGTCGTTTTGCGCGAGCGCGGTGCGATCGATGATCGGACCGTCTCTCATGTCGAAGCAGACACGTCGTGTGCGGGTTTCGCCGCTCACCTCGGCGAGCAACAGACCCTCGTATAGGTCATCGGGGGTGGCACGAAAGTCCAGGTCGACCTGGCCCATTGCTCGAAGTTCGTACAAACCGGCCAGCACCTGAGACAGGTGTGGGCTCATGGATGCTCGGGTAATGACGACGCGAAACACGGAGTAGGCGCCTTGGCCGACACAGCAAGCACAGCCTAGCTGAGAGCGCGCGAAACGAGTGGGCGGATGTTTGCTGGAATTGTGACAGTGTCGACGATCTTGCAAGCAGATGTTCAGGGCAGATACGGAATCCGCGGTTTGCCGAGTTGCGATCGCAGAATCCGTTGCGCGTCTTCCGCGAATTCGCACAGCAACGCGCGCGTCTCGCGCGGATCGACGATGTCCTGTCCGGTCGACTCGGCGGTGCGGAACGGCGACGCAATGGCGCGCAGTCGCGCTTCGATTTCCGCGCGCATCTTGTCGGGATCGGGCGCGTTGTCGATTTCGCGGCGGTACGCCGCGCTGGCACCCCCGGCGATGTGCATCGACCCCCAGTTGGCCGACGGCCACGCGTAACGGCGGAACATGCCGCTCGGTCGGTGGTGGCATTGACCCGCGACGCCGTACAGACGCCCGACCACGACGGTCGCCCAAGGCATCCAGCTCTGATTCGTCATCGCCACCAGCCGCGCGCCGGCGCGCTCGATGCCGAGCTTCTCCGACTCGAGCCCCACCATGAAGCCAGGCTCGTCCGCGAACGAGATCAGCGGCAGATGAAAGGTGTCGCACAGCTGAATGAGCCGCATGACCTTGTTGCCGGCCGCCACGTCCGTGGCGCCGCCGTGGTATTTCGGATTGTTCGCCATCACGCCCACCGGATAGCCGTTCAACCGCGCCAGTCCGGTGACGCGCGAACGACCATACAGAGGGGCGATCTCGAAGAACGAATCGTTGTCGACCACCAGTCGCACCATCAGTTTCGGGTCATAGATCTGGCGCGGATTGCGCGGGATCAGCGTCAGCAGTTTCTCCTCGCGCCGGTTCACGTCGTCCGACGTGTCGCCGCGCGGGGACATTTCCCAGACGTTGCTCGGCAGATACGACAGGAACTGTCTGATCAGCGCGAACGCATGCACTTCGTCGTCGGCGAGGTTGTCGACGCTGCCGCTGATCTTCACGTGGATGTGATCGCCGCCGAGCTCTTCCTTCGTGATGTCATATCCGAGCGCGGCCTTCACCACCGGCGGTCCGCCCGGAAAGAGCTGGCTCTTGTCCTTGACCATCAGATTGAAGTGCGCGAGACACGCGTTGATGGCCGGTAGACCCGCGACGGATCCCATCACCGCCGAGACCACCGGCACGTAGCTCAGCAGTTCCACGTCGATGGCGCTCCAGACGTTGCCGTCGGGTAGATACGTGCGGCCCATCGTTTCGAACGAACGCACGCTGCCTCCCGCGGCGTCCAACAACCTCACGTAGGGGATGCGCCATTCGCGCGCGCGCACGTTCGACGCGAGTTCCTGGCCAAGTCCGCCGCGGCTGCCGGCGGAGCCGCCGCGCACGGTGAAGTCGCCGGCCGTGACGATCAGCTTGCGACCGTCGACGAGGCACGTACCTTCTACCAGCGGCTTCGGCGTGAAGCCGGTGAGCTGCGTGCCGTCGTACTCGGCGTCGCCGGCGAGACCCATGAATTCACGGAAACTGCCTTGATCGGCGAGCGCGTCGATGCGTTCGCGCACCGTCAGCTTGCCGCGTGAACGTTGCCGCGCGATGCCTTCCGGTCCGCCCATCTGCTCGGCGAGTTGCTTACGTCGCGCCAGTTCGTCGATCTCGTTCTGCCAACTCACCGCCGTGTACCGTGTGTTGTGTGGGGTCGATGCTACCATCCGGTCGGGGTGCGGTAGCGAGAGGAGGGTGGATGGCGGAAGCGACGCTGGCGGGCCGGGAGAAGTCGTTCAGCACTGCGTACCAGTGGTACGCGCTCGGCGTGTTGTTCGTCGTCTACGTCTTCAATTTCATCGACCGTTCGGTGCTCGCGCTGCTCGCGCAATCGATCAAGGACGATCTGCAGATTTCCGATACCGCGCTCGGTCTGCTCGGCGGTCTGGCGTTCGCGGTGTTCTATACCGGGCTCGGCATTCCGATCGCGCGCCTCGCCGACAAAGGCAATCGCCGCAACATCCTCGTCGTGTGTCTGTCGATCTGGAGCGCGGCCACCGCCTTGTGCGGTCTTGCCCACAGCTACGCGTATCTGTTGCTCGCGCGCATCGGTGTGGCCGTTGGTGAAGCGGGTGGCAGTCCGCCTTCGCACTCGATGATCTCCGACATGTTCCCGCAACACCGTCGCGCCACCGCACTCGGCATCTATGCGCTCGGCATTCCGGTGGGGTCGATGATCGGCGCGCTCGCCGGCGGCTGGATCAACGACGCGTTCGACTGGCGCACCGCGTTCATGATCGTCGGACTGCCGGGTCTGCTGCTCGCAGTCGTCGTGCGTCTGACGTTGCAGGAGCCGCCGCGCGGCGTTTCGGAGCCGGTGCGTGTCGAAGCCGGCGCTGCACCGCCGATCGGCGCGGTGTTCCGGCTGTTGTGGCAGCGGCCTAGTTTCCGATGGTTGTCGATGAGCGCCGGCTTCCAGGCGTTCGTCAGCTACGGCGCCGGTGCGTGGATTCCGCCGATGTTCGAACGCACGCACGGACTGTCGAGCAGTCAGATCGGAACGGCGCTGTTCTGGCTCGGCTTCGCCAGCGTCATCGGTACGTTTGCGGGCGGCTGGTATGGCGATCGATTGGGGCGCCGTGACGTGCGCTGGTACATGTGGTTGCCGGCACTCACGACGCTCGCGTGGTTGCCGTTCCAGGCATTCTGCTATCTGACGAGCGACCCATGGCTCGCGTTCTGGGTAATGGCGATTCCGAACGTGCTCGGTTCGTACTGGCTCGCGCCAGTGTTCTCTCTGACGCAGGGGCTGGTCGGGCTGCGCATGCGCGCGGTGGCGGCGTCGATCATGCTGTTCGTGCTGAACATCATCGGCATGGGCCTCGGCCCGGGCTTCGTCGGCATCCTGTCCGATCTGCTCGACGCGTATACGTCGCTCGGCCTCGAGTCGCTGCGCTGGTCGCTGGTGATCTCGCTGTCGTTCGCACTCGTCGCCGTTTACTGCTGTATGCGCGGCGCGCGATCGCTGCAGGAAGACCTCGCCCGCAGTCAGGAACCGGGCTGACGTTCAGGCGCGGGCTTGCGCGATGGCGGCGATCTCTTCGGCGGATAGTGCCAGTTCGCGCGCGGCCCAGTTCTCGTTCAGATGCGCAACCGAACTCGTGCCGGGAATCGGCAACATCGCCGGCGACCGCGCCAGCAGCCACGCGATCGCCACCTGCGCTTGCGATGCGCGGTGCCGCTTCGCGATGTCGGCGAGTACCGTGGAAGCGGGTTGGCTCGCACCCGGCAACGCCAGTGGAAAGAACGGCAGGAACGCCATGCCGTTCGCGGCGCACAGATCGACGATGGTTTCCTGATCCTGCACCGCCATGTGCGGAATGCGCGCGAGCGAACGTTCGCCGAGCACCACGTTGTAGAGGTTCTGAACGCCGGCAATCGGCGTGCGTGCCATGGCCTGTTCGAGTTGCGCGAGCGTGACGTTGCTGAGCGCGATGTGGCCGATCTTGCCTTCCGCGCGCATCGCGATCATCGCGTCGAGCGATTCGAGAAACGGCAC
>DATJGR010000150.1:0-5993 GCA_035494855.1 Pseudomonadales bacterium | reverse complement strand
AACGACTACATCGTCGACCCGCACACCGCGGTTGGAATTGCGGCATCGCGGCGTTTCGCCGGCGAAGGTCCGATGGTGTGCCTGGCCACCGCGCAGCCAGCGAAGTTTCCAGAGTCGGTCGACGCCGCCATAGGCAAACCGTTGGCGCGCCATCCTCGGCTCGACGCACTCGCCGGCGCCCCCACCCGCCGCACGGTGCTGCCTGCGCGCGTCGACGAAGTGAAGGCGTTCGTCGCGGCGCACGCGCGATAGGCGACGAGCCGTCAGGCGCGTTCGATTTCGTCGATCGCGCCCGGAATGTCCTTCAGTCGGTGCACCACGCGCGTTGCCGGCGGTGCCTCGGGATTGCGCGCTTCGAAGTTGACCCAGATCGTCGAAATGCCGAGATCGGCGGCGCCGCGTATGTCGTCGATCGGGTTGTCGCCCACGTGAATCATCTGATGCTCTCGAACATCCGCGTGTAACAGCGCAGCGCGGAACATTTCGGGCGCCGGTTTCGCGGCGCCGACATCCGCCGCGCAAAAGGCGAAGCGGAAGAAGCGATCGAGCCCCAACCGCGAGATGTCGGCGTTGCCGTTCGTCAGCGCGCCGAGCCGGTGCCGACGCGCCAGTCGCTCGAGCATGTCGAGCGCATCGTCAAAGAAGGCGACCTTGTGGCGCTCGGCGAGAAACAGCTGAAATGCCTCGGCCGCAAGGCGGCGCGACTCGTCGGCATTGCGTCCCACCGTCGCGATTGCCTGCTCGAACACCGCCTCGCGGATGCGCGACAGGTTGTGGGCGAGTTCCGGTCGCTCGTCCACGATGCGCTTACGGATGGCGAGCAGGTCGTCGCTCGTAAGCGTGGTGTACAACTCCGGAATGCGCGCGTCGAACCATTGTCGCGTCACGCGCTCCGCGTTGCGGATCACCGCATCCACATCCCAGAGCGTGTTGTCGAGATCGAACGTGACGACGTCGATGCGCGCCATCGTTCAGGAGCGCTTCGCGCGCGGATGGCTGGCGTCGTAGACCTTGGCGAGGTGCTGAAAGTCGAGATGCGTATAGATCTGCGTCGTCGAGATATCGGCGTGTCCGAGCAGCTCCTGCACGGCACGCAGGTCGCCGCTCGATTCGAGCAGGTGGCTCGCGAAACTGTGCCGCAGCATGTGCGGGTGCACTGCATTCGTGCCGAGCTGTCGCGCGCTCAGCGCGCGTAATCGCTGCTGCACCGTTCGCCTGCCGATGCGACGGGTGCCGCGCGCGGAAAACACCGGATCGGACGGACGCGCCGTTTCGCGTTGAGCCAGATAGGCGCGCAACGCGGTGATGCAATGCGAACCGAGCGGTATCTGACGCACTTTTCGACCTTTGCCGGTGACCGTGACGAACCCTTCGTCGAGGTCGAGATTGCCGACGTCGAGCGAGACCAGCTCGGCGAGGCGCAACCCGCTGCCGTAGAACAGCTCCACCATCGCTGCGTCGCGAACGTCCAGCGCGTTGGCTGATTCGAAATTCAGTAGCTGCGCGGTCTGATCGGTGTCGAGCAGCTTCGGCAGTTTGCGGCGCGACTTCGGCGCGCGGACTACGCTCGCGACGTTGCCGTCGGCGCTGCCGATGCGCGTGAGGTAATCCAGGAACGAGCGGATACACGACAGTGCGCGCTGAATGCTGCGGGTGGCGCGTCCGCGGCGGTGCAGCGCGCTCAGATGTTCGCGTACGTGGGCCGATCGCACCGCCTTCCACTGACCGACGTCGAGCGACGCCGCGAACGCATGGAGGTCGCGGCGATATGCCGCGAGCGTGTGGGCGGAATATTGCCTTTCGTGGTGCAGGTACTCGACGTAGCGAGCGATGTCGGCGATCAGGCCCGTCGCGTCAGCGGCTGTCATCGATGTGGCCGTCACTGCGGCTCAGCAGCCGCGCGAGAACGCGTGACAGCACGTCGCCGATGTAGCGGATGAACAGCGTCCCCATCTCGGGACTGAAGCGCAGCGGATCACGGCTGCCGATCGCGAGTACGCCGATCAGGTCGCCGTGGCGCAACTGGATCAGTGCTGCCGAACCGTCTATGGCCGCTGCCTCGCCGAACAGTTTCTGAAATTCGTCGCCGCGCAGCAGACCGCACGACAATCCGGTCGTTTGTGTCAGTTGAATCAACGGCAGTTCCTGCGCGGAACTGCAGTAGACCAGGTGCCCGAGCGAATCGAACGCGCGCGGATGCGAGACGAA
Source organism: Pseudomonadales bacterium (assembly GCA_035494855.1). GTDB lineage: Bacteria > Pseudomonadota > Gammaproteobacteria > Pseudomonadales > Azotimanducaceae > DATJGR01. The sequence continues at coordinate 3,785 of DATJGR010000150.1, read as the reverse complement.
GCAGCGGGCGTGGTCGGCGGCGAAGTCGTCGATGAGCGTGTCGGCAAGCACCGCGTCGACGGTGCTGAGCCGATCGCAGTCGAGCATGTTCAGCGTGAACCGACGCGTCTTCTCGAACAGCGTGTCGTTGACGTTCGCCGCGCCGACGAGATGAGTGAGGCGCCGGCGCATGTCGATGTTGCGCTCACGTAGAATCGCCACCTGTCGTTCCACGAGCGAAATGGCTTCGCCGGAGTCGTGCGGCAGACTCAGGTCGGTGAGCAGCATCGGGTGGCGGCCGAAAAAATCCGGGTTATCGCGCAGGTAGCGCATCACAGTGTCTTCGTTGCGCGGGTCTACGTCCACGGCCTCTGCTTTCATACGTCGATACGTCCTTCATAGACGAGACAGGCGGGACCGAGCATCCATAGCGATCGGCCCGCGCCTTCCCATTTGATTTTGACTTTGCCGCCCGGCAGCGAAATTTTCACGCGGTCGGAGAATCGACCGGTCAGCACACCGGCCACCGCCGCGGCGCACGCGCCGGTGCCGCACGCGCGCGTTTCACCGACACCGCGCTCGAAGACCCGCAATCGCGCAAAACCGGGGTCGATCACCTGACAGAACCCGACGTTGGCGCCGCGCGGGAAACGCTCGTGACGCGACAGCAGCGGACCGAGTGTTGCGACCGGCGCGTCGTTGACCGACTCGACGAACACCACCGCGTGGGGGTTTCCGACCGATACCGCGACGACATCCACTTCCTGATTGCCCACCGCAAGGCGATGGGTGACGCCGGGTTCGTTGGTGACGAACGGGATCTCGTCAGGCACCGTCGTCGGCACACCCATGTCGACTTCCACGTTGCCGTCGTCGCGCAGCTGCGTGGTAATCACGCCGCTGTTCGTCTGCAGCCGCAACTCCGTTTTCAACGACAACCCGGCATCGACGACGAACTTCGCGAAGCAGCGCGCACCATTGCCACACTGTTCGGCTTCGCTGCCGTCTGCGTTGTAGATGCGATAGCGGAAATCGCTCTCGGGATCCGTCGGCGGTTCGACGCTCAGGAGCTGGTCGAAACCGACACCGGTGTGTCGGTCGGCCAACCGCGCGATCAGTTCCGGTGACAGACGCACGTCCTGGCTGATCTGGTCGATGACCATGAAATCGTTGCCGAGTCCGTGCATCTTGCTGAATTGGATCTGCATGCCCGACAGCCTATCGATCACACTCGATATTGCAACGGCGCGCCGGCCTGCGGTACTTCTTCCGCCGCTGACGATGCCACTTCGGCGCGCAGCTGGTCGGCGATGGTCTCGCGCCGTCGCACGACCGAGAACGACGCGCCGTCCACCAGCACTTCGGCGGCGCGATTGCGCGCGTTGTAGTTGGAGCTCTGCACGAACCCGTATGCACCGGCGCTGCGGATCGCGAGCAGGCTTCCTTCGGCGAGCGTGAGATCGCGCTCGTGAGCGAGAAAGTCGGCGCTCTCGCAAACCGGACCGACGACGTCCCAGTTCGCGCGAACGCCATCGTGCGCCGGCAACTCGACGGCGCTGATGCCGTGCCACGCCTGATAGAGCGTGGGACGGATCAGGTCGTTCATCGCGGCATCGACGATGGCAAAGTTGCGGGCATCGCGCTCGCGCGCCGGTTTCAGGTACTCGACGCGTGTCAGCAACACGCCTCCGTTGGCGACGAGGAATCGACCGGGTTCGACCGACACCGTCAGCGATCGCCCCCGCAGCAGGCGCTTCAGTTCTTTCGCGTAACCGGCAAAGTCGAACTCCTGCTCGTCGCGATACGTAACGCCGAAACCACCGCCCAGATCGAGGTGCTCTATGCGGATGCCCTCGCGCTCCAGCGTATCGACCAGCGCAAGCAGACTCTCCAGCGCCTCCACCAGCGGACCGGGTTTCGCGATCTGCGAACCGATGTGGCAGTCGACGCCCAGTACCTCGAGCCATTGCGAATTCGAAGCGCGCCGATACATCGCGAGCGCTTCGTCGCGCGGCACCCCGAACTTGTTGGACTTCAAACCGGTAGAGATGTACGGATGCGTGCCTGCATCGATGTCCGGGTTCACGCGCACCGAAATGCGGGCTTTTCGCGACAGGCGCTGCGCGTGCAGTTCGAGCCGATCCAGTTCCGCAGCGCTCTCGACGTTGAACGAACCGATGCCGACTTTCAGCGCGAAGTCGATTTCGGCGCCGGACTTGCCAACGCCCGAGAAGATCACCGAAGCCGGATCGCCGCCGGCGCGGAGCACGCGTTCGAGTTCGCCGCCCGAAACGATGTCGAAGCCGGCGCCGAGCGACGCGAACACGTTCAGAATCGCGAGGTTGCCGTTCGCTTTGACGGCGTAGCAGATGCGGTGCGGCAACGGTTGCAATGCCGCGTCGAGCTTCCGGTATTGCGACGCGAGGTGCGCGCGCGAGTAGACATATGTCGGCGTGCCGCAACGCTGCGCGACGTGCTGCAGCGAAACGTCTTCGAGGTGGGCCACACCGCCGCGGTACGACAGCACGTCGCTCACGACAGCACGCTCGACGGCTTCGGTTGCGCAGGATCGGGCATTCGCAGCGGACCTTTCTGGCCGCAGGTCGCGACCATCAGCAGCAACAGCGAAACCAGCAACAACCGCGACACGGGAACGTCCGCCGACAAAGCGCGGGAGTATACACACTAAGCAATGGTCAGGCGCCGCGGACTACGTCCCCTGGGAGGTGCAGCCGAACGGTTTACCGGCGCAGTTATCCGATACGCGTTCGACCACGTGCGATCGCTGCCCGAACCTGCGCCGGCGCGGTGCCGCCGATATGGTTGCGTGCGTTGACGGATCCTTCGAGGGTGAGCACGTCGAACACCGAGGCGTCGATCACCGGGCTGAAGCGTTGCAGTTCGGCCAGCGTGAGGTCGCTCAGAGCCACGCGCTTGGCGAGCGCGTGCGCGACGCAACGGCCGACCACTTCGTGGGCGTCACGGAACGGTACGTCTTTGCGAACCAGATAGTCGGCGAGATCGGTTGCGGTAGCGAAGCCGAGCGACGCCGCCTCGCGCATCCGGTCGGCGTGAACATCGAGGTATGGCAGCATCCCAAGCATCGCGGTGAGGCAGTCCTTGAGCGTGTCGAGCGCGTCGAACAACGGCTCTTTGTCTTCCTGATTGTCCTTGTTGTATGCGAGCGGCTGGCCTTTCATCAGCGTCAGCAGTCCCATCAGGTGGCCGAACACGCGGCCGGTTTTGCCGCGCACCAGTTCCGGCACGTCGGGGTTCTTCTTCTGCGGCATGATCGACGAACCGGTGCAGAAGCGGTCGGGCAGGTCGACGAAGCCGAACTGTTGTGACGACCACAACACCAGTTCTTCCGACCAGCGCGACAGGTGCATCATCGCGACGCTCGCAACGGAACAGAACTCGATCGCGAAGTCGCGATCGCTGACCGCATCGAGCGAGTTCTCGCTGACGGCATCGAAACCGAGTTCGCGCGCGGTGAACGCACGATCGATCGGAAACGTGGTGCCGGCGAGCGCGGCGCTGCCAAGCGGCATCACGTTGACGCGCCGGCGCAGTTCGGCGAGCCGCTCCCGGTCGCGCAGCAGCATTTCGAACCACGCCATCACGTGATGCCCGAACGTGACCGGCTGGGCGGTCTGCAGGTGAGTGAAGCCGGGCATGATCGTGTCGGCGTGCGCGTCGGCGAGGTCGAGCAGTGCGCCCAGCAGCTGCGTGGTCAAGGCCTTCAGGCGGTCGATTTCGTCGCGCAGGTACAGCCGGATGTCGGTAGCGATCTGATCGTTGCGGGA
>DATJGR010000149.1:0-12085 GCA_035494855.1 Pseudomonadales bacterium | reverse complement strand
GAAGTCGATCGCTTGGTCCCACGACACTTCCCGCCACGGTTCGTCGATCCGCTCGCGCACCTGCGGTTTCAAGACGCGATCGCGGTGCGTCGCGTAACCCCACGCGAAACGCCCTTTGACGCACGAGTGCCCATGGTTGGCACCGCCGTCCGGATCCGGCTCCATGCGAATCAACTGGTCGCCCTTCAACTCCGCTTTGAACGAGCAGCCGACACCGCAGTATGCGCAAGTGGTTTTCACCACGCGGTCGGGCGGGCCGTTTTCGACCACGGTTTTCTCGATCAACGTGGCGGTGGGGCACGCCTGCACGCAGGCGCCGCACGATACGCACTCGGAGTCGATGAAAGGATCGGCCGCACTCGCGACGATCGCCGAATCGAAACCGCGGCCGGATACGGTGAGAGCGAACGTTCCCTGTACTTCCTCGCACGCGCGCACGCAGCGCGAGCAGACGATGCACTTCGACGGATCGAACGCGAAGTAGGGGTTCGATTCGTCCTTTCCCTGGCCGAGATGATTGGCGCCCGCGAAACCGTAACGCACGTCGCGCAGCCCGACTTCACCCGCCACGTCCTGCAGTTCGCAGTCGCCGTTGGCCGCGCACGTGAGACAGTCGAGCGGATGGTCGGAGATGTACAGTTCGAGCACGCCCTTCCTGACACGGGCCAACGTCTCCGTTTGGGTGCGCACCACCATTCCGGCCTCGACCGGCGTGGTACACGATGCCGGCGTGCCTTTGCGGCCCTGGATCTCCACCAGGCACACCCGGCACGAGCCGAACGGAGCGAGCGAGTCGGTGGCGCACAGCTTCGGAATGCCGATGCCGGCCGCAAGCGCCGCGCGCAACACTGTCGTGCCTGCGGGCGCTTCTACCGCGACGCCGTCGATGGTGAGGTGCACGGGGCCACTCGCTGCGGCGTCGCAACCGGGCGCCGGAGTGCCGAGATCGCGATGCACGTGATCGGCCGCGTTCATCGCGACATCCCGTTCCCGTTGGGAACACGTGGGGGAACGAGATCTTCCATGAAGTGTTCGAGAATGCTTCGAACGGGCATCGGCGTGAGTCCACCCAGCGCGCACAGAGAGCCGGTCTCCATCGTTTCGCACAGATCCTGGAGCAATGCAACGTTCTCGTCGGCTCGCTCGCCGCGACGGATCCGTTCGATGACTTCGACGCCGCGCACCGCGCCGATCCGGCACGGCGTGCACTTCCCGCACGATTCGTGCGCGCAGAATTGCATGGCGAACTGCGCCTGCTCGGCGAGATCGACGGAATCGTCGAACGCGACGATGCCGCCGTGGCCGAGCATCGCCGAATGCGCCGCGAGCGCTTCGTAATCCAAGGGAACGTCCCAGAGCGACGACGGCAGATATGCGCCGAGCGGTCCGCCGATCTGCACGGCGCGCAGCGCTCGACCGGACAGGCTGCCGCCGCCGAAATCCTGGAGGACACTGCGTACGGTGGCGCCGAAAGGCAGTTCGACGATGCCGCCGTTTGCGATGTTGCCGCCGAGTTGAAACGGCATCGTGCCGCGCGACCGCCCGGTGCCGAGCGCCGCATACGCGTCGCCGCCGCGGCCGAGAATGGTCGTTACTGCGGCCAGCGTGAGCACGTTGTGGATCAGCGTCGGCTTGCCGAACAGTCCGCTGATCGCCGGCACAGGCGGTTTGAAGCGAACGAGCCCGCGTTTGCCTTCGAGGCTTTCCAGCAGCGACGTTTCCTCGCCGCATACATAGGCGCCAGCGCCCATCCGCAACTCGATGTCGAATGCGTGGCCCGCACGGCACGCGTCGCGTCCGAGCACACCGGCACGGCGCGCCGTCGCCAACGCGCGAATCAGTACGTCGCGCGCGCGCGGATACTCCGAACGGAGGTACACGTAGCCCTGCGTGGCGCCCGTCGCCAGCCCGGCAATCAACATACCCTCGATCAGCTGAAATGGATCCGCTTCGATCAACAGCCGGTCGGCAAACGTTCCGGAGTCGCCTTCGTCGGCGTTGCAGACGACGTATTTCGTGGGGCCGGCGGCTTCGAGAACGGTTTGCCACTTCACAGCCGCAGGGAATGCGGCTCCGCCGCGACCGCGCAGTCCGGACGTTCGGATCTGGTCGACGATTTGAGCACCCGTCAAGATCCGCGCGCGCGCCAACCCCTCGAATCCACCGTTGGCGCGGTAAGCGTCGATAGCGAGCGGATCGATCACGCCGGCGCGTGCGAACGTAAGGCGCGTCTGGCGTTGCAGAAACGGCAGTTGGTCGACGACGCCGATGCACGACGCATGGCTTCGACCGGGTATGCCTGCGGCGAACAGCGCCGCGACGTGTTTCGCTTCTACGCGCGGGAAACCGATGCGTCCGTCGGTCGACTCGACCTCGAGCAACGGTTCCAGCGCATAGGCACCGCGCGAGCCGTTGCGAACGACGCACGCATCGATGCGACTTACGGCCAGGGCTGATTCGACCGCCGCCGCCACTGCTTCGGCACCGAGCGAACAGGCGCTCGTGTCGTTCGGCACGAAGACGCGTGCCATCACGGCCGCGGCCCGTGCAGTGCGGCAACGAGGGTGTCGAATCGCTCGGGCGTGACGCGGCCGTGAATCGAATCGTCGATGCGTACGGTTGGCCCGCAGGCGCAATTGCCGAAGCAGTAGGCCGCTTCGAGCGTGACCCGTCGGTCGGGGGAAGTCGTCCCCATCGCGACCCCGAGACGGCGTACGGCGTGAGATGCGAGCGCGCGGCAGCCGACGGCCTGGCATGCTTCGGCCTGACAGATCTGCACCACGTGATCGCCGACGGGTTCGACCCGCAGATCGTGGTAGAAGGTCAGAACGCCGTACACGTCGGCGCGCGACAGATTGAAGTGCTGGGCCGCGGCTACGACGCACGCGCTCGGCACCTGGCCGAGCCGGCGTTGCACCTCGAGCAGCGTCGGCAACAGCAGCTGCGATTGCGGCTCGGTTACCGCGAGTACCTCGCGGATGACTTGCAGTTCGCGCGCGGCGTCTGATGGCATCAGGACGATCGATCGTTACGACATCGCTCGCAGCGTGCAGCGCCCCGACTGCGGACGCAAGTCGCCCCTCAGTCGCCCGGAATCCGGCTGTGCCGCGCTATTGGAGTGGCGATCGTCGTCGGTTCGCGTGTTAGTGTCCGGCGGATGTCGATACGCAATCTCGAATTCGCGTTGAAACCGCGCTCGATCGCGCTGATCGGGGCGAGCGAGCGACCCGATTCGGTGGGCCGCACGTTGTTCGAAAATCTGCGGGGCGCCGGTTTCGTGGGGCCGGTGTTCCCGGTGAACCCGAATCACGATCAGCTGCTCGGTGTACCGGCATACCGGTCGGTCGATGCGTTGCCCAGCGCGCCCGATCTCGCGGTGATCGCAAGCCCGGCGGCCACGGTGCCGGGCATCATCGACGAGCTCGGCCGGCGGGGGACCAAAGCCGCGGTCGTCATTTCGGCGGGGTTCGCCGAACTGAGCGCGGCGAACGGCGCCGCACTGCAACAGGCGATGCTCGATGCAGCAAAGCCCTACCTGCTTCGCATCATCGGGCCGAACTGCGTCGGCATTCTCGCGCCCGCCGCCGGCGTCAATGCGAGCTTCGCTCACCTCACACCGTCGGCGGGCGGCGTGGCGTTCGTCACACAGTCTGGCGCGTTGCTCACCGCGGTTCTCGATTGGGCCGCCGCGCGCGGAATCGGCTTCTCACATCTGCTGTCGCTCGGCGGTATGGCCGACGTGGACTTCGGCGATCTGCTGGACTATCTCGCCAGCGACGAAGCGACGACCGCGATACTGCTTTATGTCGAAGCGATCTCGCACGCGCGCAAGTTCATGTCGGCCGCGCGCGCCGCGGCGCGCGGCAAACCGGTGATCGTCTGCAAATCCGGCCGACACGCCGAAAGTGCGCGCGCGGCGCGTTCGCACAGCGGCGCGCTGGCCGGCACCGATGCGGTGTACGACTCCGCGTTTCGCCGCGCCGGCATGTTGCGCGTATCTGCACTCGAGGATCTGTTCCACGCCGTCGAGGCGCTCGCGCTGGGACGACCCTGCGTCGGAGAGCGGTTGGCGATCGTAACGAACGGCGGCGGCTTCGGCATTCTGGCGACGGACCGTTTGCTGGACGAAGCGGGCCACCTCGCGGAACTGACTCCGGAGTCGATGGCGAAGCTCGACGCGTTGTTGCCGGCCGCGTGGTCGCATGGCAATCCGGTGGACATCCTCGGCGATGCCGCCCCCGCGCGGTATCGGCAGGCGCTGGACATCGTGATCGCTGACCCGAATGTGGATGCGACGCTTGTGCTGAACTGCCCGGTGGCCGTGGCGTCGAGCTTCGACAGTGCGCGCGTCGTGGTCGAAGCATACGCGCGGTATCGCAGCAAGCCGTTGCTGACGAGCTGGGTAGGGGGCGCATACCAGACCGAAAGCCGTCGTTTGTTCGAGCAGCATGGCGTGCAGAGCTACGATACGCCGGAACAGGCCGTTCGCGGGTTCATGTATCTGGTGAATTACCGGCGCAGCCAGACCGCGTTGCTGGAGACGCCGCCGTCGCTGCCCGTTGCGTTGTCGCCCGATCGCGGCGCGGCGCGCGATATCGTCGAGCGCGCACTGCAGCGCGGCGTTGGCTGGCTGGATCCCGCCGAGGCCCGCGCGCTGCTCGCCGCCTACGAGATTCCGGTCGTGCAGTCGATCGCGTGCTCGACGCCGGACGACGCCGCGGCGGTTGCCGCGCGCCTCGGCAAACCGGTAGCGCTCAAGATCAGCTCGCCCGATGTCTCGCACAAAAGCGATGTCGGTGGCGTCATTCTGGATCTCGCCGGCCCGGAAGCAGTGCGTGCAGCGGCCGATGCCATGCAGCGACGCGTTCGCGAGCTGCTTCCTAGCGCCCGCGACCTGGCATTCACCGTGGAGCCGATGGCGATGGTGCGCAATGCGTTCGAACTGATCGTTGGCGCTTACGAGGATGCGCAGTTCGGCCCCGTTCTGGTTTTCGGTCACGGCGGCACCGCGGTAGAAGTGCGCGCCGATACCGCGCTCGAATTGCCGCCTCTGAATCTGCGGCTGGCGCGCGGCATGATCGCGCGCACGCGCGTGTTCAAGCTGCTGCGCGGCTATCGCGGGCTTCCCGGTGTGGACCTCGACGCGGTCAGCCTCAATCTCATGCGGGTGTCGCAACTGTTCGTCGACCTGCCGCAAGTGGTCGAACTCGACATCAATCCGCTACTCGTCGATGCCGACGGTGCAATCGCGCTCGACGTCCGCGTTCGGGTCGCCGTGCCGACCAAGCCCGGCACGCAGCGATTGGCGATCAGTCCGTACCCGAGCGAACTGGAAGAGACGATCACGCTCGACGATGGCCGCACGCTGCTGTTGCGTCCGATCCTCCCCGAAGACGAACCGTCGTTGCACGAGGCTTTCGCGCGACTCACCCCCCAGGAGATCCGTCTGCGCTTCTTCTCCGCGATGCGCAGCATGTCGCACGTCATGGCGGCGCGCTTCACGCAGATCGATTACGATCGGCAGATGGCGCTGGTGTTGACGGAACCGGGCATCGCCGGCGCGAGCAAAATCTACGGCGTCGTGCGGATTCATGCCGACCCGGACCTGGAGCGCGCGGAGTTCGCGATATTGGTATGGCAGGAGCTCGGCGGTCGCGGGCTCGGGACGCTGATGATGCAGCGCATCATTGCGCATGCGCGGCACCGGGGAATCGGCGAGGTGTTCGGGCACGTGCTGCGCGAGAACGCGCGGATGCTGGCGCTATGTCGGGAACTGGGTTTCACGATCAAGCCCAGCTACGAGGACCCGATGCACACGACCGCAGTGCTCGCGCTCCGCTGAGGCCGGCGGGCGCCTGATCCGGACACCGTTGCTCGTTGCTATGGTTTGCAGAGATTCTGCATCTCGCCGATGGCGCGGGACGACCCGAGCAGTGGAATGTGATAGCGATGGTTACTATCGCTCGGCAGCATGAGTACGAGATCGTTGCCGCTGCGTATCCCCTTGATCATCTCGTTGATCGACGAGTCTGGCACTACCAAGGCGTTCCCTCGCGGGCTCACTCTCCAGCGCCCACTTCGAATTGTGCCCTTGTCGAATTGCCAGCGGGCGTCCGGTGAGATGAGTGGCTGGCCATCCAGCACGAACCGGACGTCGTAGTCGCCGGTTGCGGACCAACACCGAACCAAGGCGGTGACAATGCCGCCACCATCGACCTCCGAGGTCTGCGAGGCGGCCACGACGATGCCGGCCTTGTGCATCGGATCGGGATATTTCTCGAACTGCCAATCGATCGGGGGAAGATTGGAGCCAGCGGCGAGGACCGCAATCGAGACAGCCATCGGTGCGCCACACAAAACCCCTATCAAGGGGGTCGTTCGGGAAGAGCCGCCCACTAGGCGGGCCCCAAGGACGGAGGTAATCCGGTCAAACCAGTTCCTGATGCGACGCTCATCTGGAAACTCTATCGACAAGTCGGCCGACGCGAAATGCGCTGTGTCTCGCTGTCCCACAGACCGTGCGTGACGAATGCCCAACCGTCCTGCTATATAAACGGCCAGAGATTTGTTCGACCGAATAACCAACCCAGATTCCGCCGCCGCGCGCTGGGTCGCGGCGATCGAGGTGCGCCAGGTGGAAGAAGCCAGTCTGTCGAATCGGGTGCGCGCCAGAATCAAAGGGATCGGGACGGCCGGCTGGGTTGCGCCCACCTACAACCGCCGCTTTCATGCCTTCTGTGTCGGCACGGAGAAGTCGGGGACGCATTCCGTCGCACAAGTGTTCGCGCGGCACTACCGATCTGACCACGAACCGGACTACCCGACACTGATTCCCAGGTTGTTGGCGAAGCCTTCTGAGGACGACGCTTGGATGACATTTCTGCGGCGGCGCGACCGTCGCCTGTGGCTCGAAATGGAAGCGTGTTGGCTGCACATCTTCCATCTCGAGCGCCTTGCGCGGGCGTTCCCCACGGCCAAGTTCGTCCTGACGATTAGAGATTGCTATTCGTGGCTCGACTCGCTGGTGAACCACCTGATCGCGTTCGACGTTGGACCTTACTGGGGACGCGCCCAAGTTGCCTACTACCGTCCCGAGCAGTACGCGTTTCAACCGGGAGAGGAGGCTTTTCGAGATGCCGGTCTGTTTCCGATCCGCGCTTACCTTTCGGCGTGGGGCAGACATTATCGGCACGCGGTGGAAGTGATCCCACCGGAGCGTTTGCTCGTGGTAAGAACCAACGAAATCGCGAACTCCGCGGAGCGCTTGGGTGCGTTCCTGGACGTCGATCCGGATTCGATAGACGTTCAGGAAGGACATCAGGCAGCCAACGATCGCAGATTTCACATGGTGGAGCGGATCGACCCCGGACTCTTGGATCGGACCGTGCACGACTGCTGCGCGGATGTGATGGACCGATGGTTCGATGCTGACTGGCGTAGACGCCAGGATTCGAATTCTGGAGAGCGGTAAACGTGTAGACCGGCAACGGTCCCGCACACGCGACGGTGGTGCGAGCGCTCCGCAGAAGCCTACACTCGAGCGTCCAGTGGATCGGCATTGATGAAGCACGTCGTCGCGTACCTCGCATTGTCGGTGGGCGCGCTGTGTGGCGCAGCGCGGGCCGCCACGGCGTTGTTCGCCGACGATGGCCCCATCGCCGTTGTTCTCGAAGCGCCGTTGAGCCGCATCGCCGCGGACGACAGCGAAGAGCCGACATATCAGAACGGCGCGTTGGTATGGAAGGATGCATCCGGCACCGATGTGCGGATGGCGTTGAAACTGAAGCCGCGCGGCAAATCGCGGCGCGACGATGACGCGTGCAAATTTCCGCCGTTGCGGCTGAATTTTCCGAAAGACACACCGGGTGGAACGCCGTTCTCCGGACTCGATAAGGTCAAGCTGGTCACCCATTGCGGCCGCATCGGCGAAGCTAATTCAGCCTACGCCACGCGAGTCGAACTCGAACTGCTGTCGTATCGCGTCTTCAACCGCATTTCGGCGACGAGCCTTCGCGTGCAGCCTCTCGAAGTGACGTATGTAGACACCGAGAAAGGCGGCAAGCGGCACACGCACGTCGCGTTCCTGATCGAGCCGGAAGAGTGGCTCGCGAAGCGTCGCGACACGCGCGTTGCGAAAGTCGCCAGCATCGAGCGCGAGCAGCTCGAACCCGTGCAGGCCAATCTCGCAGAAGTGTTCGAGTTCCTCGTGGGCAACACCGATTTTTCGATGATTCGCGGTCCGAAGGGCGACGACTGTTGCCACAACATCGTTCTGCTCGCGGCCGCCAACGGCGCCGTGCTGCCCGTGCCGTACGACTTCGACGCCACCGGCATCGTTGCTGCTCCATACGCTCGGCCCGCCGCAGGGCTCGGCATCAACAACGTCCAGCAGCGTCTTTATCGGGGTTATTGCAGGCCGGAGGTGACTCTTCAGGCAACGCTGGACCGTTTCCGTGAGGCGCGCGCCGACATCTATGCGTTGTTCAAGAACGACCCGCGGCTCGACGCGTCCACGATCGAGCGCATAACCGGATATCTAGACGCGTTCTACGAGATCATCGACAAGCCGGAAAATCTGAAGCGCAAGGTGTCATCGCGCTGTCTGTGACACCACCGAGTCCGTCAACCACTTCGCGATGGTGCGGCTCACCTTCGGATGGGTCAGGTATCCGAACGCGTTGTGCGGATTCGAACGACCATATCGAACAGCAAGATTGTAGATGCGCAAGTCTTCGATGCGGCTGACCAACCGATACGCCAGCATGTCCGCGTAGTCGTTCGCGAGACGGTCGTCGTGGCAGACGTAGTCGTCTTCCGCGGCAACGTTGGTCCACCAAAGGATGTTGTTGGGATACTTGGCGGATCCTGCGGCGCCGGCACCTTCCAACCGGCGCTTCACGCTCTCGTCTCCGAGAGGTGCTCCGATGGTGATCCATGCAGTTACCTTTCCGCCGGCGCAGGCGCTGTCACGGTAGCCGCCGCGCGACAAGGCATACAAGGCGTCATACGCGATCACCGAGCCGATGCAATGCGACAGGAGAAGCACATCGTCGCCGCGTTCCATCGCGTCGCCGACGACACCACACAGGCGCGCTTGGACCGGTCTCAATCGGCTGTTCGAGTCGCGCCAATAGTCGACGAGTTCCGGAATGAAGCGACCGAGCGCGCGCTCTTTCAATCCAATTACCGACAGCGCCGGCCCGCCGATGTCGGCGAGAAATTCTTTGAACGCCGTCTTGCCTGGAAGACGCTCATAGTGTTCGCGGCGGAATTGTCGAGATTTCGACAGTGCCGAGAGAGTGGACAGTGTGTGCTCGAGATCCGCGAGATCGATCAATGGATCGTAGCTTCGACCTCCGGCGGTTAGAACCGCGTTGATTTCGTCGCCGTAATAGACGAATTCGCACCGACAGCGATCGAACGCCGGCAGCGCCTCTGCCACATCGCGGCCAATGCCGCCGCGCAACGCCCGCAGCCACAACGACTCCAGGTCGGCGCGCGCCGGTTTGAAGCCGCGCCCGTGGACCAGAATCAACGACTTGTTGCGCGCCTCAGCGCCGTCGGTAGATTGCAAGCGTCGCCCTCCCGCCGCCGCCTTCGTCGGCGATGAACATTTCTCCGTGAGGACCGATGGCCAGGCCTTCGGGTTGCCGGTGCTGCTTGGCCGGCAACGGCGTCACCGCCACGAGACCGCCGTTCAGATCAACCTCCGCAAGCGCGCGTTGTCTGCCCGCTAGCAGATACAGACGCGATCCATCGCGCGAGACTTCTATGCTCGACGGATTGAAGTGCGTGGCGTCGATCGCCGCAGCGAACTGCTTCTCGGGAACGGAGAACGACGCCCGTTCGTCGATCGCACGCCGTTCCGGAGCCCATGCGAAGACGCTGACTCGGCCTCGCAAAGAAACCTCGCGCGGCGCCTTACATCCGAGCAGTAGTAATGCGCGGCGCACGTCATATGCGAGTCCCTCGATCTCGCAGCGTTGGCCGGTGCCGGTGTCGACGCGCTCGTATGCAAGGTGCGCCCCGTCGTCGCCTTCTGCCGCGCGATACAGCACGCCGGCACTCGTCACGAGATAGAAATCAGTTCCCGCGATCGCGATGCCTTCGAAGTCGTCCTTCAACGGCGGATCGCCCAGGGCGAATGCTTTCGAGACACGGCCGTGGTGCCAGTCGATTTCGTAGATCACCGCGCGCTCATCGTCGTGCGCGAAGAGTCGTTCGTCGGCGCCCAACGCAAGTCCAGAAATTTCGCGTAGCTGTTTCGGCAGATTCCATTGCACCGTCTCCATCGCGTCGAAGGCGGAATCCCGCTGCGGAGGCGTCGCTGGTTTTCCGCACGCCGATGCGGCCAGCGTCAGCATGATCACCATCGCAGAAAGCACGCCCTCACAGGTCTTTGTCATCGCGGCCGCGGCCCGTCAGGAACGCGAAGAACCGGGTGTTCAGATCGACGCCGTAGTCCAGTTTCCACAACACCAGCGTCAGATAGACGAACGCGATCGAAACCACCGACGCAACGCCGACCGCGCTGATGCCGGCGCCGAGGCCCACCGCAATGGCGATGAAGATGTACAGCGCTTGCGCCGGTTCGTCGAGTGTGAAGCGGAAACGGACGGCGGCAACGACCCCGGCGAGACTGAACGCAAGCGGCAGGCTGCCGTGCACGATCGCCGCGATGCCGGCGACGATGACAGGCAAGACCATGATCGTGTGCGCAAACGAACGATCGACGACTTTGTCTTTGGTTGTGACGAAGTAGACCCACGAGATCGGCACCATCAACACCAGCGTGCACACGATGGCAACGCCGAGCTTGATCGACTCTTCGCCATCCAGCGGAATCTCGGCGGCAGGCCTGCTGACCGTCTCGAAGTCGTCGGCGTTGCGTTGAGCCAGTTCTTCGATGCCGCCGACCGGAAGGTAACGTTCGACCTGTGGAAATTCATTGGAAAGCCACAACGCGCCGATGATCGCGAGCGCGTAGTAGAAGCTGATCAACAGCATCGGTCCCCAGATACTGGTGGATCTTCGCATCGATTACTCCAGGACCAGTACCCAACGATCGCGTCGCGCCGCGCGAGCCGTGCCTTGATTTCGCGCGGCCGCAGGCCGGTCGCCGAGGGCATCGATGACGGCGCGTTCATCGGCCGCAGATCGGTCCGCAGCATGCCCATGATTCCGCCGGCGCACCTCATGGCGGACCTGATCGTAGCCCAGATTGTCGGTGGTGCGCGCGATTGCCTATAAACAAACGCGTCGAAGGCGAGGACGAGGGTGGAGTCGCCTCGCGTGGCGATCGCATTGGCCCACGCCTTTCTCGATCCGTTGGCCGTCGACGCCGAGGCGGCGGTCGATTCGGCAAAAGCGGTAATCGAGCCGTGTAGAGAATGGCGGTCAGTCGTCGCTCGACTCGAGGCAGATTCCACCGGCCCCGCGGGTCACGCAGAGCTGGCCCGTTTCGTAGTTGAGGCCGCTGCTTGAAGAAGCCCCCGGATCGTCGCTCGCGTCGTCGCTCCCAGGGGTGGGCGAGGGCGCGTCGCTTCTCCGAACCCAGGCCGAGCCGGCGCGGTTTTCCGTGGCCGCATCATTCCGGGCAGCGTCGTCGCCCGTTCCGGACCGCGTGTCCACCGGTTCGGCGGCTGCTGCCGACAGCGCTACGAACAGGAGCACGGAGCAAAAGGTCTTCATGTCGTGTGCTCGAAGCCAGCGAAACCATGCGAGAGCCGCAGTGTAGTCCCTCCGCGAAGTTCTGTGTGGGGTGGATGTAGCGGGGTTCGGACTGACGATGCGGCAAGAGTCCGAGTCGCGAAAATTCCGAGTAAGGCGAAGGAGCTCTCCCCGATTGAGTTGGAGCCCTACCGCGAAGAATGCGACTGTGTACCGCGGCGGATCTAAGCGGATCTAACGAGCAGCCGCAGTGGCCGGTTGGCGCCCGTTGACTTCGAGGATCACGGGCATCGTCTCGGGCAGGCTACTCATCCCGCCCCTGCGGCGACCTTGCCTGTACGCTTCAAGCATCTGACGGAGCTCTGCTGCTGTGGCGGGATGATCTGAGCTGTCAACCGCCCATGCCCGGTACCAA
>DATJGR010000148.1:0-2993 GCA_035494855.1 Pseudomonadales bacterium | reverse complement strand
ACGATTACCGACCACAGTGCCGGCCCGTCCAAATCGAAGCGGGCCACGAAGTAACACGTTCGATTTGTGTCGCTGCGGCGACGCACCCTTCCGATGCAGTTACAAACCGCATGCTGACCGCGGCGGTCGGTGTCGATACGGAGCGTCTTCCGGAATTCGAAACGACTGGAATCCCATGGCAGAGCCGATAGCGGACGACGAAGTTCCGTTCGTACAGACGATCGTTCATCCGACGGACTTTTCTGCAGCCAGCGAAAGCGCGTTCGCGCACGCACTCGCCGTCGCGCTGCTGCGTCGGGGCAGCCTGACGATTCTGCACGTCGGCAGCGAATCGGAGACCGACTGGAGCCGCTTTCCGGGCGTGCGCGCCATGCTCGCACGCTGGGGTCTTCTCGCGCCGGGGAGCACACAAGCCGCGGTACACGAGCAACTTGGGATCCACGTGACGAAACGTTCTATCTCGAGCCGTCTTCCAGCCATCGCCGTTGTTGATTATCTCGACGAGTACCCGGCCGACCTGCTGGTCGTGGCAACCGAAGGTCGCGACGGAACCGCGCGCTGGTTGCATGGTTCCGTCGCGGAGGCAATGGCTCGTTGGTCCAAGACAACGACGCTCTTCGTCCCGCAAGACACCCGACGCAGCATCATCACCGCCGACGGCAAACTGACGCTGGCCAACATACTGGTTCCGATTGATCACGCGCCCGATGCCACAGCTGCGATCGAGTTCGCCAGACGCGCGGCGGACCTGTTCGGCGACGGCAACGTAGCGATTACCATTCTCTACGTCGGCGCCGCGACGGACTCGCCACACGTGCAGACGCACGACGGCGATCGCTGGACCTTTGCGCGGATGTTTCGCGACGGCGATCCACTTGACGAGATTCTCGCGGCGGCCGATGTGGTTCGCGCCGATCTCATCGTGATGGCAACGGCCGGCCGCGCCGGCGTGTTCGAGGCGCTGAGTGGTAGCACCACTGAACGAGTATTGCGACGCGCGCACTGCGCGGTGCTTGCCGTGCCAGCGACGCGTTCACAATAACGAGGCCCGGCGAGACCTCTTCAGTTCATCTCGTAGCCGCCCGCCACACTCAGACTGACGCCAGTGATGTTCGGCGCCGATGCGAGAAACAACGCGGCTGCACCCATGTCCTGCGCCGTCTGCGGGCGCCCGAGCGGAATCATCTCCTTCATCGCTTTCTCGAACTCGGCGTTCTTGGCCGCCTGATCGAGCGTGTTCATCGGCATCAGGTGTTCCAACCACATCGCAGTGCCGACCACGCCCGGGCAGATCGCATTGACGCGGATGTTGTCCGGTGCGAGTTCGGCTGCTAACGACTGCGTTATGCCGATGGCGGCGAACTTCGAACCGCAATACGCCGCCATGTTGCGATAACCCTGTTTGCCGGCGATCGACGCGGTATTGACGATCGCCGCGTTGCGCGAGCGTTTCAACGCCGGTAACGCCGCGCGCACCATCAGATAGATGCCTTTGGTGTTGACGGCGAAGACGCGGTCCCAATCCCGCTCCGAGAATTCCGCGATCGGTCCCGATTGCACCACACCGGCGTTGTTCACCAGCACGTCGATGCCGCCGAACGCCGCCACGGTGGCGGCAACCGCGGCGGCGCAACTCGCGGCGTCCGTCACGTCCAGTTCCGTCGCCTTCACCTCGCCGATCGCCGCCTGTTCCTTCGCACTGCGTTGCAACGCGTCGGCGCCCGACAGGTCATACGTCCAATAACCGGCCTTCGCACCCAGATCGCCGATCATCACTTTGGCGCCGGCGTTGAGGAACGCTTCCGAGATCGCGCGACCGATGCCGCGCGCGCCGCCCGTCACCAGCACCACACTGCCCAGCATGCTCATTTCCTCCTGTGGATCGCGCTACCTTGCTCCGTCATGTGCAGTCAGCGCAATCTGTTGGCACGATGTCAAACACATCCAGACGCACCGCAGACGCAGCGGTTCTTACCTACGATCTCGGCACCACCCGCATCAAGGTTGCGCTATTCAGTCTGCGCGGACGTCTGATCGGACAGCGCGCCTCGCGCCATCAGGAATACCGCGAAGGAAACCGCGCCTGGCAGGACGCCGACGCCTGGTGGAGCGACGCGGTGCGTCTGACGAAGGAACTGGTGGCTGCAAAACCGAGGAACGTCGTCGCCGTATCGGTCTCAGGGCGTGGTGGCGCTGCGGTGTTCGTCGGCCGCGACGGCACGGTCATCGGGCAGCCATGGTCGGACCGGCGGCATGCACCGGAACTGAGTTCGCTGGTCGAATGGCGCAAAAACGGCGCGCATCTGTCGAACTACGCCGCGGCACTGCTCGCGAAGAAGCAATGGTTCGTCGCCAACGAGCCCAATCGGGCGCGACAGTTGCGCCACGTGCTCTACGCGAAGGACTTTCTGATCTACCGCCTCACCGGCGCGAGCGTTACAGATCGCACCAGCGGGCCGGATGCGTCCCAATGGGACCCCCGCGCACTTCACCACACCGCCAGCACGAACCTGGTGCCGAGCGTGGCATTGCCGTGGGACATCGCGGGACCGCTCGATGCGCGCGCGGCGAAAGTGCTGGATCTTCCAGCCGGCATACCGGTGGTGGTCGGGGCACACGACGGCATCTGCGCAAACGTCGGCGCCGGCGCTGGCCATCCCGGCGCATACGCGATCACGCTCGGCACGCACGCGGTCGTGCGCGCGATACGGACCGACGTTCCCGATGGGTCGTTCCGCTTTTACGACCTGCCGCCGGACCGCCACGTGATCGGCGGCAATGCCGTGATGGGCGGCCGCGCCGCAGACTGGTTTCTCGATCTGATCTTCGGAGCCAACGACCGCGCCCGGGCGCGGCATTTCGTAACGATGGACAAAGCGGCAGCGGCCGTGCCGGCGGGCGCCGGAGGCGTCCGCTTCCTGCCGTTCCTGTCCGGCCAGGTGGCGCCGGAGTCGCGCCCCGGCGCGAGCGCGGTGTTCACCGGCCTGCGCACG
>DATJGR010000147.1:0-4891 GCA_035494855.1 Pseudomonadales bacterium | reverse complement strand
GATGACCGGCATTCTGCGTCGCGATTAGCCGGGTGGAACCGACCGCCCACGATTGAACAGCACCGGATGCACATAGTTGATGATGTATGCGCGCCGCGGCCGATCAACGGATCTGTTGGGGGGCGTGTAATGCGGCGTACCGGCGAGATGCACCGTGGCGCCGCCCGCCGGCACCGGGCACGCGATGGCGGACGTCAGATCGAGCGCGCGTTCCGCATCGACCGCGGCACGGATAGCCCTTCGGGCTGAATGGCATGCGTGAATACGCCATGTCCTGGCGCGATGGCGTCTCCGCGGGACGGCCCAGCGGCTTGAACAACAGCTGATCGAACGCGAACACCGGTTCGGGCGACGCGCGCGACGGCGCGCGTGACCTCTCTTGCCTCGTCGTCGTCGAACAGCGCATGTGCTTTGCTCGGAAACATCACCTGCCGCGTCACGCCGCCCAACCAACGATCGCCTTCCGCCGCGATGTCGTGCGCGAGAATCCTGTCGTAGACGCTGCGCAGTTCGATAACGCTGCGCGCGGAAATGAGCGAGTCGAACGACAGGAAGCCGTTGGTGTCGAGCGATTCGAGTTGCGCGGCCGTCAGCGACATGGTTTCTGTTCCAACGCTCCGAATGGAGCCTCGCTGCCACGATTCCAGCCCATCACCCGCCTTCATTGTTTCCGCCGCGGAAATCCGCAGGCGATTGACGTTGCATCCGCTTGAACGCGCGCCGGAAATTCGCCGGATCATCATAGCCGAGCAGCACCGCAATCTCGGCGACCGGAAGACCCGTCGACGTGAGATACGTGCGGGCGAGTTCGAGGCGCACTTCGTCGAGTAGCGTGCGGTATGAGGTGCCCTCTTCCGTCAACCGTCGGCGCATCGTGCGCTCGCTCAAACCATATTGCTTGGCGATGCGCTGGACGTCCGGAAACTGTCCGGGCGCGCGCAACAGTTGCTCGCGGATGCGGCCGGCGAGGCCGCGGCGGTCGCGCATGTTGGCGAGCAGCTTTTCACATTGCCGGCGACACAACTCCGCCATCGCCGGTTCGGCGCTCAGCACGGGTGCATCGAGGTACCGGCGGGGCATCGTCACGGCGTTGTACGGGCGCTCGAAGCTCACGGCGACGCCAGCAACAGCCTCGTAGCGTTTCGCATACGACGGCTTCGGACCCATCAACCACAGCTCCGCTTCGCGCCCGACCCGCGCGCCGAGCAGCGTGTGCGCCGAAACGGCCACCGATACCAGTACCGCGTCAATGTAGAACTGTTGGGGAACGAGCTCCGGTTCTGTCCGGCACACCAGCAGGCAACGCGTTCCCTGCATCACCTGTTCGAAATGGATCGGCGGCGCCGCCAGACCGATGTATCGGACCAGCCTTTGCAGCGCCTGCTCGACGGTTCGGCTGCTCATCAGCGCGTAACCGAGGATGCCGTGACTGGTCAGGTCGAGGCGGCCGCCGAGTTTGACGCCGAGTTCGGCATCGCCGGTGAGCTGCAGCGCGGCGTCACACAGCTGTGTGAAATCCGGAAGTCCCGGCCCGCGCGATGTCCGTCGCGCGTGCTTGAAGAGCGCGTCTGAGGTGACGCCGTCGCCGCGCACGACTTCGAGCAGGGCCTCCAGATAGGCCTGCTGGTTGTTGATCGCCGTACCCACGTCACGGATGACCGGCGTCACAGTTGGCCGCATATGACACCCTCCGTGGCCGAAACTAACCTACTCAACTCGCCATCCACAAGTAGCATGGCCGCCCTGATCAATGCGCTTGCGGAGCCGCTGCAATGAACGCCCTCTCCCGTACACCCGTCGAGGTGCCGATCAATCCGCGTCACCCCGAATTCGATCTGGCCGACTGCCTGTCGCGCGACTGGCACGGCAACGATCCGTTCCGCACCGCGTTCTTCAACTCCCTGTCGCTGACCTTCCCGAAGGGCGAGAAGTTCTTCATCGACAGCGTGCGGGCGTTCCAGCGCGGCGTCCACGATCCGAAGCTGAGTCAGGAGATCCGCGGCTTCATCGGACAGGAAGCGATCCACAGCCGCGAGCACAAGCAGATGAACGACGTCTTGTGCAGCGCGCGCGGTTACGACGCGAACTACATGGATGCGCGCCTCGATCGCGACACGGCGTGGGCGAACGAGAACCTGGAACCGATCACGCGCCTCGGCGCCACGGTGACGACCGAGCACCTCACAGCGATTCTCGGCAATGCACTGCTGACGAATCCAGCCTGGCTCGACGGCGCCGATCCGCGCATGGCCGAGTTGTGGCGCTGGCACGCGATCGAGGAAGTCGAGCACAAAGCCGTCGCATTCGACACATACATCGCGTCGGGCGGTACCCGCAAAGCGCTGCGCACGATGCTGCGCCTCGAAACCTGGCAACTGCTCCGTCACGTTTTCGCCGGCATGCGGATGATGCTGCGCGCCGACGGATTGCACTTGAAACCGTCGATCTGGTGGGGCGGCATGAAGTGGTTGTTCGGGAAATCCGGCATTCTGCGCGCCGTGGTGCCGGAGTGGCGCGACTTCATGCGCGCCGATTTCCATCCGTGGGACGCCAACAATCGCGAACTGATCGAGCGATGGAGCGCCGCCGCAACCACCGCGTGATCTGGTCGCAGGGCATCTCACCCTGCCGGGTTATGATCCCGCGGTGGATACCCTCTTCGAACACGTTCTCGTCAGCCTGCTTGCGGTCGTCATCGTCGTCGTCTGCGTGACGATGCACTACGAATCGCTGCGGCTTCTCGGCAAGACGCTCGGCGCCCACGTACACAAGCGCATCGGCGTGCTACTCGTGATGCTCGGCCTTCTGGTCGCGCACGGACTCGAAATCTGGGTGTTTGCGCTCGGCTACATGTTCGCCGACTGGATGCCGGACATGGGATCCATCGGGCGCATCGAGAATCCCGACATCATCGACTTCATGTACCTGTCGTCGATGGTGTACGCGACCGTTGGTTTCGGCGACATCGTGCCGCTCGGCGCGATGCGCATGCTGAGCGCCGCCGAGGCACTGACCGGGCTCGCCATGATCACCTGGTCCGCGTCGTTCACCTTCCTCGCGATGCAGAAGTTCTGGCCGGCACCGCTGTCGGACGAGCCGCAGGACTGAAGCGCTGCTTTCAACCCGCTGCCGAAAGGGTTAAAACGTTCGGCACTCCGCCCTAATCCCGAGGACTCTCATGGCCCTTATCGGCACCGTTCACTACGAAGTGCGCGACGGCGTTGCGCTGCTGACCATCGACAATCCGCCCGTCAATCCCCTCAGCAGCGGCGTCAGGTTCTACCTCTCGAAGCATCTCGAAACGGCGTTGGCCGACGCCGCCGTGAAGGCGATCGTCATCACCGGCAAAGGACGCGCGTTCATTGCCGGGGCCGACATACGCGACTTCGGCAAGCCTGCGAGCGCCGACGAGCAGCCGAAGCGCCCGGCCGGGGCTTACATCGAAGAGAGCGCGAAGCCGATCGTCGCCGCGCTCAACGGCACCGCGTTCGGCGGCGGTCTCGAATTCGCGCTCACCTGCCACTATCGGGTCGCATCGCCCGGCGCGCCGGTAGGTCTGCCGGAAATCAAAATCGGTCTGTTGCCGGGCGGCGGCGGTACACAGCGGCTGCCGCGCCTGATCGGCGCGAAAGCGGCGATGGAAGCGATCCTCTCGGGCGACCCGTTCGAAACCGAAGACGCATTGCGCCTCGGCATCGTCGACGAGATCGTGAAGGGCGACCTCGTCGCCGGCGCAATCGCGTTCGCGAAACGCAAAGCGGCACAAGGCGGCAAACATCCGCTGGTGCGTGACAAGAACGACAAGGTGCTCGCCGATCGTGCGAACCCGGCGATCTTCAAGGAGGCCGAAGCATTCCTCGCGCGACGCCTGCGCGGCCAGTTCAATGGCCAGATGGCATACGAATGCGTGAAAGCTGCGGTGCAACTCGACGGCTTCGACGCCGGCATGAAAGTGGAACGCGACAACTTCCAGAAGTGCCTCACGCATCCGCAACGCGCCGCAATGATTCACGTCTTCTTCGCAGAACGGCAAGCCGCGCGCATTCCCGACGTGCCGGCTGAAACGCCGAAGAAGGACATCAAATCGGCGGCCACAGTGGGCGCTGGATTGATGGGCGGCGGTATCGCGATGAACTTCGCGAACGTCGGCATTCCGGTGAAGGTGCTCGAGGTCAACGATGAAGCGCTGCAGAAAGGCTTGAGCGTCATCCAGAAGAACTATGCACGCATGGTTCAGGGCGGCCGCATCACGCAGGCGCAGATGGACGAGCGGATGGGACTCATCCAGGGCACCACCGACTACGCCGCGCTCGCCCACGCCGACGTAGTGATCGAAGCGGTGTATGAAAACCTCGATCTGAAGAAGCAGATCTTCAAGAAGCTCGACGAGACGATGAAGCCCGGCGCGATTCTCGCGAGCAACACGTCGGCGCTCGACATCGACCAGATGGCGGCGATGACGAAGCGGCCGCAGGACGTCGTCGGCATGCACTTCTTCAGCCCTGCCAACGTGATGCAGCTGCTCGAAGTGGTGCGCGGCGAGAAATCGGCGAAGCCGACCATCGCGACGGCGATGGCGCTCGGAAAAACGATCGACAAGATTCCGGTGCTGTCGCGCAACGAGCGGGGCTTCATCGGCAATCGCATGCTCGGCGGTTACACGCAACAGGCGGGCGAAATCATTCTGCAGGGCGCGTTGCCGGAGCAGGTCGACAAAGTCATCTACGATTTCGGTTTCAACATGGGACCGTTCGCGATGAACGACCTCGTCGGCCTCGACCTCGGCTGGCGCGCGCGGCAGATGGCGAAAGTGAAGCCCGAAGACGTGCCGTTGACGGCGCGCGTCGTCGACAAGCTGTGTGCGATGGGCAGATTCGGGCAGAAGAGCAAC
>DATJGR010000146.1:0-19471 GCA_035494855.1 Pseudomonadales bacterium | reverse complement strand
AGATGCGCGGCGCCGCATAGAAATCGTGGCCCCGATGCAGGTCGATGGTTGCGCCGGTGGCGATGGCTACCGCGAGCAGGCAGTTCTCGCGTTCTTTCTCTCCCGGTCGCTCACCGACCGAGATGAGGCGCGCGCGCGGCTCGTCGACGACGAAGTCGGCGTATCGCGTGTCGGCGTCGGTGTGCGTGATCGCAATCGGAGCGCCGCCCGTGAGCGGCACGCGATAGATGTTCTGGTCCGCGAAGTTCACGAAGTAGGCGTCGCTGTTCGTTGCCAGGTACGCGCCGCCGCCGTACTCGTGCACCCGGGTGCGCACGTTGAACGGCGCCGGCGTCAGTTCGGCGCGCGCGCCGTCGCGCCACATGACGAGCGTGTTGCGGCCGCCTTCGTCGGGTCGCGATTCGAGCCAGAACAATGCTGCGTCGTTGCCGCTCAAGGCGCTCAGCCCGGTCACACCGGCTGTGATGAGTTCGGCGCTGATCGGCGACGGCCAACTGCCGTAAGGGGCGATTCGGGGCATGTACGACGGTCTGTGTTACGCGCCGTGCAGTGTATCGCGGCGGTGATAGATTGCCCAACGCTGATGGTCGCGCCACGCACCGTCGATGTAGAGGAACTTCGGCGAAAAACCCTCGTTTACGAAGCCGCAGCGTTTCACGAGATTGATGGAGCGCGCGTTGCTCGGCTGGATATTCGCTTCCAGCCGGTGCAATCCCATTCCGTCGAAGGCGTATCGCACGGCGGCCTTCAGCCCGCTGGTCATGTACCCGTGACCGGCATACGGAAGCCCTGCGTAGTAGCCGAGCGATGCGTTGAGAAAGGAGCCGCGCACGATGTTGTTGAGATTGATCACACCGACTATCACCGGCTCGTCGCGCCGGAAAACGACGAGACCTTCGTGGTCGTTGCGGTTCATGCGCGTGAGATACGCATCGAACGCGCGAGGGGTGAGGGGCGGCGATATCCACGGTTCATGCAGGCTCCGGCTCGCCTGCATCAGCGCGAGAAACTCGTCGCGATCGCCTGGTGCAACGGGCCGAACAATGACGCGCGGTTCGATCAACGATTGCACCGATGCTCCGTTTCAGCACTCGTCGCTGAACGATACATCAGAGGGGACGCAGGATGTATGCGGCGCCGCGCTCGGTGAGCCAGGCGGCGGCGAACGCGTCGCGCGGACATTGCCGGGGCACGCCGCTCGCATCGCGCGCGGCAGGGTCGTTGATGTACACCCAGTCGGCGTCCATGCCGGTGACCACTACCAGGTGACCATCGGTTGCCGAGAGTGCCGCGCCGGGCAACGCGCCGGCCGCGAACCGGATGCTCGCGACAATCGGCAGACCGCGGGCCAGAACCGGCGCCGCGGCGTCGAGCGTGGAAAAGCACTCTACGGAACCGATCAGCCCCGCGTCGGTTGCGGTTCGAATCGCCAGCGGCCACACGCCGAACAGTCCCGACGGCTCGTGCAGGCATTCCCGCACTACCGCAGCCAACGGAGCGTCGATGCCGTGGAATGCGAGCACCATCGCGATGCAGGTCGGCGAACAGATTCGATAACGCAGCGCGCGCGGCGCGGTCAACTGGCTGATCGGCGGTACGACCAAGCGGCGGGTGATCGAGGCGCCGGGCGCGGCGGTGATGCGGAATTGCCGGACCGACACGGACACCAGGTAGTCGGCCGGTTCGCACGCAGCGGCCACCGCAAGCGTGAGCGAGGCTGCCGCGAGATCGGCGCGACAGTGGAAGTAGTCGATGTGGGTGGTCGCACGCGGATCGCTGCCGGTCGTTTCGAGCGCAGAGCGTTGGGTCGGGGCTATTCGCCAGGCGGTGTCGGCCGCGACGAGTTCGGCGGCGAAGTCGGAGTGGGGCGCACCCTTCGAAGCGAAGCTCGGCACCACAATGTGGTCGTTGGGAAGATCACCGAGGGTGATCGTGCAACTCCACGCACCTTCGCTCCGATGCCACGTGGCTGCGCCCGATAGCTCGAGCGGGTGCCGGGCGGCGACATTTGCCGAAGCGAACCGCAGCGTTTGCACTACCGAATCCGTTCTCTTAGCCTGCGAGGGTGGTCAAGTCGCTCATTCTCTACTCCACCGAGGGTTGTCACCTCTGCGAAAGCGCCGAGCGATTGCTGCGTAGTATGCCAGAACTACGCCGCACGACTGTCGACGTGGTCGACATCGCGGACGACACGAGACTCTTCGAGCGATACGGCACGTTGATCCCGGTCGTGGCGTCTGAAGCTGGCGTGGAGCTCGTGTGGCCGTTCAATGCCGACGACGTGTTGCGATTGGTGTCGTAACGGATCAGTCGAGGGCGAACACGCGACGCGCATTTGCGCTTGTGATCGCGTCGATTTCGTCGACGGTTCTACCGCGCGCGTCGGCCACCGTTCTGGTAACCCAGACGAGATGCGCCGGTTCGTTGCGGCGGTTCTTCGGCCGCGGCGACATCGTGCGGGGCACGAGGAACGGTGCGTCGCTTTCGATCAGCAGACGCACATCCGGAATCAGCGAGACCAGTCGTTTCAGTTCCGAGCCCCGCCGTTCGTCGCAGATCCAGCCGGTGATGCCGACGTGGCAATCGAGATCGAGATAGCGCCTCAGTTCTGCTTCCGTTCCGGTAAAGCAATGGACGACCACGTCGCGCAGCCTGCTGCGGTGCCGCTGCAGGGCGTCGGCGACGGCGCCGCCGCTCTCTCGATCGTGTACGAACACCGGAAGCCGGAGGCGCACTGCCAGCCGCAACTGTGCCTCGAATACCGTCTGCTGCGTGGATGGCGGCGAGTAGTTGCGTTTGAAGTCGAGGCCCGTCTCGCCGATCGCGCGAACCGCCGCGTTGGCCGCCATCTCTTCGAGCGCGTCGCACCATCCGTCCGGCGCAGCCGCGGCATCGTGCGGATGAACGCCAACGGTACAATAGAGGTGCGGAGCGTGCGCTGCGCATAGCGCGACGGCGGCACGGCTGGAAGCGACGTCCGTTCCGGTGACGATGATGCGCTCGACGCCGCCGTCCACCGCTCGCCGCAGCACCGCTGCGAGATCGTCGGCAAATGCGGGATTGGTGAGATTCGCGCCGATGTCGATCAGGCCGGTGTTCCTCGCGTCTCGTATCAACGCTCGTCGGCGTCGAGGAACTTCGTCGGGTGACCGAGCCGCTGGCCGTAGATGTACGCGAACGCCAGCACGTTCTTGACGTAGTCGCGTGTCTCGGCAAACGGAATGGTCTCGATCCAGATGTCGGCCGGACGTGCAGGGCGGTCGCGCAACCAGCGGTCGACGCGGTGCGAGCCGGCGTTGTATGCAGCTGCCACGAGCACGCGGTTGCCGTCGTAGCGTTCGATCAGTTCGGCCAGGTGGCGGCTCGCGATGTGGACGTTCACCACTGGATCGAACAGTGAGGCTGCGAGTGGAATGGGTTCGCCGGCATTGCGCGCCGTTGCGGCAGCGGTGGCGGGCATCAACTGCATGAGCCCGAGCGCGCCGGCCGAAGAGCGGGCCGCCGGCCCGAACGCGCTCTCCTGCCGCGCAACGCCATATAGGAAGCTGATCGGCACCGCTGTGGCGCGACTTTCCTTCACGAACGTCGACGTGAACGGGCTCGGGAACCGCAGCGACAGATCGTCGCGCAGCTCGGCCGCGTTCGCGGCCATGATGCTGAGGTCGATCCAGCCGATGTCGGCGATGAGGTAGGCCGCCGCAGCGCGTTGCGAGAGGTCGAGGTTCGGCAATAGCTTCGCCCATTCTCGCCTCGCATCGGAACGGTCGCCGAGTGCATACAACTCGATGAGGCGTTGCATTGGCGGGCGCTGCTGCATTGCATTGAGCGCATCGACATCGGGCCGCGTCGACTGATCGTTGAGCGCCGGCGCGACGCCGAGCGACTCGGCGGCGAGAAATCCGTAGTACTGCCGGTCGTCGGCGAGAGCAATCCACGGATTTTCGACCGTCGCGGCATCGCTTGAGGCGGCATCGCTTGA
Source organism: Pseudomonadales bacterium (assembly GCA_035494855.1). GTDB lineage: Bacteria > Pseudomonadota > Gammaproteobacteria > Pseudomonadales > Azotimanducaceae > DATJGR01. The sequence continues at coordinate 15,492 of DATJGR010000146.1, read as the reverse complement.
GGCGGTATCGCTGGGCGCGATGTCGCTTGACGCGGCAGCGAGCGCTCGTTGGGCGCGCCCGAGCCAGTATTGCCACCGCTGTTTGGCGCGTTCCGTCTCGTCGAGACGCATGATGAACGCGACGACGTTCGGCCAGTCTTTGTTGGTCAATGCCGCGAGAATCAGCGCTTCCTCCACCAGCTGGTGGCGGCCGTCGGGGCTCGGCGTGAAATCTGCGTTCGGATCGACGATGCCGCGGTGCGCGAGGCCGATCGTGATGTCCTGGCCGATGATGCGCACGTCGTCGGGATCGAACGAGAGACGCTTGCGATAGTCGGCCCAGGCGGCAGCAGCGGCGTCGGGATCGGTCGAAGCCAGGCGTCGCAACCCGAGCCGGAGAATGTCGCGGGTGGCGGAGTCGTCGGCGGTGAAGCGCGCGGTGTCCTGTACCAGCGTGGGCTCGCGGCCGACGCGATAGAACAACTCGCCTTGTTTGCGCAGTTCGACGCTCAGCAGACCCGCAAGGTAGCGCGACAGATCCCACGAACGCGCCTGAATTGCCAGGGTGAGCCGCTCCCACACCAGACGATTGTTCACGCGACCGCGTTCGATCCACGTCGCGAACAATGCGTCGCAGGGTTTCGGCTGCGACGTGCCGACCAGCCAAAGCGGAGCGACGGCAGCCATCGCCGCGTCGTGCTCGCCGCTGCGGTCGAGCGCTCGCAGATAGGTGCATTGCCTGTCGGCGCTGGCGCCGGCGGGTTCGTAGTGGGTGATGAAGACATCCCATGCGCCGCGGCGCTCGAGGTCTTCCATCCATTCGTCGTACAAGCGATCGGCGATCGGCGAATCGTTCCAACGTTCGCGGAATGCCGCGACCTCGGCCGGGGTCAGGTGATTCAACCGCAGCAGGTGATCCTGGTAGTCGAGGTACGGATACAGCGGATAGTCTGTGAGGGCGGCCTTCGCAGCCTGGAATGCCTCGATCTGACCGCTGTCGAGGCTGCGCAGCGCGGCGAGATATTGCTGGCGCTTGTCGCCGAGTTCGTCAGCCGTTGCGTGAAGCGAAAACAGCGCGAGGAGAACGCAAAGCGCTCTCGCGCGCAGCCCCGCGAGGGTGCGACCAACGACGATCATCTGAGGGCTAGTCTTGCGGCGCGTCGCTGCCGACGCGCACCGCGAGCACGTCGGTCGGTGAACCATGCAATACGCCGTTTGCGGTGGAGCCGAGCAACAGCGCGAGACCGTGGCGGCCATGACTTCCTACCACCACGAGGTCGATCGCTTTCTCCTTCGCGATGCGATGAATCTCCGCCTCGGGTCGACCGAAGATGAGATAGCGGTGTTCGGGGGGCACGCCGATCGACGTGGCGAACTCGGCGAGGTGCGACTTGGCTTGTGCGTGAATCTGTTCCTGCACCGACGACAGGTCCATCGGGATATCCCCGCCGTAAGCGAGGCTCAATGGTTCGATGACGTGGATGACGTGCAGCTCGGCTTCGAAGCGCTTCGCGAGTGCGATCGCGCGGCCGGAAACGCGCTGGGACTCTTCAGTGAGGTCTACCGCTAGCAGGATCCGTCGGTATGCGCCCATGATTGTCCACTACCCGAAGTTCGGGCGACCATACAACACAACCGTCGCGGCGAACAACTGGCCCCCGGGGCGTATCGAATCACTCAGCGGAGCAGATCATTGACCTGGCTCATCATCATCGTCGCGCTGTTCGCAGCCTTCGGGCCGCTGTTGTGGATGATGCCGTCGAGAGCGGATCGGCGTCTCGCGAAGATGCGCGCGCGCGCGCGGACCCATGGCATTCACGTGGAGATCACCCAACTCGACGATCTGGACGCGGAGCCGCAAGCGCGAGTCACTTCAGGCGGCGTGAAGCTCGAACCCAAGGTGATGTGCGCGGCGTACCGGCTCGGCATGCGACGACTCGCGCGCGCCGCGCCGCAATGGAAGATCCTGCGAAAATCCGGCGCGAACGACGGTCCCATCGACGGTTGGATCTGGGCGACTCGCCCCGCCGGCGACTCGACGTACTGGCAGGAAGTCGGCGAAGTCTTACGCGCGCTGCCGTCCGATGCGCTCGCGTGCGCGACGGACGCGAGCGAAGTGACCTGTTGGTGGCGTGAACGAACCACCGCCGAAGACGCCGAAACGAGTGTCGATCGGCTGCACGCTGTCTTGCAGAACCTCGCGGAAATTCAACTGCTTGCGGATGCGGCGGCGTCTGCAATCGATGCATCCGACGACACCTCCGACGACGCATCGACGCGTCAGTGAAGTGCATCACGCGGCTCACCCCTCTGTGCGCATGTCTCGGCGCCGTTAAGTTGACAGTCCGGAAATAGAGCGCGTATACATGGCGCCTTTCGCGCCGGGACCCCCCGTCGCAGCAGGAGGCACATGCCCCGTTCGTTGGTCATCGTCGAGTCGCCGGCCAAGGCGCGGACCATCAATCGGTATCTCGGCAAGGACTACATCGTAAAGTCCAGCATCGGTCACATCCGCGATTTGCCGACGGGCGGCAAGGCGAGTGATCCGAAGGCGCGCGCGAAGGAAGCCGCGAAAACGCGCAAGCTTTCCGCGAAAGCGAAAGAGACTTACCGCAAACAACGCGCGCGCACGCAGCTCGTGCGTCGAATGGGCGTGGATCCGGAGCACGACTGGAAAGCGACCTACGAGATCCTGCCCGGCAAAGAAAAGGTGGTAGACGAGCTGCGCAAGCTCGCCGAGAAATCGGACCAGATCTATCTCGCCACCGACCTCGACCGCGAAGGTGAGGCGATTGCGTGGCACCTGAAGGAAACGATCGGCGGTGACCCGGATCGCTATCGGCGCGTCGTTTTCAACGAAATCACGCGCAAAGCCATTCAGGAAGCGTTCGCTAATCCGACTTCCATCGATGCGAGTCGCGTCAGTGCGCAGCAGGCGCGTCGCTTTCTCGATCGCGTGGTCGGCTTCGAACTGTCGCCGCTGTTGTGGGCGAAAGTCGCCCGCGGTTTGTCGGCGGGGCGCGTCCAATCCGTTGCGGTGAGGCTGATCGTCGAACGCGAACGCGAAATCCGCGCGTTCATTCCGGAGGAATACTGGGAAGCGTTTGCCGATCTGAAGCGGCCCAACGACGACGAGGCGTATCGCTTCCAGGTGTTCAAGGATCGAGGCGAGAACTATCGCCCGACCAGCGCCGAGCAATCGGACGATGCGATGTCGCGATTGCGCGGCAAGCCGTTCACCGTGGTGTCGCGGGAAGACCGCCCGACCACGACGCGTCCGAATGCGCCCTTCATCACGTCTACGCTGCAGCAGGCGGCGAGCACGCGGATGTCGTTCAGCGTGAAGAAGACGATGACGATGGCCCAACGACTCTACGAAGCCGGCTACATCACCTATATGCGTACCGACTCGACGAACCTGTCGAGCGACGCGGTGGCGTCGGTGCGCGAGTACATCGGTAAGGAGTTCGGCGCGCAGTATCTACCCGAACAACCGAATGCGTATGCGAGCAAAGCCGCAGCGCAGGAAGCGCACGAAGCGATTCGTCCGTCGAACGTCGGCACGGCGCCGTCGATGCTGACCGGAATGGAGGACGACGCGGTTCGCCTCTATGAAATGATCTGGCGCCAGTTCGTGGCCTGCCAGATGCCGCCTGCGGAGTACACGAGTACTACGGTGATCGCGCAGGCGGGCGACTTCGAAGCGCGCATCCGCGGCCGCATCCTGCGCTTCGACGGCTTCACCCGTGTTCTGCCCGCTGTGGCGCGCAAAGACGAAGACCGCACGCTGCCGGATTTCATCGCCGGCGAAACGCTCGCCGTGGAGGCGATCGAACCCATTCAGCACTTCACGAAGCCGCCGCCACGATATGGCGAAGCGAGCCTCGTCCGCGAACTCGAGAAGCGCGGCATCGGAAGACCGTCCACCTACGCGGCGATCATTTCGACGATCCAGGAGCGCGGCTATGTGACGTTGACGGCGCGCCGGTTCCACGCCGAGAAGATCGGTGAGCTGGTCACGGACAGGCTGGTCGAAAACTTCGACAACCTGCTCGACTTCGGCTTCACGGCGCAGCTCGAGGGCCAACTCGACCAGATCGCCGACGGCGAAGCGGACTGGCGCGAAGTGCTCGATACCTTTTATGGCGACTTTTCCGGAAAGCTGGATCGCGCGCAGGCCGAAACCGGCGGCATGCGGCCGAACGTGCCGACGAACACCGACATCCCGTGCAGCGTCTGCGGCCGGCCGATGCAGGTGCGCACCGGCAGCACCGGTGTGTTCCTTGGTTGCTCCGGTTATGCGTTGCCGCCGAAAGAGCGCTGCACGCACACGCTGAACCTGATTCCGGGCGACGAAGTGGTGGATGTGGACGCCGATGCGGAAGGCGAGTCGCGGCTGTTGCGAAAGAAGGTCCGATGTCCGCGCTGCCGCACGCCGATGGACAGCTATCTGGTCGACGAGGGGCGCAAGCTGCACATCTGCGGCAACAATCCGGATTGTCCGGGTTTCCGCGTTGAACAGGGAGAGTTCCGCATCAAGGGCTACGACGGCCCGGTCATCGAGTGCGACAAGTGTGGCGCGGAGATGCAGCTCAAGTCCGGCCGCTTCGGTAAATACTTCGGCTGCACGAACACGAACTGCAAGAACACGCGGAAGCTGTTGCGCAACGGCGAAGCGGCACCACCGAAATCGGATCCGGTGCCGATGCCAGAATTACGCTGCGTCAAGGTCGACGATCACTACATCCTGCGCGATGGCGCATCGGGGATCTTCCTGGCCGCGAGTCAGTTTCCGAAGCATCGTGAGACGCGCGCGCCGACGATCGCCGAGCTGAAGCCTCACCGCGCCGAGATCGATCCGAAGCACCATTATCTGCTCGATGCGCCGGATACCGATCCACATGGCAATCCGGCGATCGTGAAGTACAGTCGCAAAACGCGTCAGCAGTTTGTCGCGAGCGAGTCGGACGGCAAACCGACGGGTTGGCGCGCGGTATATCAGAACGGTCGCTGGGTCCAGCAATCGGGCGCGACCGAGGACGCGAAGCCGGCGAGGGCGCCGCGTGCGGAGAAGAACGCTGTGGGCAAACGTGCGCCGCGCAAGCGCGCGCCGAACTGATCATCGGAGCGGCGATGGACGAACAGTCGGATGCTTTTGCGATGCTCGAGATCGTGCAGTTGTCCAACGGCGACATCGTGCTGCGCGATCCGGACCACGGTGCCGAACCGCTATTGCGGATTCAGTTTTCCCGGGAGGTCCGCACGATGCTCGGTGCCGATGCGATGCAGGTGGCGAAGCTGATGATCGAAGCCGCCGCGTCGCAGATGTCGGAAGCGGTCGAGGCCAATGACCCGTCCGCCGCTACGCCCGACATCGTTCACTGACGCGTCAGTGGCGGCGGATCACGCCCACACTCAACCCCTCGATCGCGAAAGTGTGTCGCTCGAGATCGACCTCGATCGGTGCGTAGGCGTCGTTCTCCGCTAACAACGTCAATCGGCCGCGGCCGCGCGGACGTCGCAAACGCTTCACCGTCACTTCGTCATCGATCCGCGCCACGATGATTTCGCCGTCGCGCGCGTCGTCGGCTTTGTGAACTGCGAGCAGGTCGCCGTCGAGGATGCCGGCGTTGATCATGCTGTCGCCTTGAACCTTCAGCAGATAGTCGGCGCGAGGGCGGAAGAAACTCCCGGGCAGATCGCAGACGTCGTCGATGTGCTCCTGCGCGAGGATCGGACTGCCGGCGGCAACCCGTCCGACGATTGGCAATCCAACCGGCTCCGGCAGGCGGATGCCGCGAGACGTGCCGGGAATCATCTCGATGGCGCCTTTGCGGGCGAGCGCCTTGAGGTGCTCCTCCGCGGCGTTCGGCGATTTGAATCCGAGTTCGTTGGCGATGTCGGCGCGGGTCGGCGGATAGCCGGTATCGAGGATGTGGCGGCGGATCAGGTCGAGCACTTGCGATTGGCGAGCGGTCAGATCCTGCATGAGTTACCTGTGTGTATATACAGTGACCTGGCATTATATACAGCAGATTTCGCCTCTGACCAGCGAATCTTCAATTCAGGCGGACTCTCACCTTCATCGGTTAACCATGTGGAAACGTTGATGCGTGGTTTAGTATCGCTGCCTCGCTGCCGTACCGACCGCAATGCCCAAGCCCATCGATGGCGTTCCGTCCGACATCATCGCGGCGCGCGACGCGGCGGAGTGTCTGTTCGATGAGGCCGCAGTGGAACGCGCAGTCGATCGGCTCGCGGTGCGGCTGACGCTTCGGCTGCACGACGCGCACCCGATCGTGATGTGCGTGATGAACGGCGGCATGATCCTCACGGCAGAGTTGCTGTTGCGGCTCCAGTTCCCGCTCGAGGTGTCTTACGTCCACGCGACCCGTTATCGCGATGCGACCCAGGGCGCCGTGCTCGAGTGGCGCGCCGCGCCGGCCACGGATGTGATGGGACGAACCGTGCTGCTCGTAGACGATGTGCTCGATGAAGGTCACACGCTGGCCGCGGTCGATGCACGGTTGCGCGAGTCCGGCGCCGCCAACGTCGTGACCGCGGTGCTGATCGACAAACAGATCGGCCGACCGCGACCGGTGCGGGTCGACGACGCAGCGCTGACGTGCCCCGACCGATTTCTGTTCGGACACGGCATGGATTATCGCGGTCATTGGCGGAACCTCGCCGGCGTCTACGCGCTGCCCGCGGGATGGTCGGCGTCATGACGGGCGACGTGATCGGCATCATCGGGGGTACCGGGCTCAACAAGCTCGCCACCGCAGTGCGTTCGGCAGATCGCGTCGACACGCCATTTGGTGCCGCATCGGCGGTGCCGCAGGTCGGCGAGATCGGCGCCAGGACGGTGATCTTCCTCGCACGCCACGGCCAGCCGCACCGGATCGCACCGCACCTGATCAACTATCGCGCCAACGTATGGCTGCTCCGTGAACTCGGCGCGTCGCTCGTGCTTGCGACGAACGCTGTCGGTTCGATCGCGAACGCCATGGCGCCGGGTGATCTGATGCTGCCGCACCAGATCATCGACTACACGTGGGGACGCGAGCACACCTATACCGATACGTTGCCGTTGCAGCACGTCGACTTCAGCGTCCCGTACGACGCGGCATTGCGCGATCGCTTACGCGTGGCTGCGCTCGAACTCGAACTGAACTGCTCCGTGTTCAACGCGGGTGTATACGGTTGCACGCAGGGTCCGCGTCTCGAAAGCGCGGCCGAGATCGATCGGATGGCGCGCGACGGCTGCGACGTGGTCGGCATGACCGGTATGCCGGAGGCGGGACTCGCGCGCGAACTCGCGCTGCCATACGCGACGGTGTGTCTGTCGGTGAATCGCGCCGCGGGTCGCGGCGACGGTCCGATCAGCGAAGCCGAGATCGTTCAGGTCGCAGAAACAGGCATGCACCGCGTCGAACGATTGATTGCCCGCTTCATCGAACTTTCGTAAGGCTACTGGGCGGGCGCGGCCGGCGGTGGCTGTGGTGCGCCGAGACGGGCGAGTTCCGCCACCAGCGCTTCAGGCGGTTGAATTGGATCGACGCGAGCGAGTATGCCGAGCTTCGGGTGATCGAGATAATGCAACTCGCCGCTGCGCATCCGGCGCTGTTCGCGCAACTCCATGTACGCGGGTTGTTCGACGATCGCCGGATCAGCCGAGGCCGTCGAAGTCGTGTCGACCGCATACCAGAGACGCGCATCGAGGTGCAGATAGCGGCCGCGGGTGATCCCGAGAATGCCTTCGATGCGTGGCGCAGCGTCCGGCCGTTCGCGGATCTGGATCAGCATGGGTCGCAGCTGATCGCGATCGGGCACCGGCTGGATCCACGCGCGATGGAATACCACTCGATAGGCGTTGCTGCGCTGCAGGCGGCCGTCTTCTGATGCCAGCAGGAACGTGCTCGACGGCTCGAACTTATAGCTGCGGCTCTGCAGCTGCGCCTGATAGTCGGCGACGAGCCTGGCAGCGCGCTCGGCCGCTGTCGGCGTCGCTGTTGGCGACACCGGCGGCTGCGCCTGAACTGATCTGTTAGCGGACGAGGATCCGGGCGAAGGCAACGCGGGTTGTGAGAGCGTTTCGGCATCGAGTCGATAGCCGGCGCTGCGATTCGCTTCGTCGTCGAATGCGAGTACGTCGAACGGATAAGCCCGCGGCGCGTGCGAGACGACAACCTCCCGCGTGCTGGTGGGGTCTATGTCGGCGATCCGTTCGAAGATGATCACTTCGACCCGATACCACGCGTCGTTCGGCAGTGCCGGTAGATCCGTGCCGCGCGCACCCGAGCCCAGCATCACCACCATCGCGCATGCGATCTTGTGGAACGTGCTCATGCCGATGCCGCCATCCGGGTTTTCTCCGTTGGTTCGAGGCGCTCGAGCAGGTTGGTGACGCGCTCGAATCGTGCGTCGATGTCGTCGAGCTTCGCGGTGACCCGCAGGCGCGTTCCGTCTTCGAGCCGATAGCTGTTCGGTTCGCGCTGTACCAGACGGACCAGAGCGAACGGATCGACCCGCGTATCGGCCGCGAACTCGATCCGGCCGCCGGTCGGGCCGAAGTCGATTCGCGCGATGCCGAGTGCCGCCGCGGTGAGGCGTAGTTCGGTGATTCTGAACAGCGTCTTCGTCGCGACCGGCAACGCGCCGAAGCGGTCGATGATCTCGGCGCGCAACTCGTCGAGCGCATCTCGGTTCTCTGCGCTGCTGATGCGCTTATACAGAATGAGGCGCGAGTGAACGTCGGGCAGGTAGTCCTCTGGAATCAGCGCGGGCACGCGCAGGTTGACCTCCTGATGCGGCGTCAGATCGGCGTCGAGGTCCGGTGTTTTGCCTGCGCGGATTGCGCGCACCGCACGATCGAGCATGTCCATATACAGCGAGAAACCGATCGACTCGATCTGCCCCGACTGCTCCTCGCCTAACAGTTCTCCTGCGCCGCGAATCTCCAGATCGTGGGTCGCGAGCGTGAATCCCACGCCGAGTTCGCCGGCCGCCTCGATTGCTTCGAGGCGCTTGCGGGCGTCTTCGGTCAGCGCCTTCGGGTGCGGAATCAGCAGATAGGCGTACGCCTGCCGATGCGACCGCCCAACGCGGCCGCGCAGTTGGTGGAGCTGCGCCAGCCCGAACTTGTCGGCGCGTTCCATGATCATGGTGTTGGCGTTCGGAATGTCGATCCCGGTTTCGATGATGGTGGTGCACACCAGCACGTTGCTGCGTCGGTGATAGAAGTCGCCCATCACCACTTCGAGCCGACGTTTCGGCATCTGCCCGTGTCCGACGACGATGCGCGCTTCCGGCACCAGCTCGCCGATTTCGAGCGCGGTCTGCTCGATGGTGCGCACTTCGTTGTGCAGATAGAAAACCTGGCCGCCGCGCGCGAGTTCGCGCGTGATTGCTTCGCGGATCAGGTGCTTGCGGCGCTGTACGACGAACGTCTTCACCGACAGACGTCGCGCCGGCGGCGTCGCGATGATCGACAGGTCGCGGATTCCGCCCATAGCGAGATTGAGCGTACGCGGAATCGGGGTGGCGGTGAGCGTCAGAACGTCGACTTCGGCGCGCAAAGTGCGCAGCCGTTCTTTCTGCCGTACGCCGAAGCGGTGTTCTTCGTCGATGATGACGAGGCCTAGTTCCTTGAACGAGAACGCGGTGTTCAGCAGCTTGTGCGTGCCGATCACGATGTCGATCGCGCCTGCGCGCAACCGTTGGCGAACGGCGTCGATCTCGCTCTCGGTACGCAACCGCGAAATCGCTTCGATCGCAATCGGCCAATCGGCAAACCGATCTCTGAAACTCTCGTGGTGCTGTTGTGCGAGCAGTGTCGTGGGCACCAGTATCGCCACCTGCTTGCGGTTCTGCACGGCGATGAACGCGGCGCGCATTGCGACTTCGGTTTTGCCGAACCCGACGTCGCCGCAGATCAACCGATCCATCGATTTGGGGCTCGTCAGATCGGAGATCACTTCCTCGATCGCGCGGCGCTGGTCCGGCGTGACGTCGAACGGAAACTGATCGGCGAAGCGCTGATATTCCTCGTCGGGCTTGGCGAGGGCGGTGCCGACACGGGCTTCGCGGTGCGCGTAGATGTTGAGCAACTCCGCGGCGACGTCGTGGATCTTTTCGGCAGCGCGTCGCTTGGCCTTGTCCCATTGGTCCGAACCGAGCCGGTGCAGCGGCGCGTGCGCTTCATCGGCGCCGCCGTAGCGCGATATCAGATGCAGCGCGGTGACCGGAACGTAGAGTTTCGCTTCGTCGGCATACTCGATCGTCAGGAACTCCGAGACGGCACCGTCGATTTCGAGCGTGCGCAAGCCGAGATATCGACCCACGCCGTGTTCGATGTGCACGACCGCCGCGCCCATGTGCAGTTCGGTGAGGTTGCGGATGATCTGATCGGGGTCCACCGAACGCGCGTCGCGGCGCACTTCGACTTCGGCGCGCGCACCGAACACCTGTGTCTCGGTGATCAACGCGAATTCGTCGGTGAACGCCGCGGTCTCGATCGGCGCGATCGTGAGTGCCAACGGAACGGCGCCACTGCGGAATGACGCGAAGTCGGCCACGTCGGTGGGATGCACGCCGGAGCGGCCGAGAAATTCGCCGAACACTTCGCGACGACCGGCCGATTCGGCGCAGAACAACACCGGTACCGGCGATGCTTTCACGAATGCCGCGAGCCGATCGCCCGGGTGATGCGCCCGGTGATTGACCGAAACGTCGGGTAGTTCGCGCGTGGTGAACGCGACGCTGTGATGTCGGCCGTCGAGCACCACCTGGCGCAGCGTACCGAGAGAGTGGAACAGTTCATCGGTGCGCAGGTAGATGGCGTCGGGCGGAAGGATCGGCCGCTCGATGTCGTGACGCAGGCTCTCGTAGCGCGTGCGCACATCGAGTTGGAACGACGTGACTGCGCCGTCGAGCGTGTTCGGCATCACCGCCACGCAATTCGCCGGCAAATAGTCGAACACCGTCGCGAGCGCGTCGTGAAACATCGGCAGGTAGTACTCGATGCCGGATGGCGCCATGCCCTGGCTCACGTCCTGATAGATCGGACACCGGCGCACGTCGACATCGAACAGTTCGTGCCAGCGATTGCGGAAGCATGCGATGGCATCAGGCGTCAGCGGGAACTCCTTCGCCGGCAGTATCTCTACCGAGTCGATCTGCTCGATCGTGCGCTGACTGTCGGGGTCGAAGGTGCGCAGGCTGGCCACTTCGTCGTCGAACAGGTCGATCCGATACGGGCTGGGAGAACCCATCGGATAGACGTCCACCAGGGATCCGCGCACCGCGAACTCGCCGCGCTCCGATACCGTCTCCACGTAGCGATAACCCGCCTGCTCGAGGTGGCGGCGATAGCCGTGCGCGTCGAAGCGCGCGCCGACCGACAGCACCAGACTGTGCGCGGCGAGGAACGACGGCGGCGGCAACCGCTGCAGCAGCGTGCGGATCGGGACGACCAGCACCCCGCGACGCAGCGTCGGCAACCGGTGCAGGGTGCGCAACCGGTCCGACACGATGTCCTGGTGCGGCGAGAACGCGTCGTAGGCAAGTGTCTCCCAGTCGGGCAACGTCACCACGTCGAGCGTGCCGCTCGAGAAGAACTCGAGTTCGCGGCACAACCGGTAGGCCGCCGCGGGATTTGCCGCGATGGCCAGCAGGAGACCATCGTGATGCTGGGCCGCTCTGGCGATGGCCAGGCTCGCGGCGCCGTCGACCAGGCCGCTCCATCCGATGCGATCGCCGGACCGCTCGGGCAACGGAGGTGCTTCGGGATTTGCCATGCGGCGCTCGCGCTCTGAAGGGCGCGGTATTCTACTTCATGCCCTGTCGCCCGCGGGCGTTTTGGGCTTTGAGTGGAGCCGCCAGTAGATCCATTAATTCAGACGGGTTAGAGTGCGTCGCCCCGATTCGAGGCAGTGCATCCTTTATAGGGCGTTATGAAACCCACCAATATTTTCGAGCCCTCCTACTTTCACAAAGTGGTCGATTGCCAATGGGCGTGCCCGGCGCATACGCCGGTGCCGGAGTACATCCGCCTGATTGCGCAGGAGAAGTACACCGAAGCGTACATGCTCAACTGGGACTCCAACGTGTTCCCAGGAATTCTCGGGCGCACGTGTGACCGGCCGTGCGAGCCCGCCTGTCGACGCGTGCGCACCGAAGAGAAGCCGGTCGCGATCTGTCGCTTGAAACGCGTCGCCGCGGACAACAAAGGTGACATAACGGCGTTCATGCCGCGCGTGCCGAAGAAGAAGAATGGCAAACGCATCGCGTTGCTCGGCGCGGGTCCGGCATCGCTGGCGGTGGCGCGCGATCTGCTGCCGCTCGGTTACGAAGTGCACATGTTCGAGAAAGACCCGGGCGGCGGCGGCATGATGCGCACACAGATTCCGGCCTTCCGTCTGCCGATGGAAGTGCTCGAAGAAGAGGTCGATCTGATTCTGAACATGGGTGTCGAGTGTCACTTCGGGCACGACGTCACCAGCATGAAAGCAATTCTCGACGAAGGGTACGACGCGTACTTCGTCGGCACCGGCGCGCCGCGCGGGCGCGACCTGCCGGATCTGAAAGGGCGCAAAGAAAGCGCCGCGCACATCTCGATCGGCATCGAGTGGCTCGGCAGCGTCGCGTTCGGCCATACCACCTCGATCAAAGGCAAAGTCATCGTGATGGGCGGTGGCAACACGGCAATGGACTGCTGCCGCACCGCGCGCCGACTCGGTGCTGATCAGGTGACCGTGGTCGTCCGCTCCGGTTTCGACGTCATGAAAGCGTCGGAATGGGAAAAAGAAGACGCGATGTCGGAAGGCATCCCGATCGTCAACAACCGCCCGCCGCTCGAATTCGTTCACGAGAACGGCAAGCTGAAAGGCGTGCTGTTCCAGCGCGTGAAGCAGATCACCGACGAGTCGGGTCGTCAGAAGACGGTGCCGACCGGCGAGCCCGACGTCTTCATGGAAGCCGATCACGTGCTGATGGCAATCGGACAGGAAAATCACTGTCCGTGGATCGAGCGCGACATCGGCATCGAATTCGATCGCTGGGAATGTCCGGTGCTCGACCGCGATACGTTGCAGTCGACGCATCCGAAAGTGTTCTTCGGCGGCGACTCTGCGTTCGGTCCCGAGAACATCATCTGGGCATCCGCGCACGCACACAAAGCGGCGATCTCGATTCACCTCTTCTGTCAGGGGCTCGATCTGAAGGCGGATCGTCCGCCTGAAGGCGTGAACCTCGTCAGCCAGAAGATGGGCATGCACGAGTGGAGTTACGACAGCGAACACGACGCGTCGAAGCGTCATCTCGTACCGCACGTCGATCCGCGTAAATCGCTGAAGAACATCAAGATGGAAGTCGAACTCGGCTTCGATCGCAAACTCGCCGCGCTGGAAACGCAACGCTGTCTGAACTGCGACGTGCAGACCGTGTTCACCGACAAGTTGTGCATCGAGTGCGACGCGTGTGTAGACATATGCCCGATGGACTGCATCACGTTCGCTCCGAACGAAGAGGAACCCGAACTGCGTCTGAACCTCACCGCACCGGCGCTGAACAAAGAGCAGGATCTGTACGTTTCTGCCGAACTCAGAACCGGCCGCGTAATGGTGAAGGACGAAGATCTTTGCCTGCACTGCGGCCTGTGTGCCGAACGATGCCCCACGAATGCATGGGACATGCAGAAGTCCGTTCTTCACCTTCCGCAGCTGGGGTCTTACGCCTCATGACGCGTTACAACGATTTCGTCATCAAGTTCGCGAATGTCAATGGTTCGGGCTCGGCGAGCGCGAACGGGATGTTCGCAAAAGCGGTGTTCCGGATGGGCGTTCCAGTCGGCACGCGCAACATCTTTCCGTCAAACATTCAGGGCCTGCCGACGTGGTTCGAAGTGCGCGTCAGCGAAGCGGGCTATCTCGGCCGCCGCGACGGCGTCGACATCATGGTGGCGATGAATGCAGAGACATATGCGGAAGACGTCGCGAGTCTGGTTTCGGGCGGCTATCTGCTGTACGACAGCTCGCGGCCGCGTCCGCGCGAACTCGCACGCAACGACGTGGTCGACATCGGCGTGCCGATCTCGACGCTGCTGCTGTCGGAATTTCAGGACCCGAAGCAGCGCCAGCTGTTCAAGAACATCGTGTACGTCGGCGCGCTGTCGGCGCTGATCAACATCGACTTCGACGTGCTCACCGGCATGGTGTCGGAGCAGTACAAAGGCAAGGACGCGCTGATCAAGCCGAACGTGCACGCGCTCGAAATCGGCCGCAACTTCGCGCTCGACTATCTCGACAATCCGCTGCCGGTCCAGTTGCGCCGCAGTAACGCCGTTGGCGATCGGATCATGATCGAGGGCAACACCGCGTCCGCGTTGGGTGCTGTTTACGGCGGAGCCACCGTGTGCGCGTGGTACCCGATCACGCCGTCCACTTCGGTGGCGGAATCGTTCGAACGCTATGCGAACCGTTTCCGCACCGACAAGGAAAGCGGCAAGAAGAAGTTCGCGATCATGCAGGCGGAAGACGAACTCGCCGCCATCGGCATGGTGATCGGCGCCGCCTGGAACGGCGCGCGCGCGTTCACCGCAACGAGTGGTCCGGGCCTCTCGCTGATGGGCGAATTCCTCGGTCTCGCATATTTCGCCGAAATTCCCGCTGTGCTCATAGACGTGCAGCGCGCCGGTCCGTCCACGGGCATGCCGACGCGCACACAACAGGCCGACCTGATGTCGGCAGTGTATGCATCGCACGGCGACACGAAACACGTGGTGCTGATTCCGTCGTCGCCGAAAGAATGCTTCGACTTCTCCGCCGATGCGCTCGACATCGCCGACCGCTTGCAGACGCCGGTCATCATCATGTCCGACCTCGAACTCGGCATGAACGAAGTGATGTCGGATCCACTGGTGTGGGACGACGCGCGCAAGTACGACCGCGGCAAGGTCTATCACGCGGACGATCTCGACCGCATCGAGAAGTTCGGCCGCTATGTCGATGTCGACGGAGATGGCATCGGTTATCGCACGTATCCCGGCGCGCATCCGTCGAAAGGCAGTTTCTTCACGCGCGGAACGTCGCGCGACGAGTACGCGCGTTACACCGAAGATCCAGAGATCTACACCGAAAACATGGATCGGTTGCTGCTCAAGTGGAAGACCGCCAAGACGCTGGTGCCCAAGCCGGACATCCACGAGAGCACGCCGCGACGCCCTTACGGCGTGCTGTATTACGGCACCACGCAGATGCCGATGCAGGAGTCGCTCGATCTACTCGCGACCGACGGCATACACCTCGACACGCTGCGCATCCGCGCCGTGCCGTTCACGGATTCGGTGCTCGAGTTCATCGACAATCATGAACTGGTATTCATCGTCGAACAGAATCGCGACGCACAGATGCGGATGATCCTGGTCAACGAAGGCAACATCGATCCGGCGAAAGTGGTGCCGGTGTGCTACTACGGCGGACTGTCGATCGCCGCAGAGTTCATTCGTGGCGAAAT
>DATJGR010000145.1:0-32793 GCA_035494855.1 Pseudomonadales bacterium | reverse complement strand
CCCCCCCCGCCCCACACGCCACCACCGTCGCGCCCCCGCCCCCTTCCTCTTACGTCTTACGTCGGCGACATTCTCGGCGTATAGAAGCTGCTGCCGAGGCGCACGGTTTCGGTCCACAACTCGCGCAATTGAGCGGCGTTGTCGGATTGCTCTTCCGGAGTGGCGCCCATGTGCGCCAGCACCCTCTGCACGCGCGTCGCGAAGTCGGCCGGCCGTATCGATAGGGCGGCGGCCCGATTCAGCGCCACCCGGTCCGGTGGCGGCCACGTCGCATTCAGGGCGTAAACGACCTGAACGAGCTGGAAACAGATGCGCGATGCGCATCCGGCGAAGCCGTAGGCGTCGGCGGCCGAAACGTACTTCGGCAGGAACGCGCTCAGGTTGAACTCGATGCTCCAGAGAAAGTCCTGCACGATGCGGCGTCGCAGCGCGTCGGGATACGCGCGCGCCAGCTCACGCAGATGCTGCAGTGACTCGCTGCGGTCGAACAACGGCATGCAGACGGCGAGTTCTTCCATGAATGTCGGGCTGAAGTAGCCGTAGGGTGGCTGCTGCGCCCAATGCAGCTCCCAGCGCCCCTCGGTGCAATCGTCCAGCACGCGTTGACACTGCTGCAGACTGCGATACAGCACGTCGACGCGCTGGCCGGAGAAACTGAGCCACGCGCCGCCGTTCACCCACGGCCCCCATTCGCCAGTCCGGGTGAAGGTCGGCGTTGCGTCGGGAGCCAGCGCGGCCACGATGTCGTTGAGTCGTGCCGGCTCCGGCGGTTGCGTCTCGTCGTAAAACAGCACGAGATCGATGTCCGAAGCGGCGGTTGCGTGGCCGCGCGCAAACGAGCCGCCCAGCGCCATCGCGGCGACGGCGCGTTCGCCGCGCAATGCATCGACGATTCGTTGCCCGAGTCGTTGCTGTCGTGGATCGAGCCGGCTGCTCACATCCGGATCTCCGCGGCGATTCGATGCAAGAGTCTAGCGCGCCGCCCGCCGCGGTCAGCGCTCGAGATACTTCGCATCCGTGAGGCTTTGCAGAAACGCGACGAGATCCAGTTTCTCCTGCGCGGTGAGATCGAGCGCGTGGATCTCCTTGCGCTTGAACGGATTCGCGCGACCGTCGCCGGCGTTCGGACCGCTTTCGATGTTGCGTCCACCGGCTGCATAAAAATCGATCACTCCGGCGAGCGTTTCGATGCTGCCGTCGTGCATGTACGGCGCGGTGACCGCGACGTTGCGCAACGTCGGCGCGCGGAACGCGCCCATGTCGGCGTCGCGGTGGGTGTGCATTTCGAGCCCCGGGTCGGGATAGCGGCCGGTACCACCGACGTTGTAAAGACCGGTGTTGTGGAACACCGGCGCCGGGTCGGTCACCCCTTGCTGACGCACGGGTCCGGACAGATTGAAGCTCGCGTGGCACAACGAACAGTTGGTGCGGTCCGAGAAGAACAGTTTCATGCCGCGTTTCGCCTCCGGTGTCAGCGAATCTTCGCCCCAGTAGAGATAGCGATCGAATGCGGAGTCGGCGGAAATCAGCGTGCGTACGTACGTCGCAATCGCCTGCACCGTCTGATCCACTGTGAACTCCGGGCCGGTTTCCGGAAAGGCCGCTCCGTGCAGCGGCGCAAGCTCCGTATCGGCGCCGAGTTCGGCAAGCCGCTGCGGCAGGACCTGATCCAGCCCGAGTTCCACCGGCGCGTGATTGAACATCGGAACTCGGTGCTGCGTTTCCAACGACGTCAATGAGGGGTCAGACCAACCAAAAGTCGTCGCGTAGGCGATGTTGATCAGCGTCGGCGTGTTGCGCGAGTGATGTTCGCCAGTGGCGCCGATCGCGGTCGTGCGCCCATCGGTGAACGCCAGCGCCGGCACGTGGCAGCTCGCGCAACTGTATGCGCCGGTTACCGATAACCGTTTGTCCCCGAACAACCGCTCGCCGAGCGCGACCTTCGCGGAACTCATCGGATTGTCTGCGGGCACCGGCGGCGCCCGCAGACCGGTCGGTAGATCCCATCGGTATTCGTCGGCCACAGCGCTTGCGAACCAGCCGACGAGCAGCGCCCCGACTATGGCGCGAGAACCGAAGATCCGCAGGTCAATTCCAGGGACGAACGTTGTTCGTCGACATCGATACCGTGTTCACCGCAACCGCTTTGCGCTCGGTCACCCAGTCGCTGAACGCTTTTGCATCCGCCGACGCGTTCTCCTGGTGCGTGTTCAGCCACGCTTCCATCGCGCGCATCAACGCCGCCGCCTGATCCTGATCGGCGCGTACCAGCGCGAGATAGGCGTCCTGCACCTGCTTGAACTGCGACAGCGCGAGGTACGCCTCGCCGCGATATTCGATCGCCGGTGAGAAGTCCGATTTGACTGCAAGCGCGGCGTTGTACGCCTTCACCGCGTCGTCGTAGTTACCGGTCTTTCGATACGCGAAGCCGAGTTCGTTCAGCGCCTGATAGTTGCGGTTGTCGTAGCCGATGGCCTTGCGGTAGTCGTCGATCGCGTCCTCGAACTGGTCCTTGGCTTTTCCGAGTTGCTTCTCTCGGTCTTTGTCGTC
Organism: Pseudomonadales bacterium; assembly: GCA_035494855.1. Classification (GTDB taxonomy): domain Bacteria; phylum Pseudomonadota; class Gammaproteobacteria; order Pseudomonadales; family Azotimanducaceae; genus DATJGR01. Next base: position 30,243 of record DATJGR010000145.1, on the reverse strand, counting down.
TTTCGCCGCGGCCGCTTTCGCTTCGTAGTCCTGCGCGCGCTCTTTGTGCTTCAGCCCCGCGTTGTAGCTGCGAGCCGCCATCTGCTGCGGCGTCATGCGCGGGGCCGACGTCATGCCGCCGGTGTCACCGCCACCCGACATCGGGCCGCTGCCGGCTCCGAATGCGAACGGCGCCGCCGCCAGTAGCGCGGCTGCCAGAGTCATCGATAGTTTGGTCATCTGTCTCATCTCCTCACTCTTCACCCACGGTCACCCATGATGGAAATCCACGCCTGCTAACCCTTAGTGCAGTACGTCGGCGAAACGGTTCACAAGGCAGTTCAACCTTCGCTGTCCAGTGCCGCCGCCGACAGCACCGGCCGATACGTCGGAAACGGTCGCTCCGTCCGCATCAGATCGTGCAGCGCGCCCATCGTTGCGAATTCAGCCAGCGTTTCCAACTGACGACGCGTCACCGACATCAAACCGAAGTCGCCGTGATCGTTGCGCGTCAGCGCCTCGCGCGGGCTGATCCACAGCGAGTCCACCGTTTCGTATTCGTCGTGACGCCCATGCTGCTTCGCCGGCGCCTCGGCGATGAAGAAGCGCGTATCGAAGCGCCGCGGCCGCCCCTCGGGCGTGATCCACCGGTTCAGGAAGTGCATGCGGTCGATCGCCAGCATCAGGCCTTCGCGCATGCAGATGTCGTTGAGCGACAGCTCACCGCGATGCAGTGCATGGCGATACCCGTCGAAGCGTTGTCGCAGATCCTCGTCGTGCAACTCGAGCAACGCGCCGTTTCGATCGTATGCAAGCAGCACACCCGCCTCTTCGAAGCTCTCCCGAATGCCGGCGATCCAGAAGCCGCGCCATTCGGCGCCGAGCGCGTGCTGCTGCGACATCTGTGCGTCGTCAGGCCCGCGGCGCAATACGTCGTACACGTGCAGGTGATCGTCGCCGTCGACGCGTCCGCCCGGGAACACGTACATGCCGCCGGCGAATGCCGCCTGCGCCGTACGGCGCAACATGAGAATTTCGAAACCCGGATCGGCGTCGCGCGCGAGAATCACGCTCGCCGCAGGACGGATCGGTTGAACGGGGGTCGCCGGCATACGCTTTTTGCTTCACCGAAAATCGATTTCGCCGCAGAGTAGCCCGCAGCCGCTGACGAGGGAAGTGGACGCGTCGCGACCACCCGCGGGTGTAACGGTGGCGCCCGACCGACGAACCCGCATAAGATTGCGCTCCAAACCAAAACAATCAGGGGAGACGGTTTTGGCCAAGCAACCGAACAATAAAGTTCTGCTCGACATTCACCGCCGCATGGTCCGCATCCGCGTCTTCGAGGAAGAGGCCGGCAAGCTGATGGAAGCCGGCAAGATTCCCGGCGCCTTGCACCTTTATGTAGGTCAGGAAGCGGTGGCCGCCGGCGTGATGGTGCACCTGACGAACGACGACCAGATCACCAGCACGCACCGCGGCCATGGTCACCTCATCGCGAAAGGCGGCGAGTTCCATCGCATGTTTGCCGAACTGTTCGGCCGCTCCACCGGGTATTGCAAAGGCAAAGGCGGCAGCATGCACATCTGCAACATGGAGCTCGGCATGCTCGGCGCGAACGGCATCGTCGGCGGCGGTCCGCCGATCGCCATCGGCGCCGCGTTCTCGCAGAAATTCAAGAAAACGAAGAACGTCGCGGTCGCGTTCTTCGGCGACGGCGCGTCGAACGAAGGCTCGTTCCACGAAGCGGCGAACATGGCGGCGCTGTACAAGCTTCCGGCGATTCTGGTGTGCGAGAACAACGGTTACGGCGAGTTCACGCCGCAGGCGAACCACCAGGCGATCGTCGACGTGGCCGACCGCGCGGCGGGCTATGGCATGCCCGGCGTCGTCGTAGACGGAATGGATGCAATCGCCGTTTACGAAGCTGCGGGCGAAGCTATAGAACGAGCCCGTAAAGGGGCGGGGCCGACGCTGCTCGAATGCAAGACCTACCGTTTCTACGACCACGTCGGCATCCGCGGTATGGGGCTCACGTACCGCACCGACGACGAAGTGAAGCAATGGATGCAGCGCGATCCGATCACGCTGTTCGAAGCGCGCCTGGCCGAGCAAGGCGTTCTATCCGAGAAGAAGGCGGCTGCCGTGCACGCTGAAGTGCAGCAGCAGGTCAAAGACGGCATCAAGTTCGCCGAAGACAGCCCGTTCCCCGACGCGGCGAGCCTGCTCGACGACGTTTACGCCACCGGATCGTAAGGAATCGCCATGGGACAAGCACAAGTAAAAGCGGACGCCGGCGCACGCAAACTGCCGTATGTCAGCGCCATCACCGAGGGCGTGCGCGAAGTACTGCTCGAACAGGACAACGCGTTCGTTGCCGGCGAAGACGTCGGCCAGGCCGGCAGCGTGTACGGCTATTACCGCGGGTTGTACAAAGAGTTCGGCGGCGATCGCGTCATCGACACGCCGATTTCCGAGAAGGGCATCATCGGTCTCGGGGTCGGCGCAGCGGCAACGGGGCTGCGGCCGATCGTCGACATCATGTTCATGGACTTCCTCGGCGAATGCATGGACGAAGTCGCGAACCAGATGGCGAAGATGCGCTTCATGTTCGGGGGCAGCGCGACGCTGCCGATCACCGTGCTGACGATGTCCGGCGCCGGCGCCAACCTCGCTGCGCAACACTCGCAGAGTCTCGAAGCGTGGATCGCGCACCTGCCCGGCCTGAAAGTGATGATGCCGGCGACCCCGTACGACGTGAAAGGCTGCATCATCGCGGCCGCGCGCGACGACAATCCGGTGTTCGTGGTGATGAACAAGATGTCGCTCGGCCTGACCGGCGAGGTACCCGAAGGCGCGTACGAAGTGCCGATCGGCGTCGCCAACGTCGTGCGTCCAGGCAAGGACTACACGATCGTGACGCTCGGCCGGATGTTGCACGAGGCGCTGAAAGCGGCAGAAACGCTGAAAGGCATCGGCATCGACGCGGAAGTGATCGACGCGCGCAGCGTTCAGCCGTTCGATACGAAAACGGTCGTCGAATCGGTGAAGAAGACGCATCGCGCGCTGGTGGTGCACGAAGCGGTCCGCTTCGGCGGTTTCGGCGCCGAGATCGCGGCGCAGATTCAGGAGCATGCATTCGACTATCTCGACGCCCCGGTTGGTCGCGTCGGTGCGCCGTTTTCTCCGGTGCCGTTCAGCCCGGCACTCGAGAAACTGTACGTGCCGAACGCGGAACGGATCGTCGCAGAAGCGCGCCGCCTGATCGGCGCCTGACGTTCACGTGGCTGTCGGCTGCATCGGGATCGCCGTCAATCCGGCGTCCGGAAAAGACGTTCGCCGGTTGGTTGCGCGCGCGTCGGTTTTCGACAACCAGGAAAAGCGCGCGATCGTGCGCCGCGCCATTGTTGGCGCGTTGGGTGCCGGCGCCAACGTCTTCGCTTATGTTCCCGACAGCCACGGCATCGCCGAGTCGGCCTTGTCCGAGTTCGGTTCGGAAATCTGCAGCCACGCCGTCGAATCGCCGCGCACCGCCAGCACGCTCGACACCATTCGCGGCGCGCGCGCGCTCGCCGCGGCCAATTGCATTGCGGTATTGACGCTCGGCGGCGACGGCACCAACCGTGCGTTCGCACTCGGCTGGCGCGATGCTCCGCTGCTGCCGATCTCGACCGGCACCAACAACGTGTTTCCGCGCTTCGTCGAAGCGACCGTTGCCGGCGCCGCAGCCGGATTGGTCGCGAGCGGCGCGATCGCGTTGCGCGACGTCGCGCAACAGGCGAAAACCATTCGCGTGCAGATCGACGGCGAACGCGACGACCTCGCGTTGATCGACGCGGTGCTGACCAGCGAGCGGTTCGTCGGCGCGCGGGCGTTGCTCGAGGCCGACCTGTTGCGGCTCGCGCTGCTGACGCGCGCAGATCCGGCCGCCGTCGGCATCACCGCGATCGGCGGTTTGATCGCGCCACTGGGCGATGCCGCCGACCAGGCTCTGCTGCTCACGCTCGGCAGCGGCAACGACGCCGTGCGCGCGCCGATTGCGCCCGGGCTCTATGCGAACGTCCGCGTCGCGGCCTCGCGCACGATCGAATTCGGCGAAGAAGTCACCGTGACGGGACCCGGCGTGCTGGCGTTCGACGGCGAGCGCGAACGCGTATTGAAGCCGGACCAGCGCGCGCGATTGACGGTACAACGCGACGGACCCTGGGTGATCGACGTGGCGAAGACGCTGGCGCGGGCCGCCGCGTCCGGCGCTTTCAGAATTCGGGTTGGAGACGCAGATGGCGACTGAGATCTATCTGGTGAAGGTCGGCATGACCATGACCGAGGGTATGGTCGAGGAGTGGTACGTGCCGGACGGCGGCACTGTCAAGCAGGGCGAACTGCTCTATCGACTGGAGACCGAGAAGGTCAACCTCGACGTGGATGCGGACGCCAGCGGCACCGTGAAGCACGGCGTCGCGGTGGGCGTGACGATGCAGCCGGGCGACGTCATCGGTCACATCTATGCACCCGGCGAAGCGATCCCCTCGAGCGCGCCGTCAGCGTCAGCGGCCGCCGCTCCGGTTGCTGCAACGGCTCCATCGAAACCCGTAGTTCCGTCGGCTCCCGCGGCCGCAACGACCGGTGGTCGCCTGCTCTCGTCGCCGGCCGCGCGGCGGCTCGCCAACGAACTCAAAGTCGATGTCGCCACCGTACGCGGTACCGGACCCGGCGGACGCGTCGTCGAAGCCGATGTGCGGACGGCTGCGGCAAACCCGGTTGCTGCCCCTCCAGCCGCTGCCGCGGCCGCACCGGCCTCACCGCTCGCGAAACGGCTCGCTGCCGAACTCGGTGTGGATCTCGCGCGCGTGCCCGGCACCGGACCCGGCGGACGCATCACGAAAGAAGACGTCGAACGCGCCGCGACGAAACCGTCAGCAGCATCGGCGGGAACCGCAAAACCCACTCCCTCGGTGTCTGCCGGCGGCCAACGCGTCCCGGTGAAAGGCATCCGTAAGACCATCGCAACGCGGATGCACGACAGTCTGCGCAATTCGGCGCAGCTGACGATGGACATGGACGTGAACATGGATGACGCGGTGAAGCTGCGGACGCAGTTGATCGCCGAGTGGGAATCGCAGAACGTCCGGCCGACGTATACCGATCTCGTCGTCAAAGCGGCGGCCAAGGCGCTGCGCAGCCATCCGCTGATGAACAGCACGTTCGGCGAAACGGAGATCTCGCTGCTCTCCGACATTCACGTCGGCGTTGCGGTCGCGATCGACGCCGGCCTCGTGGTGCCGGTGATCCGCAACGCCGACGCACTGCAGGTGCGCGAACTCGCGATCGAGAGCGCGCGTCTCGCGGCGCTGGCGCGCGACGGCAAGCTCGGCCTCGACGACATGGCCGGCGGCACCTTCACCGTGTCGGCGCTAGGCATGTACGGCGTCGATTCGTTCACGCCGATCCTGAACGCGCCGCAGTCCGGCATCCTGGGCGTCAACCGGATCCGCGACGACGTGGCGTGGGATGGCGACCGGCCGATCAAGCGCAAGACGATGCGCCTGTCGCTGACGTGGGATCACCGCGTGCTCGATGGCGCACCGGCCGCGCAGTTCCTCGGCGCAGTGCGCGACCTGCTCGAAGCGCCGTACCGGCTGCTGGTGTAGCCGTGGCCGAACGGATTTTCGACGTCATCGTCATCGGCGGCGGTCCAGGTGGCTACGTCGCCGCGATCCGCGCCGCGCAACTCGGCCTTGCCACCGCGCTGGTCGAGCGCGCCGAAATCGGTGGCGTTTGCCTCAACTGGGGCTGCATCCCGACGAAGGCGCTGCTGCACACCGCCGACGTGCTGCGCGACATCGAAAGCGCCGCCGCGCTCGGAATCGATGCCGGTCCTGCGCGTGTCGATCTGGCGCGGGTGGTTGCGCGTTCGCGCGCGGTTGCCCAACAGCTCAATCGAGGGGTGACCGGACTGCTGAAGAAGAACAAAGTGCAGGTGTACGACGGCGTCGCGCGGATTACGGAACCCGGCCGCATCGCGGTCGATGACGCGCAAGCGGCAACGCTCGGCGCCGACGCAATCGTCATCGCCACGGGTGCCCGCGCAAAGTCGCTCCCCGGAATCGAACCCGACGGACGATGTGTGTGGAGCGCGCGCGAAGCGATGGTTCCGGACGCGTTGCCAAAGCGCTTGCTGGTCATCGGTGCGGGCGCGATCGGCATCGAATTCGCCAGCTTCTACCGCACGCTCGGCAGCGAGGTGACGGTGGTGGAAGTGCTGCCGGAGATCCTTCCGATCGAAGACACCGAGATCGCTGCCGCAGCGCGCCGCGCATTCGAGAAAGCGGGCATCGCCATCCACACCGCCACGTCGGTGGCGTCGCTTCAACGGTCGGCGAACGAACTGAAGGCGGTGCTGAAGTCGGCCACAGGCACGGTCGAAGCCACGTTCGATCGCGCGATCCTCGCCGTCGGCGTCACCGGTAACGTCGAAGACCTCGGCCTCGAACGCACGCGCGTGGTGGTCGAACGGGGTTTCATCCGCACCGACGCAGCGTGCGAGACCGCGGAGCCCGGCATCTACGCGATCGGCGATGTCGCGGGTCCGCCGTGCCTCGCGCACAAAGCGAGCCACGAAGCCGTCGCCTGTGTCGAGCGCATTGCCGGACGCGACGCACATCCGCTCGACCGCAACCGTATTCCGGGCTGCACGTACAGCCATCCTCAGATTGCCAGCATCGGTTTGACCGAACGCGGCGCTGCCGATGCGGGCCGACACGTCCGCATCGGACGTTTCCCGCTGATCGGCAACGGCAAGGCGATCGCCATCGGCGACTCGAACGGCCTGATCAAGACGCTGTTCGACGCGCAGACCGGCGAACTGCTCGGCGCGCACATGGTCGGTCCCGGCGTCACCGAACTGATCCACGGCTTCGCGATCGCGATGGGCGCCGAAACGACCGAAGCCGAACTGATCGGCACCGTGTTTCCACACCCGACGATCTCGGAGGCGATGCACGAGTCGGTGCTCGCCGCATACGGTCGCGCGTTGCACATCTGACGCCGGTGCCTGGCACCGGCGAACACTCATCGTGTCGATGAAGCGGGTTCACGCGCGGGGTGAGTCGCGCGCATTGGTCCGAGAGCGCGCTCCGACGATATACTGCCGCCCATGATCACCCTCTATCACGCGCCCGGCACCCGTTCGATCCGCGTCATCTGGCTGTGCGAAGAGCTGCAGATTCCGTACGAGGTCGTCACGGTCGATTTCTCGCCGACGTATCGGGCGACACCCGAATGGCGGCGGCTCAACCCGGTCGGCAAAGTGCCGGCGATGACCGACGACGGCGTGTCGATGTTCGAATCCGGTGCCATGGTCGACTTCATCCTCGAACGCTACGGCAGAGGACGATTGCGCCCGCCTCCCGGTACACCCGACGCCGCGCAGTATCTGCAGTGGAGCTGGTTCGCCGAAGCCACCTTTGCCCGGCCGTTGGGCGACATCGCGCAGCACACCGTCGTGAAGCCCGAAGCTGAGCGGATTCCGGCGGTGGTTGAGGACGCACGCAACCGTTCGCTGCTGTGCATGGACGCGCTCGAAGCGGCCGTGCCGGGTGGACGCTATCTGATCAACGGCACGTTCACCGCGTCCGACATCATGATGGGTTACACGCTGATCCTGGCGCGGCGCTTCAAGGTGCTTACGCCCACCACTTATCCGAACGTAAACGCCTACATGGCCCGACTCGAAACGCATCCGGGCTTCATAAAGGCGCAGAAGTAAATTCAGAACATGTTCACCTATCTCGACCCCGCCGTCCGGCGCAGGCTCATCGCGCAAGGCAAGCTGCGTCGCATCGATCTGCGCGGCAACGCGCTCGACCCCAGTGTGGCGCCGCCTGAAGGCGAAGGCGCGATCAACCTGCTCGGTCCGATTCCGCTGCCGATTCATCTCGGGCGCGTTAACACGCGCGTGCAGTGGTATGCGAGCGTGCGCTCGACCGAACTGTCGAAGGTGGAGGAACTGGCCGGCGCGTTGCGTACGCAAGGCGGCAGCAAACTCTTCTCGCTGCTCGCGTCGTCGATGGCGGTGAACAGCGTGTTGCTGGCCGGCGATCCGACGCAGTATCAGAACCCGCTCGTGCGTGTGCACTCGAGTTGTCTCACGGGCGACGTGTTCGGTTCGGAACGTTGCGAATGCGGACCGCAACTCGCCGGCGCGCTCGAACGCATCACCCAGGAACCCGGCGGCGGCGTGCTCGTCTACATGGCCGGTCACGAAGGGCGTGGCATCGGGCTCTGGGCGAAAGCGGCTACCTATCTGCTGCAGGACGCCGGCGAAAACACCTATCAGGCGAACCGCTCGCTCGGTCTGCCCGACGACTCGCGCGACTTCACCGACGCCGGCGCGCTGCTGCACCACTTCGTCGGCGACAAGCCGATGCGACTGCTCACCAACAATCCGAAAAAGGTGCAGGACCTGGCGCAGATGGGGCTTGCGCACATCACGCCGGTGAAGCACGTGCTCGGCGTCGGTGACAGCAACCGCCGGTATCTCGACGCGAAGCGCCAGTGGGGTCATCAACTCGACGAGCAGGATCTCTCTTAGCCTCCAGCTTTGGATGCCGGTGTGCTGCATCGGGCACGCTCGAGAACGAAGGCGCGACTTCGATGAGGTGGAAGGGGTGACGGAGGATCGTTGCGGAGGCGCATCACCCAACCCGCCGCGCCGGAGCAACGATCACCCGTCGCCCGTCCGCTTGAAGAAGCCACCCTTCTACTGCGGACACCCGGCGAGCGCTTTCGGCGCGGCGCCCGTCAGCCGCGTTGCAGCTTCACGGAATCCAGCGTTGGTCACCGGGGCATGTGCTTCTGCAAGCGAGCGCGCCAGATCGTCGAGCGACTTCGCATCGTGGGTGGCCGCGCGGATCTCGCGATCGAGCGCCCGCATCACACCCACCGCGTATGCGGTCTGTGCCCCCTCCGATCGGTCGGTGGCAATGCACTTGTTCTTCTCGCTCCATTTCGCGAGCGTGTCGAAACTCGCGGCATAACGTTGCTCGCTGATCGTGTTCGAGCGACGCAACACGGCGAGGCTGTAGTACTCGGCGATGCCTTCGACGACCCAATCGGCGCCGCCCGCACCGTGCAACCCGCTCGCCACGTGCACCATCTCGTGCAGCGGCGTGCTGGTGCCGTTCTGGCTGATCAACGGACGATCTGCATGCAGATAGATCGAGCCGGCGCCGGACAAACCACCGCGCCACATGTCGTCCGGCCCGCTGACGATCAACAGCCGCTCGGGAAACTGCGGGAATATCTGCACCAGCACCGGCAGCGTCCAGCGCACGAATGCCAGCACGTCGTTCGCTCGGAGACCGGAGCCCTCGGGGCTGCCGACGGCGACGCGCCGCTCGGCCACCACGTCGCGCCGTATTGCGAGCTTGCCCGCCAACAACCAGCCTTTGGGGCGATCGAAGTTCGCGTGCGGGTCGTCGACGGCGCGCATGTGTGCCTCGGCCGGACCGTACGGCGTTTCGATCGACCAACCCTTCGGCGCTGCGAGGCGCAGCGTGGCGGCCGATTTCGCGCCTTTCAGCACCCGCACCTTTGCCCGCGGAAACAGCCGATCGAGCTTCAGCAGCGCCCAACTCTCGGTGATGCGCGCGTCCTGCCCGCCGCCGTCACGCGCGTGGTCGATCGCAAACTCGAAGTGCAGGACGCCGCCGTCCGCCGGAGGGGACCAGTCGATCGCGTCGGCCGTGGTCGAAACGTCACCCTGCCCGTGCACATTGAGATAGCGATTGCGCGGTGCGTCGAAGCGGATGTGCCGCAACAGCGCGCGCGGCTGCCGCACGGCAATCCGAACCTCCGCGCGGTGTGCGGCGGGGTCCAACGTCGCACCGTAAACGATCTGGTAGACCGCATCGTCCGGTGCGGCGGGCGACGCCATCAATGTGCACGCTGCCAGCGCAATCCATCGCACGCATCGCGCGTTCTGCTTCATCGCGGTCCTGTGTGGTGCGTTGCTCAACCCGATTTGACGAGCTGCTGCCAGAAGACGTGGCGGCCGTCGAGCGCCTTCGAGACCGGGAGCGGCGCGAACGTATCGTTGGCATAAGCAGCGGAGAGATCGAACGGTGTGAGCGACAACAGCGCAGTCCAACGGTCGAACGACCACGTTTTCATCCGATGCGTTTCCGCGACGCTGCGGCCATCCGGAAACATGCAGCGCGAGCGGTGCGTTTCGAATCCGGCGTCGTAACCGAGGCATTCCCATTCGAATCGCAGCGTTTCGCCGCGATAGTCGAACTCCCACGCCTCGGCTTCGACAGACGTATCCGGTTGCCTGAGGTCGAGCTGAATCCAGTAACTCGAGCCCGTATACAGATTGCGCGCGACGGCATTCAGATGCGACTGCATCGCGGCGGCGGTTGGCAGGTGCGCGAGGCTGTTGATCGGACAAACCGCGAGATGGCAGCCTTCGTCCAGGTCGAAATCCGTCGCGTCCGCTTCGATCCACTCCCCGGACAACCCGGCTTGTGCATATCGCTGCGCCGCGAGTGCGAGCATTTCGCGCGAATTGTCGACGCCGACCGTCGTGAATCCGGCTGCGGCGAAGCCGCGTGCCAACCGACCGCTGCCGCACATCGGTTCGAGCACGCGTCCGTGCGCGAGTCCGGACAATCCGGAGATCGATGCGACCTGATCGCTCACGTCCCAATCGAACGCGGCATCGTACAGCGCGGCATACTCGGTATAGAGACGATGGGCGGACATCTGAGAGCGCGACAAGCCGATCGGGTTTCCAACATAATCGCCGTCCGATCAGAAAGCGAGGTATCCCATGCGTTCCACTCTGACTACGGTCTTCGTTGCGATGCTGCTTCTCGGCGCCGGCAACTTCGCGCGCGCGGGTGACGTGGTCGAGGAAGAGACCGTCGACGAAAACGGAATCGTCGAGGAATGCGGTGAAGGCGACGGGCTCCAGCCGTGTCGCGACGCCGATGGAGAAACGTGGAAACACGCCGACGATCCGGACTACATCAAAGAGGACTCCACGCAACAACTCGAGAAGTCGTCCGCTCAGATCCGCAACGAAACGCCGCAGCAACTCGAAAAGACGATCGAGCAGATCGAGGACGACGAGAAGAACTGAGGCGTCACGATGCTCAACCGTCGATGGACGCTCGCGCGCAGACCACCCGGCGGCTGGCCGGTGACGGAAGATTTCGCGTGGTCTGAAACGGCCATGCCCGAGCCGTCTGCCGGGCAGATGCTCACGCGCACCCTCTATCTGTCGTTAGATCCCTATCAATGGGGCCGGCGCCGCGGCGGTGTCGAGGCGACGGGCGAAGTCTGTCACGGCAGAACCGTAGCGCAGGTGATCCAGAGTCGGATCGACGGCTACCAGCCCGGCGATTTCGTGTTCAACACCAACGGCTGGCAAACACACGGACTCAGCGGCGAAGGCATTTCGGTGTTCGGCTACATGTTCCCGCGCAAGCTCGATCCGTCGGTGGCGCCGCTTTCGACCGCAGTCGGCGTCATGGGGATGCTCGGGCTCACCGCCTATGCCGGCCTCGTCATTCAGTGCGAACCGCGGCTTGCCGAAACGGTGGTGGTCTCGGCCGCTTCCGGCGGTGTCGGTCAGGTAGTGGGACAGATCGCGAAGATCCTGGGTTGTCGCGTGGTCGGCATCGCCGGCACGCCGGAAAAATGCCGCTTCGTGGTCGACGAACTGGGCTACGACGCCTGCGTTTCGCACCGCAGTGCGAGCCTCGGCAACGACCTGGCGGCGGCATGTCCCGACGGCATCGACATCTACTTCGAAAACGTCGGCGGCAAAGTGTTCGAAGCGGTGTTGCCGCACCTGAACACGGGCTCGCGCATCAGCCTGTGCGGCATGATCTCCCAGTACGGCAACGCCGACGCCGAGAATCCGCGCGACGCATGGATGGCCACCGGCCAGCCGTACTTCGAGCGCCGTTCGGTGGCCGTGCACGATCTGCGCGTCGGCAACTTCGTCGCCGATCATCAGGATCGCTTTCTCGCCGAGATGGCCGATTGGGTTCGCTCGGGCCGCGTGAAGTACAAGGAAGATCTGTGGCAAGGGCTCGAACAGGCGCCCACGGCGTTTCGCGCAATGCTCGACGGCCGCAACTTCGGGAAGTCGCTGGTCGCAGTCAGCCCGGATCCGACGCGCGCATAACGCCTTCCGGGCCGCGGCGACAGATAGACCGCTTCACCAACGCGCAGATGGGCGGGCCACCACGCCCTTCGGCGTGACGGCGAGATGCGTCAGCGTCTGATCGTCGTGCCGCATCCGCCACGACAGCATCTTCTGCGCATACTCGAGCACCACCGGCAGATAGGCCGGATCGGCGGCGCGGTTGCGTAACTCGTTCGGGTCGTCGTGCAGATCGAACAACAACGGCGGCAAGCCGGCAAAGTGCACGTACTTGTAACGTTCACCCCGGATCACGTTGAGCGTGCACGCGTGGAGCGGAATGCCCAACGCGCGCTCGGCGCTATCGTCCGTGGGATCACGGAAATCGAATTCCCAGTGCGCTTCCCCGCGCCAGCGCGTCGGTACCGCTGACGATCGCAAGAAGGGGATGAGCGAGCGGCCGTCACACGCGTGCGGCGCGTGGATGCCCAGCCACTCGAGCATCGTCGGCATGATGTCGACGTTCTCGGTGAACGCGTCGATAGTGCGGCCGCGCGTTGCATCGGCCGCAGCGCGCGGATCGCGCACGATCAGCGGGATGTGATACGACTGTTCGAAGTAGCCGCACTTGCCGAGCAGCCAGTGATCGCCGAACTGCTCGCCATGGTCCGACGTGAACACGATCAGCGTGTCGTCGTACTGCCCTGTCGCTTTGAGATGCGCGAACAACCGGCCGAGGTTGTCGTCCACTTCGCTCATCAGACCGTAGTACGAGGCTTTCAACCGGCGCAGTTTTTTCTCCGACTCCGGCGCGCGATAGTTCTTGTCGGACAGCTGATACGCGAGCCACGGATGCTGCTCGCCTTCGAGTTCCGGCGACGCCGCGCGCACGAATCCGGGCAACGCATCCGGCGCATAGCGGGCGTGATACGGCGCCGGCGCGATCCACGGCGGATGCGGCCGCAACAGCGACAGATGCACGCACCACGGCTCCGCCCTGTCGGTCACGTATTCGATCACCTGATCGGTCATGAAGAAGGTGTCGTGCAGATGGCTCGGCAACCTCAGCGGTGCCGGGGTCGGGCCGCCGTTCTCGAACTCGATCTGGTCGGCTTTCTGGAAATACAGATCGTAAGGCCGCGGAGGAATCGTCGCGCCGCGGTCGCGCAGCCATTGCACCCACGCACTGATGTCGGCCGTGAGCAGCGTTTCGACCCGCAACCCCGGCAGCACCCCTTCGTAGGTCGTCAGCACCGGATGGTCGGCTGGATAGTCGCGCGGATCGGGACTGGTGTCGGTGTAGCCGAACAGCACCGGATCGTAACCGACGCTGCGCACGATCTGCGCCCAGTTCTCGTGGCGACGGTCGAGCGGCGTGCCATTCGTGCCGGAGCGATGGTTCATCAGATAAAGACCGGTGTGCAGCGACGCGCGACTCGGTCCGCACGGCACGGCCTGGCAGTAGTGGCGCAGGAACGAAACGCCGTCGCGCGCAAGCGCGTCGAGATGCGGCGTCTGCACGCACGGATGCGCGCGCGATGACAGACAGTCGGCGCGCCATTGGTCGGCGGTGATCAGCAGCACGTTGCGGGGATGGCTCAGGAGACCGACCCTCAAACGGTTGACACGGCGGTTAAGCGTCGGACAAGTGAAGCGCTCGCGTCAACGGCCGATGCGCTCTGCGACGGGCGCTATTTGGAACCGGCGATGGCTCCTTTCTTCCTTCCGATCTGCGCCTGCAGGTGCGCGATCGTCGTGCGTGCGGTGGCGCATTCGAATCGCGACGTGGCGAGCCGACGCTCGCGGTCCGCAATCTCGTCGCCGAGCCGCTTCACTTCGGCTTCGAGCCCGTCTATGCGCTGCTGCAGCGCGACCTTGTCGCGCAGTTCGCCCGCGAGGCGGTCGTTGGTTTCGCGGGCGCGCGCAAGTTGGTCGTTCAGAACGTCGAGCCACCTGTCCTGGCGCTGCCGTTCCCGGTCGTAGTCTTCGTTCTTCTTGCGCTGTCCGTCGAGCGCCGACTCGAGTTGCGGAATCTGCTTGGCGTGGTTGCCGGATTCGTACATCAGCTCCGCGATGCGCGCCTCGCGCTCGCGCACCTTCGTTTCGAGTTCGCGAACGCGCTCTTCGAGCGCTTCGCGCGCGGCGTCATTGCGCGGGTCGAGGACGCGTTGCGGGGCGATGAAGGTGTCGTCGTCGATATCGAGCGTTGCCATCGCCGAAGAGGCCGCTTCGGGCGCTAGCGGCGTGCCCTTGAGCAGCGCCACTTCGCTGCGGAGTAACGACACCGTGCGGTCGCGATCGCGCAGGGCCATGTCGCGCTCTTCGATCGTCTTGCGCAACGGCGGCAGCTGCGCCTCGAGATCTTTCATCTGTTGCTCGACGCGCGCGACCTGCATTTCTCTGTTGCGCATGCCGGATTCGAGTCGAGGAATCCTGCCTTTGGTTTCGTTCAGATGCCGCTGCAGCTCCGCTTCGTGAGCGCGCAAGGTGATTGCGCGCAGCGACGAGCCGATGCCGACGCCGATGCCCGCCGCCAGCAGCATGCACAGCACGATGAAGAGCGCATCGGCGTAGTTGGTGGCCGATCCTTTCTCGCCGAGGAGGTCAGCGATGCCGGCGTTGATGATCAGCGCGGCCGGAATCTCGTCCACAGTAACGGCCATCCAGACCACTCCGCAGAGCAGCACGGTTCCGAACAGGAGGGTCGGCACGCGGGACATATCGGGTAAGCGCGTCCTTCGCTTTGCTGGCTTGCTTGTATCGAATGGGAATTCTGGACGGATAGCGTACGCGAAACAGTTAGTTGGCTCTCAATCGCACGTCTCGGCGCACATCCCTTTGCGAGAACGCCGTCACATAATCCGACCGCGGGCGGCCGCTTGAATTACCATCGGTAGCTACGCCGCAACGAACCGCTTCGCCATTTCGATGAAAACACCGCTGGAGTTCCGCACCGAGCCGTCGGCCTACCGCCACTGGAAATTGCGCTTCGCACCACCGCTCGCGGAACTGATCCTCGACGTGCAGGAGTCGGCCGGCGCCGCGCCGGGTTACGAGCTCAAGCAGAACTCGTATGACATCGGCGTGGACATCGAGCTGGCCGACGCGATCACCCGGTTGCGCTTCGAGCATCCGGAAGTGCATGCGGTGACGTTGCGCTCCGGCAAGCCGGGCATCTTCTGCGCCGGTGCGAACATCCGCATGCTTGCGGGCGCCACGCATGCGCACAAAGTGAACTTCTGCAAATTCACCAACGAGACGCGCAACGCGATCGAAGAAGCATCGGCGGAATCCGGCCAGCGCTATCTCGCGGCGCTCGGCGGTACGGCGGCCGGCGGCGGCTATGAGCTCGCGCTGGCCACCGACCATCTGCTCCTGATCGACGACGGCAACGCGGCGGTGTCGCTGCCGGAAGTGCCGCTCCTCGCGGTGCTGCCCGGCACCGGCGGGTTGACGCGCTTGACCGACAAACGTCGCATCCGTCGCGACATCGCCGACGTGTTCTGCACGCTGGAGGAAGGCGCGCGCGGAGGGCGCGCGCTCGAGTGGCGGCTCGTCGACGAGATCGCACCGCGCTCGAAGTTCGAGCAGGCGGTTGCGGACCGGGCGGCCGGATTGGCCGCTGGTTCGGACCGGCCTACCGGCGAAACCGGCATCCAGCTGACGCCCCTCGAACGCAGCGTCGACGACACGGGTCTGCGCTACCGGCATCTAAGCGTCGTCTTCGACGCGGCGCTCGCCACCGCAACGGTCACGCTCCGCGGCCCTGACGCATCGCTTCCCGACGACCCCGCCGAGGTGCGCGCGCGCGGCGCAGACATCTGGGCGCTGGCGCTGCTGCGCGAGCTCGACGACGCGCTGCTGTACCTGCGCTTCAACGCTCCAGAGGTGGCAACTCTCGTGCTGCGCAGCGAGGGCTCCATCGAGTGGGTAGCCCAGCACGATGCGTGGCTCACGCATCACGCGTCGTCGTGGTGGGTGCGCGAAATCCGGCTGCTGGCGCGACGCACGCTGAAGCGTCTCGATCTCACCTCGCGCACGCTCGTCGCGCTGGTGGAACCCGGCAGTTGCTTCGCGGGCTTCCTGGCCGAGGTGCTGTTCGCCGCCGACCGCAGCTACATGCTGGACGGCGCGCTCGGCGACAACACTTCTCCCGCCACGTTTGTGCTAACGGCCGCCAACTTCGGCGATCTGCCGATGTGCAATGGCTTGAGCCGCCTCGCCACGCGTTTCTACGGCGATCCTTCCGCGGTGGAGCGCCTTCGCGTGCTCGTTGGCAAACCGTTGGACGCAGCCGCCGCGCGCGCCGCCGGGCTGGTCACGTTCACACCGGACGAAATCGACTGGCGCGACGAGATCCGCCTGCTGCTGGAAGAGCGCGCGAGTTTCTCCCCCGATGCATTGACCGCGATGGAAGCGAACCTGCGTTTTCCGGGACCGGAGACGCTCGAAACCAAGATCTTCGCGCGGCTCTCGGCGTGGCAGAACTGGGTGTTCCAGCGCCCCAACGCCGTGGGTGACGAAGGCGCGCTCAAGCGCTACGGTACCGGCCAGCGCCCCCGTTTCGACAAGACGCGAATCTGAGCCAGAAAGCATTCGAGGAAGTTCCATGACCGCCGTCGATTACGCATCGCTGATTCCGAACAACGTGGACCTCGCGTCCGACCGCGCATTGCAGCGCGCGTTAGAGGCGTGGCATCCGAAATTCCTCGACTGGTGGCGCGGCATGGGCCCCGACGGCTTTCAGGACGCCGAAGTATTCCTGCGCACCGCCGTCAGCGTCGACCGTGAGGGGTGGGCCAAGTTCGGCTTCGTGAAGATGCCGCAGTATCGCTGGGGCATTCTGCTGGCGCCGGCCGTACCCGATCGCAAAATCGGCTTCGGCGCACACAAGGGCGAGCCGGTGTGGCAGGACGTGCCGGGCGAATACCGCGCCATGCTGCGCCGGCTGATGGTGATTCAGGGCGACACCGAACCCGCATCGGTCGAACAGCAGCGTCACCTCGGCAAAACCGCGCCCTCGCTGTACGACCTGCGCAACCTGTTCCAGGTGAACGTCGAAGAAGGCCGGCACCTGTGGGCGATGGTGTATCTGCTGCAGCGGTTCTTCGGTCGCGACGGCCGCGAAGAGGCGGAAATGCTCCTCAATCGCCGTTCGGGCAACGTCGATACGCCGCGCATCCTCGGCGCGTTCAACGAACGCACGCCCGATTGGCTGTCGTTCTTCATGTTCACGAGCTTCACCGACCGCGACGGCAAGATGCAGCTCGAAGCGTTGGCACAATCGGGTTTCGATCCGTTGTCGCGCACATGCCGCTTCATGCTGACGGAGGAAGGTCACCACATGTTCGTCGGCAAGAGCGGCGTGGAGCGGATTCTTCGCGCAACGTGCGCGGCGATGAACGCGCACGGCATCAAAGACCCGCGCGAAATCGGCGCCGTACGACGCCACGGCGTGATCGATCTACCGACGATCCAGAAGAAGATCAACTTCCACTACTCGGTCACGCTGGACCTGTTCGGCTCTGAGATTTCGACGAATGCGGCGAACGCGTTCAACGCCGGCATCAAAGGACGCTTCCACGAAGACAAGATCGACGACGACCATCAGCTGCAGAACTCGACGTATCGGGTGCTGCAACCGGCGGACGGACGCTTCGAATGGATCGACGCACCGGCACTCAGCGCCATCAACGCGCGGCTACGCGACGACTACATCGACGATTGCGAGCCGGTGCTGCGGGCGTGGAACCGCGTTGTATCGGATGCCGGCATCGACTTCGAACTGCGGCTTCCGCACCGCGCGTTCCACCGCAAAGTCGGCGATTTCTCGAACCTGTCGGTAACACCGGCGGGCGACATCGTCGAAGCGACGCGCTGGCAGAATTCGGCGACCGAATGGTTGCCGTCGGAACAGGACCTCGAATACGTGTCGTCGTTGATGCAACCGTGCCATTCGGTCGGCAGGTTCGCGTCGTGGATTGCACCGCCGATCAGCGGCGTAGGCGGCAAGCCCGGCGACTTCGAGTACGTCCGCCTCGCCTCCTAGCGCCTTCGTGAACGACGCGCCATCCGTCGGGAACTACAACGCGGCCGACGCGTTGTTACTGCCGAATCTCGCGCACGAACGCGCTGCGCGTGTTGCAGTCGTCGACGATGCCGGCACGTACACGTATGCGGAGATCGACCGGCGCGCCAGCCGATTTGCGAACGTGCTGCGCGCACGCGGGCTGGTCAATCGGCAGCGCGTGCTGCTCTGCCTCGAAGACAGCGTCGATTTTCCGGTGTGTTTCCTCGGCGCAATCCGCGCCGGCGCCATACCAGTGCCGCTCAACACGCTGCTCACCCCGAAAGACTACGCGTACATCGTTTCGGACAGCGAGGCGAAGCTGCTCGTCGTATCCGCGGCTTTGGCGCCGGCGTGGCAGAGCATTCTCGAACCGACATCGCCCCTCGACGTGCTCGTCTCGGGACGATCGACGTCACATCCGACGCTCGATCGCGCGTTGGCGGATGCGTCGCACGCCCATGCGGTGGGGCCCACCCGTCGCGACGAGCCGGCGTTCTGGCTCTACACCTCCGGCACCACCGGCAATCCGAAAGGCGTGATCCACCGCCACGGCGATCTCGAATTCACCGCGCGTACCTACGGCCGCCAGGTACTCGGTATCACCGCTGACGACGTCGTCTTCTCCGCGGCGAAACTGTTCTTCGCCTACGGGCTCGGCAACGCGTTGACGTTTCCATTCTCGGTTGGCGCCACCGTGGTGCTCACCGCCGCGCGGCCGACGCCCTCGGTCGTGAAGGCGATTCTGGCGACGCACCGTCCGACGCTTTTCTGCGGCGTGCCGACGCTGTACGCGATGCTGCTCGCCGAACCCGAGCTGCCGCCACGCGACCGGTTGCGGATGTGCATCTCGGCCGGTGAAGCGTTGCCCGAAACGCTGCTGCAACGGTGGCGCGACGGTGTGGGGCTCGACATCCTCGACGGCATCGGCACCACCGAGATGCTGCATATCTTCGTCAGTAACCGGCCCGGCGACGTTGCTCCGGGAACGACCGGCCGGGCCGTGCCCGGCTACGCAGTGCGCATCGTCGACGAGCACGGCAACGACACGGACGTGGACGCGATCGGCGACCTGGAAGTGCGCGGCGACAGCGCAGCCGTCGGCTACTGGAAGTTGCCTGAGCAATCGGGCGCCACCTTTCGCGATGGATGGGTGCGCACCGGCGACAAGTATCTGCGTCGCGCTTCCGGTCACCTCGTGTACTGCGGCCGCCGCGACGATCTGTTGAAAGTCGGCGGCATCTATGTGTCGCCGATGGAGGTGGAAAACGCGTTGCTCGCGCATCCGGCGGTCATCGAAGTGGCCGTGGTCGGCGCGCAAGACGCCGACAAACTGATCAAACCGAAAGCGATCGTCGTGGCGCGTTCCCCGTCGCCGGCGCTCGCCGACGAGCTGATCGCGCACGTGCGCGGCCGCCTCGCCGACTACAAGCGGCCACGCTGGATCGAGTTCGTGGATTCGCTGCCGAAGACGGCGACTGGAAAGGTGCAGCGCTACAAGCTGCGTTGAACGGCCCAGCCCGGCGGCGTATTGAATTCCGACCTGACGGCCCTCATGTCGCTCGACACGGTCGCGTTGGTGTCGCGCACCGCAAGGAAACCCAATGAGCAACATTCGCTGGTTGAACGGACCCGACATCCACGCCGAATCGGGTCCCCGGAATCCCCAACGCGACGATGCAGGTCTGCTGGATGCGTACTCGCAGGCGGTGGTCGGCGTGGTCGAAGCGGTGGAACTCGCGGTGGTATCGGTGGAAGCCGAGGGCGGCCGCGAGCCGCGCGGGCAAGGCTCCGGCTTCTTCGTCACGCCGGACGGCTACCTGCTGACGAACGACCACGTGGCCGAGCACGTCGGTAAACGCGCGATCGTAACCCTGAGCGACGGTCGCCGCATCGAAGCGCGCGTGGTCGGCAGCGATCCGGCCACCGACCTCGCGGTGTTGCGCGCCAATGCGTCTGCACTGCCGTTCGTCGAGATCGGAAATTCGGAAACGCTGCGGCCTGGCCAGCTCGCGATCGCCATCGGCAATCCGCTCGGGTTTCAGTCGACCGTTTCGGCCGGCGTGGTCAGCGCCATCGGCCGAGGCCTGCGCGCGCGCAACGGCCGGCTGATCGACAACGTCATTCAGCACACCGCGCCGCTGAACCCCGGCAACTCGGGCGGACCGTTGCTCGATTCCGCGGCGCGCGTGATCGGCGTGAACACCGCGATCATCGCGGCCGCGCAAGGCATCGGTTTCGCGGTGCCGAGCGGCACCGCGGGCTGGGTGCTCTCTGAACTGCTGGCGCACGGCCGGGTGCGGCGCGTCACGCTCGGCATCGCCGGCTCCACCGAACCGTTGCCGAAACCGGTCGCCCGCGCGCTCGGCTTGCCGCAACCATACGGCGTGCGCGTGCAGGAAGTGATGGCCGACGGACTCGGCGCGCGCACCGGTCTGCGCAAACACGACATCATCGTGGCGGCCGGCGACAGACCCACGCCGCACGTCGATGCGTTGCACCGATTCCTCGGTTCGAAGGAGATCGGAACATCGCTCGAACTGAAACTGCTGCGCGACGGGCGCGTCGTCGTGCAGCGCATCGAACTGCCGTGGTGATGGTTCAGCTGATGCGCTGACGGCGCAGGTGAGTCGCGGCGAGCCGCCGATACGCAACCATCGATGCAACGCCGAAAATTGCGATCTGCGCTACGTGTATCCAGAACCAGGTCTGCGACAACGCAGCTGCGCCGATTGGCCGGTCCGCGTCGTTGGGCCATATCCAGGCGAAGAACACCGCGAGCCCCGCCGCGTGAATAGCAATGCCGGGCAGAATCGACCCGCACAAGTACGCCGTCGCGCCGAGCATCGCATCCACCAGCAGGTAGAAGACGAACGTTGGCAGCGCGAAGCCCTGTGTTGCCGCGTGACCCGGCGCGAGCAGCAGCGCTGTGACGCCGATCGCGACTGCCGCGGGCCAACGCCGTTCGAACAGCCCCTGTGCGTAGCCGCGGAATGCGCCCTCCTCGGTCACCGCGCCCATTATCGCCGCGGTCACGATCACCGCGATCACGGTCTGCAGCGGATACGTCGAGAAATCCGGCACGCTGTTGCCGCGCATCACGCCGCTCTGAAACGACACGATCCACACGCCGATCAACGCCATCAGTGCACAACCGCCTGCGACGAGCGCCAGCACGAACGCCGCGCGATCGATCGACATGCCCCGAAGCGAAACGCGCCGCGACGCTTGCGTCCGCGTCGGTGGACCGTGGCCGCCGGCATACATCCAGCCGAGCGCCAGCAACAGCAGCATCACCAGCGCCGACCAGGGCAGCGCCGGTGTCGTTGCGAGGTTTGCCGTCAGCAGTGCGCCCCAGATGCCGGACGCGATTCCGGTCACGAGGAGCGCGCCAAGGCCGGTCGCAACCATCCGCAACGGCGCAGGACGCGTCTCGTCGGTCATCGCTGCTCTCCCGATGCGCCCAAAGAACGCGCCTTCGAACGCGCAATGGTGGACCCTTGCGATCGTGCCACCGGTGGTACATTTGGCGCCACGCCCGTTCCAGACGCACGCTCATGTCCTTCAAAGGATTCGATCCGAGCCTCCTCGGCTTCCTCGACGAACTCGCACAGAACAACGAGCGCGACTGGTTCGCCGAGAACAAGCACCGCTACGAGCGTCTCGTGCGCGAACCGGCGCTCGACTTCATCGTCGCGATGGGACCGCTGCTCGACCGGATCGCCCCGGAATTCGAGGCGGTCGCGAAAAAGATGGGCGGCTCGTTGATGCGCGTGTTCCGCGATACGCGCTTCGGGCGCGACAAGACGCCGTACAAAACCAATGTCGGCATACAGTTCCGCCACACCCAGGGAAAAGACGTGCACGCGCCGGGCTACTACCTGCACATCGAGCCGGGCGCTCATTTCATCGGCGCCGGAATGTGGCGGCCCGATCCCGACTCGCTCGCCGGAATTCGCACAGCGATCGTCGAGCGCGCGTCTGCCTGGAAGAGCGCGCGCGATGCCGTTGCGAAAACGTACTCGCTCGACGGCGGCGCGCTGAAGCGACCACCGCGCGGCTATCCCGTCGATCATCCTATGATCGACGACATCAAACGAACCGACTTCATCGCGACCCGTCCGTTCGACGACGCCGAGTTGTTCCGCACGGATTTTGCGGCGCGCGTCGCCAAGCGCTTCGAAGCCGCGACGCCGTTGATGAAGTTCCTCTGTCGCGCCGTTGGAGTGCCGTTTTGAACTCGATAGCTTGTCACGTCGACCACTTCGTACTCGCCGCCCCTGACCTGCCGCGCGCCTGCGACGATTTCGAAGCGGCCACCGGCGTGCGGCCGGCGTTCGGCGGCGCGCACGCCGGTCGTGGCACCCATAACGCGTTGGTGGCATTCGACGGCGGCAGCTACCTCGAGATCATCGCCCCCGACCCGGCACAACCCGCCACGCCGATGTCGCAGCCGATGGCGCAGCTGCCGAAGCCGACGTTGATGCACTGGGCGGTTCGATGCAGCGGCACGGCAGCGCTGGCGCAGCGTCTACGCGACCTGGGCTGGACGCCGACCCCGGTACAGCGCATGTCGCGCACGCCGCCGAATGCGGCGAAGCTCGAATGGGAGCTGTTCGGCCTGAAGGATCATCGCTATGGCGGGCTCGCACCGTTCTTCATCGACTGGTTCGCGTCGGCGCATCCGGCAACCACGTCCCCGGGCGTCGGTCGGTTGCTGTCGATGAGGCTCCGCGTGCCGGATCAGGCGCCGCTGCAGACGATGATGTCTGCACTCGGCCTCGCAGACGCGGTGAGCATCGCGACGGGCGAGGCGGAACTCGCGATCGCGTTCGATACCTCGCGGGGGCCCGTAGGTTATACCGGCCGCACGCCGGCCGGGTTCACGCTGCGCGATTAGCCGGCATTTCGGCGCCGATCAGCGCGCCGCGGCGGATCTTCTCCACCGACTTGTCGCGATACACCAGCCACAGGCACAGCCGGTTCAGCGGCATGATGTAGAACGGCATCTTGCGGCGCAGGTCGAGCCACAGCACCACTCGCACCTCGTCGGATTCGTTGGCGGCGTCGTGCAGATAATTGTCGTCGAAAATGATGCCTTCGCCGTTCTTCCAGAAGTAGCGCTCGCCGTTCACGATCTGGTCTTTGTCCAGCAGCGCGTTCTGCGCGCGATCGCCGTTCACTCGCAGCCAGCACTGCTTGTTCTCGTTGTTGTACGGAATCCGCACGCCGAGGTGATAGCGCAGGAAGCCTTTGTAATAACCCCAGTGCGGCGTGATTTCCTGGTGTGGATCGAGCACCGAGAAGAAGGCCGTGTATACACCGGGAATGCGTTTGATCAGCGCGGCTGTCTGCGGTGCGAGGCGGCAGTTTTCTTCGAGGAAGTCGCCTGACTTGAACATGAACGCTTTCCACTTCGCGGTGTGGATGCCGCCTTCGGTGTAGCCGGCGCCGAGTGCGCGCACGTCGGTGAGACGCTCCTTGATGTTCAATAGCTCGAGGCACTCCTTCTGAACGATGGCGTGGTTGTCTTCGAGCACTTTCAGTTCGGGGTACTCGCGATGGTAGTCGCGGATGTAAGGCGGGTTGCGACGCATGAGGCCGTGGTCTTCGAACCACGTGTACACCTCGTTGATGGTCTTGGTGAAGAGCTTCTTCTTCTTCTTGCTCGGCATTTTCTCGAAGCGCTGGACCAGCCCTGCACCGACGGCGCCGAACGCGACGAGTACACCGAGTATGACTAGCAGAACGTTCATCGAATGTATGCTTCCATCCCTGGCCCGAGAATTCTAACCCATCACTTCGGCAACGATCGATGCAGGGCTTTCTCCCAGCGTCGGTTCGCGCACATCCACTCGTCCGGCTGTTCGCGGATCCATTGCGCCATCAACGCGTTGAGCCGCGTTGTCACTTCGATCGCCCTGGCGTGCTCGTCTTCACCGGTTGCGTCCAACGGCACTGCCGGATACGCGGTGACGCGGAAACGCGCCTCGCCGAGGCGTTCGGTGCGCATCGGAATGATGTCGCAGCCGTAGCGCTGAGCCATCCGTGCCGGCGTCAACGACGTGGACATCGGATGTCCGAAGAATGGCACCGGCTCGCCGTCGTCTATCGACAAGTCGAGCAGCAGCCCCAGGCTGCCCCCTTCGCGCACCTGGTTGATCAGCGCGCGCATCGACTCTCCGCGTCCGAGCATCCTGCAACCGAGTTGTTCGCGCGCGCGATCCAACAGTTTCCCGAGGTGGCGATTCTGCAGCGGTGCGTGCAGCGCCAGCAGCGGCACGCCTTCGCGCGCCAGTGCCAACGCCATGATCTCCCAGTTCGACAGATGCGCACCGAAGAAGATCGCCTGGCGTTCGCGCCGTCGATACACGTCGAGATTGCAAAGGTCCACCACCTCCAGCCTGTCTTTCGAACGCGCGATCCGGTCGAGGTGCGGGTATTCGCCGAACACGAGACCGATGTTGCGCCACGTCCGCTTCGCCAGATCGTCGATCGCCGGCCGCTCGAGTTGCGGAAACGCGATCCGCAGGTTGTCGATCACGAGTCTTGCCTTCGAGGAACGCGGACCGAGCGCGCCGACCACGAACCGGCCCATCCGCGCGGCGCGTTTCGGCGACATCGCCCGAAACGACCACCAGAACAGATGCACGATGAACGATTCGATCTGGAACAGCACTACGCGCAACCACGCATAGCGTTTCGCCTGACGGTCGAGCGCGCTCGCGAAGATCAACCGGGCCATCGCCGCCCGTCCAAGCGCGAGATCGCCGGCATGAGATTCAAGACGCGGGGGGCCGCGCCGGCCTGTCAGCGGGCCGATCGGCGGATGCTTGCGCGGCCTGCTCGGCGGCGCGCTCCACTTCCTTCGGCCAGCGACGGGCGAGACACAGCCACTCGCCGGGCGTTTCGCTTATCCACTGTTCGAACTGGCGGTTCAGCTTCGCGGTCATGTTCGACGCCTGCGCCGCGGCGCCTTCGATGCCGTCGTCAGGAAGCACGGGCGGATACAGCGTGATCCGATAACGTCCGCCGGGCAGACGCTCTGCACGCGTCGGCACCAGTTCGCAGTCGAAACGCAGGGCGAGCCGCGCCGGAACGGTGTTGGTCGGCATGCCGTGCCCGAACATCGGGATCATCTCGCCCGAATCGAGGCGCACGTCTGAGCCGAGGCCGATCGTCCGACCGTGCGACAACTCTGCCATGAGCACCCGCATGCTGTTGTCGCGCGCGAGCAGTTTTACCGGCAACGCGCTGCGCAGCCGCAGCATCATGTCGTGCACATACGGATTCGATTCGGGCGCGTAGACGATCGACAGCGGGAACCCGTACTCGCCGGCAACGAAGTTGGTCAGCGTCCAGGGACCGATGTGCGCAGTGACGAGCACCGCCGGTTTGCCGGTCTCCTTCAGAAAGCGGAGCTCCGGCGCTTTCACGAACTCGATGCGCCGGGCGCGGTCTCTCCAGATGTTGTCGAGATGTGCAATCTCGGCGAGCGCGACGCCGACGTAGCCGAAGATGTCTTTGATCAGACGGTTGCGCTCTGCTTCGGTGCGATCGGGGAATGCCACCAGCAGATTGCGCAGCACCCGCACGCGCTTGCCGGAACGCGGACCGACCGCGGCGAACGTCCGGTGCGCGAGTCGCACGGCGGTTTCGAGCGGCAGCAGACGCAACACGCCGATGAACGCGCCGATCGCCCATGCTTCGATGCGCCAACCGATGCGGTTGAACTCCGGCCGCCGCTTCGCGAGATTCCGCGAGAAGAAGTAGTACCTAGCCACGCGTGGTCGATCTGTCGAGGGTCACTTCCGCAGCGACCCGAGTATTCCCCGAATCAACTGGCGCCCCAACGAGCTGCCGATGGCGCGCGCGGCGCTCGCCATCATCGCTTCGCCGGCGGACTGGCGCGAACGACCGGCGCCCGGTTTCGGCGCGGCGGCTTTCGCGTCGCGCGCCGCGGCCGCTTGTGCCTTCTCCGCGGCGGCGCCTGCGCTGGCGCGATCCGCCCGCGCTTTCAGCAATTCGAACGCCGATTCGCGATCTATGCCCTGATCGTATTTGCCTTTGAACGGCGACCGCGCGATGCGGTCTGCGCGTTCGGTGGCGTCGAGCGGGCCGATGCGCGATTCGGGCGGCGCGATCAATGCGCGCGACACCGGTTGCGGCGCACCTTTCGCATCGAGCGCCGAGACGAGCGCTTCACCGGTTTCGAGTTCGGTGACGATGCGTTCCACGTCTACACCGGGTTTTGCGCGAAATCCCTGTGCAACCGACTTGATCACCTGCCGGTCTTTCGGCGTGAACGCGCGCAATGCATGTTCCACCTTCAGGCCGAGTTGGCCGAGCACGCTCTCGGGAATGTCGAGCGGACTCTGCGACACGAAATACACGCCGACGCCCTTGGAGCGGATGAGCCGCACCACCTGTTCGATTTTGTCCACCAGCGGCTTCGGCGCGCCGTTGAACAACAGATGCGCTTCGTCGAAGAACAGCACCAGTTTCGGACGGTCGGAGTCGCCCGCCTCGGGCAGATCTTCGAACAGTTCCGACATCAACCACAGCAGCAAGGCTGCGTAAACGCGCGGCGCGGTCTGCACGAGTTGCGTCGCATCGAGCAGGCTCACCACGCCGTTCCCGGAGAAATCAGTCTGCATCAGATCCGACAGCGAAACCGCAGGTTCGCCGAACAGCCGATCGGCGCCCTGCTCTTCCAGCACGAGCAGACCGCGTTGAATCGCGCCGACCGATGCCGAGGTGATGTTGCCGTACGCCGCGCGCAGTTCCGCGCTCTGCTCCACCATCCACGCGAGCAGGGCTTTCAGATCTTTGAGATCGAGCAGCAGCAGACCCTGCTCGTCGGCAATGCGGAACGCCGCATACAGCACGCCGCTCTGCGTGTCGTTCAGCTCGAGCAGGTTCGCGAGCACCAACGGACCCATTTCGGACACCGTCGTCCGCACCGGATGACCCGACTTCCCATAAACGTCCCAGAACGCGACTGGATATCCGCGCTGCTGATACCCCTCATGCGGAATCAGTCCGAGGCGTCGATCGGTTTCCCTGTTCGGTTTGCCGGGCGCCGCGATGCCGGAGAGATCGCCTTTCACGTCAGCCGCGAACACCGGCACGCCCATGCGCGAAAACCCTTCGGCAAGCACTTGCAGCGTGACTGTTTTGCCCGTGCCGGTCGCACCGGCGATGAGTCCGTGTCGATTGCTCATCGCGCCGAGTTGCAACACCGGCTGTTTGTCTTCGGCGCCGATGACGATGTCCGCAGCAGCCATGCGTGGCTCCAGAGGCGAAGGCGCAATGATAACCAAGATCTCGGGTATGATCCGGTCCCGTTGCATGCGAGAGATCAAGGCACTTGGACGCACCGCAGTACACCCGGGCGATGACGCGCGTCGGACGCCTTCCGTTCTCCACGAAGATCTATCAGGGCATCGGCGCCCTTCCGGACACGTACAAGAACTTCGCGTTCAACACGTTTCTGCTGTTCTACTACAACCAGGTCCTTGGCGTGCGCGCGATGCTCGCATCCGCCGCGATCATGGTCGCGCTCGCCATCGACGCGGTTGCCGATCCAATGGTCGGTTCGTTCTCGGACAATCTGCGCACGCGACTCGGTCGACGTCATCCGCTGATGTACGCGGCGTCGGTCCCGCTCGGAATGTTTCTCTATCTGGTTTTCTCCCCGCCGCCGGGTCTGTCGGAGATGGAGCTGTTTGCGTGGCTCGTCGCGTTCTCGGTGGCGGCGCGGATCTCCATGGCCTTCTACGTCGTACCCTGGAATGCGCTGTTCGCAGAATTCTCCGACGATTATATGGAGCGGACCGCGATCGTGACGTTTCGTTTCCTGGTGGGCTGGATCGGTGGTGTCGTGTTTGCGTTCTGTACGTGGAGCTTCATCTTCCCGAGCACCCCGGAGTTTGCGAAGGGGCAACTGAACCCGGCGGCCTATCACCTGTTTGCACCGATCCTCGGCTTTCTCGTGGCGGCCTCCGCGTTGATTACGACGCACTTGACGCGCCGCGAGATCCCTTACCTGCTGCAGCCCACCGCATCGCCGTTGCCGTTCTCCTTGAAGCGCGTGTTGGCCGAAGTGTTGCTCGCGTTGCGTAATCGCGATTTTCTGGTGTTGTTCATCACGCTGCTCACGTCGTCGGCCATCGCAGGAACGGTCGAGGCGCTCAACATCTATATTCAGACGTATTTCTGGGAGCTGCGCGGCGAAGACCTGCGCTGGCTAGCGCTGGCGATTCTCGGATTCATGGTTGCGTTTGCCATCACGCCGTTCATGCAGGCGCGCTTCGACAAAAAGCGTCTCGTAATCGTCGGCATGCTGTTCCTCGTCGCAAACGGCGCCGCGATGATCGGCTTGCGCTTCCTCGACGTGCTACCGCCGAACGGTTCGCCGCTTCTGCTTCCGCTGTTGGTCGGTAACGAGGTCATTCGCATCTGCGTCGTGACCGTCGTGGGCATCATGTTCGTATCGATGGTGGCGGACGCACTCGACGCTCAAGAACTGACCACAGGGCGCCGTCAGGAAGGCGTATTTTCGGCGGCGTTGTCGTTCTCGGCGAAAGCGACCTCTGGCCTCGGCGTGTTGCTGGGCGGACTGTTGCTGGATTACGTAGTGAGCTTTCCGCGCGGCGCCTCACCGGAAACGGTGGATCCACACACCATCAAAATGCTCGGTGTCATCGCAGGTATCGCGCTGCCGCTGCTGTATCTACTGCCGTTCTCGTTGATATCGCGCTACAGGATCACCCGCGAGTCGCACGCCGAAATCCGGCGACAACTCGACGAGCGCCACCGCAGAACGGGCCACGTAGACGACGACGCGGTGGCGAACGACGCAGGGCTAGTCGACGGGACGTCCCCCGCGTAGCACCGGCATCCAGTCGACATTGGGTGCCGGACGCCCGTACCGCTCCTCCGTTCGATCGATGGTGGCCGCATCGGCGAAATGATAGACCATTGCCGCCCGTCGCCCCTTCGAAACGTTGTCAGTCGATTTGTGCATCAGGTGGCTGTGAAATACCAGCGCGTCGCCCGCCTGCATCAACACCGGCACCGCGGCCGCGAAGTCCTGATCGACGATTTCCACATAGCCCGCCAAAGCGTGCTCCCGTGCATCCCGCTGCACGCGGTGCACCGGTTCCGCGTGCGAGCCCGGCAGCACCCACAGCGGGCCGTTGGTCATGGTGGCTTCGGTTACCGCAATCCACAAACCGACCGCGGGTGGACCTTCGTGCGGGAAGTAGAACGCATCCTGGTGCCACGGCTGCCCCAGCGCGCCGGGCAGTTTGAAGATGAACTGCGACAGGAAGCAGTCGACGTTGTCGCCGAGCAGCGCGCGAATCGGATCGAGTGTTCGAGAGTTCCTGGCAAAGTGCCGGAACACCGGTTCCGTGCGATGCACGCGAAAGATCTTCGACAACTGCGCCGACAACGGTTTGCCGGGTGCGGCCAGCGCCGATTCCAGAACGGTGTATGCGTCGCCGATCGGCACGCCCGCATCGACGCGATCGGCCATTTCTTCCGCCGCGTGAAGCAGCTCGTCGGTGATCGGCCGCTCGACGAATCCGTTCAGCAGGAAAAAGCCGTTGTTCGTCCAGTCGTCGCGCTGTCGCTCGCTCAGCATCACTCGGTGACCACACGCATGCGGAACATCTACTATATCGCCCAACAAGCCCGACTAGGGGGACGAGATGGCGAACCCGATTCTCAAACTGTTTGCGGCACTCAACGCGAGCGTGTACCGGATGACCGGTGGCCGCATCATGGGAAAGATGGGTGCCAGCGACATCTGCGTGGTGCGCATGCAGGGCGCGCGGTCCGGCAGGTGGCGCGACGTGCCGCTGATGTACGTGCCCAACGGCGACGGCGTGATTCTGGTGGCATCGCTCGGTGGCGCACCCAAGAACCCGGTGTGGTATTACAACCTGGTCGCGCATCCGGACATCGAGGTGCAGGTGAAGGAGAACACGTTGAGGCTGCGCGCGCGTCTGGCGTCGTCTGAGGAAAAGGCGCAGGT
>DATJGR010000144.1:0-5205 GCA_035494855.1 Pseudomonadales bacterium | reverse complement strand
GCGACGTCGCCACCGCGTCTTCACCGTTAGTTGTTTGGCGCGCCCGGACGGGCTCGAACCGCCGGCCACCTGGTTCGAAGCCAGGTGCTCTATCCAACTGAGCTACGGGCGCGTGAGAACTCTCTAACAGATTGACACAGGCGCGATGTCAACGCACCAATCGGCCCGGCAATGCATCAGTGGCCTCGCCGTTCTGGTATGTCACTTCGCCGCTGACGATCGTCGCGAGATAACCGTCTGCGCGTTGTTCCAGCCGGGATCCGCCGGCAGGAAGGTCTTTGATCATCTCCGGCGCGCGAACGCGCAGGTTGTCGAAGTCGATGACGTTCAGATCCGCTTTCATCCCGGCTGCGATCACACCGCGGTCCAGCAGGTTCACCGCGCGTGCCGTGTCGCGCGTCTGACGCTTCACCAGTGTCGCGAGATCGATGCGTTCGCCGCGCGTCCGATCGCGGCCCCAATGCGCGAGAAGATACGTCGAGAAACTCGCGTCGCAGATCGTGCCGACGTGCGCGCCGCCGTCACCAAGCCCCATCACGCAGTCGTCGCTCAGGATCATTTCGCGACAGCAGTCGAGATTGAATTCTGCGTAATTCGCGAACGGCGTGAACAACAGCTGGCGGCCATCGCGTTGCAGCAGCAGGTCGTAGGCATACTCGAGCGGCGCGCGACCGAGCGCGCGGGCGCGCGGGCCGATGGCGTCTTCCGGCGCCGGTTCGTAGTCCGGTGGATCGTTCATCATCCAGATTCGGTCGAAGTCGGCGACCAGTCGCTTCATCCGTTCGAATGCGGGTGCGGGTTCTTCCGCGAGGATCTTCGCCTTGACCGCAGGGTCCTTGAGCTTTGCCAGACGCTCGGCCAGCGGCAGCTTAGCGATCGCGGAATAAGAAGGCCGCATCAGCAGCGGATTCAGCGTGGTCGAAAGTCCCAGCACGATGCCGATCGGACGCGGCGCCACCTGGCCGCGCATCACGCGTCCTGCACCGACGTTGTTCTGGATCCGGCTGAGGATCTTCTTCCAACCGTTCGGCGACAAGCCCTGCGCCAACGAGATCGAGATGGGGCGGCCGCTCGCTGCCGACATCCGCTCTACGATGCCGAACTCTTCCTCGAGATCACCGAAATCGGAGATCAGCTCCAGCACGCCGTGCCCCGCGTCCTTCAGGCCGAGTGCGATACCGACCAGTTCGTCCACCTCGGCCGTCAGCGACGGCGTCGGCGCGCCTTTGCTGCTGCGGTGATTCAGCGTGCGCGACGTCGAGAAGCCGATCGCGCCCGCGGCCGCTGCTTCGCGCGCAAGCACGCGCATCTGCGCGATGTCTTCCGCCGTAGCAGGTTCGCGGTTTGCGCCGCGTTCACCCATCACGTATACGCGCAGCGCGGCGTGCGGCAGCTGCGCGGCGATGTCCATGTCGAAACGGCGCTTCGACAGATAGTCGAGATACTGCGGGAACGTCTCCCAGTCCCACGAGAGGCCTTCGTGCAGTGCGGCACCTGGAATGTCTTCGACGCCTTCCATCAATTCGATCAGCAGATCGTGATCGGCGCGCTTCACCGGTGCGAAGCCGACGCCGCAGTTGCCCATCACCACCGTGGTCACGCCATGGTGATTGGAGGGCGACATGCGCGACGCCCACGTTGCCTGTCCGTCGTAGTGCGTGTGGATGTCGACGAAGCCAGGTGTGACGATGGCGCCAGCGGCCGAAATCTCGCGCCGCCCGGAACCCGATACCGCGCCCACCGCGACGATCTTGCCGTTTTCCACCGCGACGTCGGCATTGCGCGCCGCCGCGCCCGTGCCGTCGATCACACGTCCGCCTCGAATCACCAGATCATGCGTCATGTTTCCTCCCACGCCGCCGCGCTATTGCGCGAGCGGACCGCGAATCAAGCGTCCTGGCAAGGCGCCGGTGTGTTCGTTGTTCGAAAGCAGCACCTGGCCACCGACCACCGTGGCCAGCATGCCGTCGGCCGTTTGCTTCAAGCGCTTCGAGCCGCCCGGCAGATCGTGCACGACATCGGGCATACGCGGCGCCACCGTATCCGGGTCGAATACCGCGAAATCCGCTGCGAGGCCGACGCGCAACAGACCGCGGTCGTGCAGGCCCCACTGCGTTGCGGTGTCATACGTGATCAGACGCACCGCTTCTTCCAGCGTGAACGCCTGTTTCTCGCGCACCCAATGCGACAGCAGGTGCGTCTGCAGCGAGCTGTCCATGATCTGCGAAACGTGCGCGCCCGAATCGGAGAACGTCACCAGCGAACGCGGGTGCTTCATCATTTCGAGCACGTGGTCCTGATTCTCGTTGGCGATCGGCTGGCGGAAGAACACCTTGAAGTCGTGCTCGAGCGCAATGTCGATCATCGCCTCCACCGGATGCACGCCGCGTTCGCGCGCGACGTCCGACATCCGCTTCGGATCGTTCGACATCGTATCCATCAGGTACACCCAGTCCCAATCCGGTGGACGCGCTTCCGCACCGACGATGCGCGGACCTTTGTACGGTGCTTTCGCCACGTCGACGAGCGCGCGCTTGATCGACGGATCGCGCAACTTCGCTTTCTGCTCGGCGAGCGGAAGATTGCGGATGTCTTTCCACACGTCCCACTTGTCGAACGGTGTGTTGCCTTCAAACGACAACAGTACGTTCAAGGCGCGCGAGTGCGCCTGAATGGCCATGCGGCCACCGGCCGCCGCCGTTTCGTCGGCGAGGTCGTAGTAAGGCCGCCACAGTTCCGGCGCGACGCGCACCGAGAACATACCGAAGGTGATCGGCACGCGCGATTCGACCGCGAGATTCTTCAACCGATCGAAGTACTCCCGCACGCGCTCCGGATCGCGCCCCACCGTTTCACCCGCGATTTCGAAGATGCCGGCGTTGAGTTCGCCCATGGCATTCACGATTGCCCGCACTTCGCGCCAATCGGCCACGCGGCTCGCAACGGGACGCTCGTCAGCGGTGATGTGGTTGTGCGTGCGCGACGTGGAGAATCCGATGGCGCCGGCTTTAAGCGCGTCTTTCGTCAGCGCGCACATCTTCTTCAGATCGTCGTCGTTCGCCGTTTCGGTGAACGCGCGCTCGCCCATCACATAGGTGCGCAGCGCCGAGTGGCCCATGTAGCCGGCGTAGTTGATGCCCTTCGGCAAGCCGTCCACGGTGTCGAGGAATTGCGGGAACGACTCCCAGCTCCACTTGATACCGGTCAGCATCGACTCGCGCGAAATGTCTTCTGCACGTTCCAGGTTGCGGAACACGAAATCGGCGTCTTCGGATTTGCACGGCGCCAGCGTGAAACCGCAGTTACCCATCACGGCGGTCGTCACACCGTGATAGCACGAGCACGAGCCGATCGGGTCCCAGAACACCTGGGCATCCATGTGGGTATGGCCGTCGACGAAACCCGGCGTCACGACGTGGCCCTCGGCGTCGATCGTCTGCTTCGCTGTGCTGTCGACGCGACCGATCGCGGCGATGCGGCCGTTCGCCACCGCGACGTCAGCGCGGTAGCGCGGCGCGCCGGACCCATCGATCACGGTGCCGTTCTTGATGACGAGGTCGTAGCTCATGTTCCACTCCGCAGCGGCCGGACCGCCGGAGTCTACCACCCTTCCCGTTCCGCACTAGACTAAGGGCCTTTCAGGGACGAGTCCGACGATGTTTCGTGCCATTTATCTGGCCGTCGTGCTCTCGATGACCGGTCACGCCTACGCCGCCGAGGAAGCGTCCAGCGACCCCGCAGCCGCGAAAGCGGAATTTGCCGAGGCTTACAGAACCTTCAAGCAACTGAGTGACGAAGGTAAGAGCGAGGACGCGCTCCCGTACGCCGAACGCGCTTATCAGTTGGGTCTGCAGATCTATGGTGAGAGCCACACGAACACCGCCGCACTCGCGCTCAACCTCGGCGAAACGTACAACAAAACGGGGCACCGCAAAGAAGCCGTCAAGACATTCGACAAAGCCATCGAGCTGTATCAGCGCGTGTACGGCACGGACGCGCGCGAAGTAATCGACCCGCTCATGGCGCGCGCGGACGCAACCGGTGCGTGGGACGGCAAGGTGAGAAATGCCTTATACGATCAGGCGCTCGACCTCGCGCGCAAATACGTCAAGCCTGACGACCTTCTGCTGGCGCATCTCAATCTCGAAGCCGGTATCCATTTGCTGCGCGACGGCAACGTCGCAGAATCGCAACGCTACCTCGACGACGCGTATTCGCAGTATCGCAAACAGATCGCCGCGAACGATCCGCGGCTGCTGATCGCGGCGTTGTGGATGGGCAAGTATCAGTTGGCAATTGCCAAGCCGCGCGCCGCGGAACCGTACTTCAACCAGGTGCTCACCGCGCTCGGCGACACCGCGGCGAATCCGCTCGTACTCGCATCGCACGTACTCCTCGTCAGCGTGTACGAACAACTCGGTGATTCGGAGAAGGCGACGCCGCATTGCGTTGCGGTCGGCAGACTCGATCCGTGGAAAGACGCCACGCCGCCCGCGCCGCTGTATCGAACCGACCCGCAGTATCCGGAGGCGGCCAAGGGTCGCGAGGGGTCGGCGTCGGTCGAGTTCACGATCGACGCATCCGGCTTCGTGCGCGACGCCAGGTTGCTCGACACGCAAGGCAGCGACGCGTTCGGCCAGCCGGGGCTCGACGCGGTGAAAGGCTGGCGTTACGCGCCGCAATACGTCGACGGCAAACCGGTGGATACCGCCGGTGCAACGGCGAAGGTCGACTTCAAGCTGACGCCGTGAACCGGCGTCGAGCGAATCAGATCGCGACGAAGCGATTCGTCGCGCGGTCTTTGCGGACGCGCGCTGCGTCGAACACCTGGCCATTCATCGCGATGTAGACGCCGGCCGGCAACGTCTGAACGGCCGCGAACGCCATTCCCACGTTGAACGCCGCGTCGGTGTTCGCGAACCGCGCAGGCGACAGCGCGCCGGTCAGCACGATGGTCTTGTCGCCGATCGACCGCAGCAGGCCGGCGGTCTTCGTCATCGTGTCCGTGCCGTGTGTAACGACGACACGCGCGTTCGGCGCTGCGGCGATGGCGCGGCGGATCGCCTCGCGATCGTCGTCGGTGAGATCGAGGCTGTCCTTACGCGTGACTTCGAGCGTTTCGAACGGCGCATGTACGTGCGCTTCGCGCAACAGATCGCCCACCATCGATCGCCCCACTTCGAATTCGCTCTGCGCATCGAAGTA
>DATJGR010000143.1:0-39372 GCA_035494855.1 Pseudomonadales bacterium | reverse complement strand
CGACTTTTCGAGCGCCGGTTCCGGTAGCTTCAGATACAGCTCGCCGAGCCAGTAGTACGAGTTGCCGGCGTACTTGCCCTTCGGATACATCACGAGCAACTGATTGAAGGCGGCGATCGCTTCGGCGAACCGGTTCGCTTTGGCCGAGTTGTATGCCGCCGTGTATGCATCCTGTTCCGCGTTGCCGCTCGCGGTGGTCGGTCCAGCGGTGGTCGGTCCCGTCATGGGTCCGCCGGCGTCGACGACCGATCCGCTGCCCGACGACGGAGAAGTCGTTTGACCACCTCCTCCCTGAAGCGACGACAAGCGGCGGTCCAGATCGAGGTACTGCTCCTTCTGTTG
This sequence comes from Pseudomonadales bacterium, assembly GCA_035494855.1. Taxonomy (GTDB): domain Bacteria; phylum Pseudomonadota; class Gammaproteobacteria; order Pseudomonadales; family Azotimanducaceae; genus DATJGR01. Next base: position 39,030 of record DATJGR010000143.1, on the reverse strand, counting down.
CGCCTGCAGCTGTTCGATCAGGTGACTCTGTTCCTCGACGATGCCTCGCAGCTCGGCCACGTCGTCCTGAACCTGCTGGAACTGCTGGAACATCGAGCTCGCATTCGACCCGCCGCCTGCCGCGCTGACCGAACTGCTGGGGGGTGGCGAACTCGACCGCGGCGCTTCGCTTGCGACGATCTGCGCCTGGTCGGCGCCGTAGGCGCGAACGCCGCTGGAGGAAGACGACGAAGTCGACGGGACCGACGACGCGCTCGAGGAGCGCGTCGACGAGGGGCTACTGCCCTGCGACTCGACCACCGGCGCAGCCGCTACCGCGATCTGCGTCGCAAGAGCCGCGCAGATGGAGACAGTTAGGGAGAACCGCGTCATGGGATCAGTGGTAAACGAGTTCCGCGCGCCGGTTCTTCGCCCACGCGGATTCGCTATGGCCCGGATCGGCCGGACGTTCTTCGCCATAACTGACCACGTCGATCTGCGAACGACGCACCCCTTGCGACACGAGGAACGTCGCAACCGCATCGGCGCGGCGTTCACCCAGCGCGAGGTTGTATTCGCGCGTACCGCGTTCGTCGGTGAAGCCGTCGATCGTTACGCGCCGGTCGGGGCTGTTCTTCAGGAACGCAGCGTGCTGTTCGAGAATCGCCAGCGATTCCGGCTGCAGAACGGCTTTGTCGTAGTCGAAGTAGAACACACGCGTGAGCGCCACACCCGTTTGCGGGTTGATCGGATTGCCGCTGGCATCTACCGAACGCCCGATCTCGGAATCGGACTGCGCCGGCGCGGTAACGCCTGGTTGCTCGCTTCCCGGCAACGGCTCCGGGTGCTGCTCTTTCTTTCCCGAGCTCGAGCATGCGGCCATTACCAGCGCGAACGCGACGACCGATAGGTGACGGAACCAGTGGTGTTGCATCTTCATTTATCTCCTAATCCAGCCGCTGACGGGCCAAGTGAACCTGGGTGTTTATCGAAATCGGGATACGACACTAGCTGCGGGTACGATTCAAGAAGGGGGACCATGCCGGCTCTCTGACGTCTCCGACTGACGACGGCAATCGGTACTTCACGCTGCCGTCGATCGAAACGACGGCGAGTATACCGCGGCCTCGATCCTGCGTCGCATAGATAAGCATCGTGCCGTTCGGCGCAATCGACGGCGATTCGTCGAGCGACGTCGACGTCAGCACCATCAATCGACCGCGCTGCAGATCCATCACAGCAATGTGAAACACACCGTCGTTCCGGTGCACGAAGACGAGGTGTTTGCCGTCGGGCAGCATTCGACCGCGCGCGTTGTAGTCGCCGTCGAAGGTCAGTCGTTGGGTCATGCCGGTTGCGAGTTCGATCTGATAGATCTGCGGTTTACCGCCGCGGTCGGATGTGAAGATCAGGCTCTTTCCGTCGGCGGTCCAACTCGGCTCGGTATCGATGCCGCGCTGTCGCGTGATGCGCTTCAACTCGCGCGTTGCGATGTTCATCGTGTAGATCTCGGGATCGCCGTCGCGCGACAGCACGATCGCCAGCTGTTTCCCGTCGGGAGAGAACGCCGGCGCGCTGTTCAAACCGGGAAAATCCGTCAGTTTGGAGCGTTGCCCGGTGGCGATTTCCTGCAGGATGATCGACGGCTTGCCGCCCTCGAACGAAACGTAGGCCACCTTCTTTCCATCCGGCGACCACGCCGCTGACAGAATCGGTTCGCGGCTCTCGAGCAACGTGCGCGGTCGCGCGCCGTCGGCGTCGGCCATTTCGAGATTGAACTTCACGTCCTTGGTGCCGAGGTCGCGCGCCAGCACGTAGATGATGCGCGTGGAGAAGGCGCCCGGAATGCCGGTGAGCTTTTCGTACACCGCATCGGACACCAGGTGCGCCATGTCGCGCAGGGCGGTGGGCGGCGCCGTGAAGGTCTCGTTAGCGAGCTGCCGTTCGTTCAGAACGTCAAACAGGTAGTAGGAGACCGCCAGGTTGCCGTCAGCCGCCACTTCGGTGCGCCCGATCACGACGTACTCCACGCCGAGCACGCGCCAGTCGCGGAACAACACGTCCTTCGGTGCGGTCGGCATGCTCAGCATGTTCTCGGGCGGTGTCGGCGAGAATTGACCGCTGCGAGCGAGGTCGAACGCGATGATGGCGTTCGGGTTTTCTACGCCCTGCACGCCGGGGCCGACGCCGAACGGCACTACGCCGATCTTCTTCGGATTGTCGTAGCCTCGATCGATCTGAATCGTGATCTCCGCCGCGAGAGGTGACGCAAACAGCAACGCCGCAACAGCGGCCAGGAGTCGGTTCTTCAACGTAGCAAATCCTCTGGGTTGAACAGCACCGGAAACCGGCGAAAGTACTTTTCGAACAGCTTGGAGTCTTTCGGCACGTCGAACTTGCCGACTTTCCGCACCGCCTGTTCGGCCGAACGGTCGAACGCTTCATTGCCGCTCGACGACACGATCGTGACGTTGACGACGTCACCGGTAGGCACCAGTTCCACGAGCAGCTTGGTCTGCATGCCGTTGCGCGCCGACGGCGGTCGCGACCAGTTCGTCACGATCAGTTGATAGATGCCTTGCGCGTAGGTCTGCGCGGCCTGCTCGTTCTTGTCCTCGGACATCACTTCGGTCTCGCGCGCCATCGCGTCGCTGAACGACGCATCGGCGAGGCTGTCGAGCTTCTTCTTCTTTTCCGCTTGCGCTTTTGCCGCCGCTTCTTTGGCGGTATCCGGCTTCGGCTTCTGTTCCGGCTTTGGCGTCGGATCCGGCTTCGGTTTGGGCTCCGGCTTCGGCTCGGGCTTCGGTTCCGGCTTCGGCTCGGGCTTCGGTTTCGTCTCCACGGGCGGCGCCAGCGGCGCGGGCTTCGGTGTGGCTTTCGGCTTCGGCGCCTCCATCACGATCAGCTCGGCCTTCACGATGTTCGGTCGCACCAGCAGCGAGTCTTTCGCGATCGGCGTCCAGTTCATCCACAACATCGATGCCACGGCCGCGTGCACGAGCACCGCAAGCACGAACGACATCCCGTAGTTGCGACCCTCGCCATCCATGCCGTCAGCCGACGTCCGGCGGGTCCGTGATCAGTCCGACGCTTTTCGCGCCGGCCTTCTGCAGAACGGTCATGACGCGGACGACCTGACCGTAGTCGAGCCGATGATCCGCGCGCACGTAAACAGGGGCGTCAGGGCGCGTACCGAGAATCTTCGCTGCCTGCTCCTCCAGCGAGAAGATCGTCACGCGCGTGCCTTCGGTCGATTTGCGAACACCCAGATTGACGAACAGAGCACCGTCCTGCCGCATCGTGACGACGAACGGATCTTCCTGATGCTCGGACACCGGCTCCGACGGCGCCTTCGGCAGATCGACCTGCACACCCTGCGTCAGGATCGGCGCCGTCACCATGAAGATCACCAGCAGCACCAGCATCACGTCGATGTACGGCACGACGTTGATGTCGGACATCGGTTTACGGCGGTTCGGACGTTGTGAGTTCATCGCTTCGTGTGCACCGCGCGGTAGAGGATGCTCGTCAGTTCTTCGGTGAACGTTTCGTATCGCGTCATCAGCAATTCGGCTCGCGCCGAGAAGCGGTTGTAACCGATCACCGCCGGAATGGCCGCGAACAGACCCATCGCAGTGGCGACCAGCGCCTCGGAAATACCGGGTGCGACCGACGCCAGCGTCGCTTGCGTCATGTTCGCGAGGCTGCGGAAGGAGTTCATGATTCCCCACACGGTGCCGAACAGGCCGACATAGGGGCTGGTGGATCCGACCGTGGCAAGAAACGGCAGATGCGTTTCGAGCTTTTCTTCCTCACGCGCCAGCGCCACCCGCGTCGCACGTTGCACGCCCTGCATGACGGCTTCCGCGTCCGCGTCCTGTTCGGACAACCTGCTGTATTCCTTGAATCCCGCAACGAACATCGTCTCCATGCCGCCGAGATCCTGATCGGACCGCTCGAGTTCGTCGTAGAGCTGACGCAGATCGATGCCGGACCAGAAATACTCCTCGAAAGCGTCGATCGACCGCTGCACGCGTCTGAGCGCGAACATGCGTTGAAAGATCATCACCCACGACGTGAGCGACGCGAACAGCAGCAACAGCAGCACGATCTGCACGAGTACGCTGGCATTGAGCACCAGCTGAAGGATCGACAACGGTTCGGTCAATCTCGAATCCTCTTACTTATTGTTCAGGTTGGATCGATGTCGAGGCTCACCTGCGCCATGTCGACACCGCGCGGCGCGGGGCGCGCCAGTCCGAAATGGTGGTAAGCCTTCTCCGTCACGATGCGGCCGCGCGGCGTCCGCATGATGAAACCCTGCTGGATGAGGAACGGTTCGAGCACGTCCTCGATGGTGTCGCGCTCTTCGCTGATCGCCGCCGACAACGAATCGATGCCGACCGGACCGCCGCCGAATTTCTCGAGAATCGTCAGTAACAGACGACGGTCCATCGTATCGAACCCCTCCGCATCGACGCTCAACAAGTCGAGCGCCTGATTCGCGATGCTCGCGGTGACACGGCCGTCACTGCGAACTTCCGCAAAGTCCCGCACGCGCCGCAGCAAGCGATTTGCGATGCGCGGCGTGCCGCGCGATCGTCCCGCCACCGCAACGGCGCCGTCATGTTCGAGACGCACACCCAACTTTTCTGCCGACCGCATCGCAATCTGGGTCAATTCGCCGACGCTGTAGAACTCGAGGCGCTGCACGATGCCGAAGCGATCGCGCAGCGGCGACGTCAGCAGACCCGCGCGCGTTGTCGCACCGACGAGCGTGAATGGCGGCACGTCGAGTTTGATCGAGCGCGCGGCCGGACCTTCGCCGATCACGATATCGATCTGGAAGTCTTCCATCGCCGGATAGAGGATTTCCTCGACCACCGGACTCAAGCGGTGGATCTCGTCGATGAACAGCACATCGCCCGCGTCCAGGTTCGTGAGCAGTGCGGCGAGATCGCCGGCTTTCTCCAGCACCGGTCCCGACGTGCTCTTCAGCGCACTCGACATCTCATTCGCGATGATGTGCGCGAGCGTCGTCTTGCCGAGACCCGGCGGACCGAAGATCAGCGTGTGATCGAGCGGTTCGCGGCGGCGCCGCGCCGCTTCGATGAACACCGACATCTGTTCTTTGACGACGGCCTGACCGATGTACCCGGCGAGCGTCGTCGGCCGCAGCGCGCGATCGAGGGCGACCTCCTCCCCCGCATCGCGGGCGGAAACGAGGCGGTCCGGCTCGATCGTCACGAGCACACCGTGAGACGTGCTCCTTGAACGGAGCTTCGCAGCGGCGCGCACATCATGCTTCCTGCCCGATCATTCGCTTCAGCGCGATGCGCACGACGTCTTCGGTGGACTGACCCTGCACGTACGCGTTTCCGACGGCGCGGCTCGCTTCGGCGGGCCGATAGCCGAGCTTGATCAGCGCGCGTTCCGCTTCTTCGATCACGTGCCGCGTTGCATCGGCGACTTTCGGCCGCGTCACGTCGGGAATCAGCACCAGGCGCTCGATGCGGTCTTTCAGTTCTACGACGAGCCGCTCAGCCGTTTTACGACCGACGCCGGGGAGCTTCACCAATCGCGCGATGTCGGAATCACGAATGCATCGCGCGAGATCGACCACGTCCATGCCGGACAGCAGGTTCAATGCGAGCTTCGGACCCACGCCGCTGATCTTGATCAGGATGCGAAACAGATCGCGTTCGCCGTGACTTTCGAATCCGTAAAGGGAGTGCGCGTCTTCGCGGACGCTGAGGTGGGTGAAGAGGACGACGTCGTGGCCGACGCCGGGCAACTTGCTCAGCGTATTCGCGGTGACATCCAGTTCATACCCGATCCCTGCGACATCGACCAACACCGTGTGTTCGTCCAGCGAGATCAGTTTGCCTCGAATTCGCCCGATCATCCTTGTCAGCCGACGCTCCGCGTGCCGAGAGTATTGATGTGGCAAATGGCAATGGCAAGCGCATCGGCCGCGTCTGCAGACGGTGAAGCGTTGAGATTCAGCAAACGGCACACCATGTGCTGCACCTGATATTTCGTTGCGCCGCCGGTTCCCGTCACGGCTTGTTTGACGCGCCTCGCTGCGTACTCCGCGACCGGAAGCCTGACAGCTACCACCGCGGCCAACGCCGCACCGCGTGCCTGACCGAGCTTCAGCGCCGAACTCGCATTGCGGGCCATGAACACCTGTTCGATCGCAACCCCGTCGGGCGCGAGTTCGCGGATCAGCGACGCGACGCCGTCGTAGATCTCGCCGAGGCGCGACGGCACGTCGACGCGGCTGGTGCGGATGCAGCCGCTCGCCACGTAAACGGATTTACCACGCCGCACTTCGATCACGCCGTAACCGGTGACGCGCGATCCCGGATCGATGCCGAGAATTCGCGTCATATCGTGATCCGCCTATCGAAGTCGGATGTGCAGTTCGCGCAGCTGATGTTCGTCGACCGCGGTCGGCGCCGCGGTGAGCGGACACGCCGCGGTCTGCGTTTTCGGAAATGCGATCACGTCGCGAATCGCGCCGGCCCCGACCATCAGCATCACCAGCCGGTCGACGCCGAGCGCGATGCCGCCATGCGGCGGACAGCCGTACTTCAGCGCGTCGAGCAGAAAGCCGAAGCGCGATTCCGCTTCCTGGCCAAGCTGCAGAGACTCGAACACCGCTTTCTGCATCTCGTTGCGATGCATCCGGATCGAGCCGCCGCCGAGTTCGTAGCCGTTCAGCACGACGTCGTACGCGCGCGCGTGCGCGGCCTCGGGATTCGCCAGCAATTCTTCGACGGTGCACGCGGGGCTGGTGAACGGATGGTGCATCGCTTCGAGGCGCCCTTCTTTGCCGCGTTCGAACATCGGCCAGTCGACGACCCAGCACGGCGCCCAGCGGTCTTCGACGAGTCCGAGGTCTGCGCCGAGCTGATTGCGGAGCGCGCCAAGCGCACCGTTCACGATGTCGGACTGGTCGGCACCGAAGAACACGACGTCGCCCGCAACGGCGCCGGCGCGATCGAGCACCGCCTCGATCACCGGTTCCGGCAGGAACTTCAGAATCGGCGACTGCAGGCCGGCCGAACCGGCGCCCCGTTCATTCACCTTTATATAGGCAAGACCTTTCGCGCCGTAACGGCCGACGAAATCGGCGTATCCATCGAGTTCCTTGCGCGACAGCCGACCCGCGCCGGGCGCTCGCAACGCTGCCACGCGACCTTTCGGATCGTTCGCCGGCGCATTGAAAACTTTGAACTCGACCGTTTTCACCAGATCGGCGATGTCGACCAGTTCGAGCGGATTGCGCAGATCGGGTTTGTCGCTGGCGTAGCGCCGCATCGCCTCTTCGAACGAAAGCACCGGGAATTTGGGCAACTCCACGCGCAGCACGTCGGAAAACAGGCTCCGCACCATGCCTTCCGTCAACGTCATGATGTCGTGCTCGTCGACGAACGACGCTTCGATGTCGATCTGCGTGAACTCGGGTTGGCGGTCGGCGCGCAGGTCTTCGTCGCGAAAGCAGCGCGCGATCTGATAGTACTTGTCCATGCCGGACATCATCAGCAGCTGTTTGAACACCTGCGGCGATTGTGGCAGAGCAAAGAACTGACCCGGATGCGTGCGGCTCGGCACGAGATAGTCGCGCGCACCTTCCGGCGTGGCGCGCGTGAGAATCGGCGTTTCGATCTCGGTGTATCCGGCCGCTTCGAGATAGCGCCGCACTACCGACAGAATCGTCGCGCGCATCCGCAAGCGATGCTGCATTTCAGGTCGGCGCAGATCGAGGTAGCGATAGCGCAAACGGATGTCTTCGCCGGCATCGGAGTAATCATCGAGCTGGAACGGTGGCGTGAGCGATGCGTTCAGGATCTCGAGCGTGCGGCCGAGCACTTCGATCTCGCCGGTCTTCATGTCCGGGTTGACCGTTCCGCTCGGACGCAGCCGTACGCGTCCGGTGATGCGCAGCACGAATTCGTTTCTGACTTTGTCGGCGGTTGCGAAGCTGTCTTCGACGTCGGGGTCGTAGACGACCTGCACGATGCCGGTGCGATCACGCACGTCGAGAAAGATCACGCCGCCGTGATCGCGGCGTCGATGCACCCAACCACAGAGTTCGACTTCGCGATCGACCTGCGATGCGTCGAGATCGCCACAGTAGTGACTGCGCATGAAAAACGTCCTAGGGGAAATGTCGCGCGGGGCGGCAGCCTATCACATGTGAAGGGCCTGCCGCCCGCGCTCGGCCAATGAATGCATTGGGAAATCGCAGCGGGCGTCAGGTTTTGGACGACTTGTCGCTACCGCCCTTCGACTTCGATTCGTTCTTCGGTGCGCTCTTCGGCGACCCGTTCTTGGCGCCTTTCTTGGGGCTTTTCTCCGCAGGCTCGCTCGACTTCGTCGAATTGTCGGTCTTGCTGCTGGTAGCACCGTCGCTCGACTTCGTCTCGCTCTTCGACTCGCTCTTCGATTCGCTCGAAGCGGATTCGCCACCCGAATCACTGCTGCTCGCGACGTTCTTCTTGTCGCCGGATTTGAAGTCGGTCTCGTACCAACCACCACCCTTCAAGCGGAACGCAACTGCGGAGATCTTCTTCTTCAGAAGGTCTTTTCCACACGAAGGACACTGCGTGAGCGATGGTTCGCTCATTCTCTGCAACGACTCGAATTCGTATTCGCAGCCCTCACATTGGTACTCGTAGATCGGCATGTTCAGAAAATCCTTCGATGACTCGTCAAACGTTGGAAGCATTTCACCAATGAAAAATCAGGTCCGGCGATTCGGTGCACATTCAGAAGAAACGTATCGCAGACACCGGCAATCGTGGAGCGGCGCATAGGATAATGAAAAAAGCCCGCGAAAACATTGAAAAAAGGCGTGTCGTTCCTTGCTAGGCATAATTGAATGCAGTATAAAGCGCGCTCATTGGGGAGCCGATGAACGCTGTTTTCGCTCAGGATCCTCATAAGTGATGGGTTGGATGTCCGTCGCGTAGTCGCGCCGATTCAATCAGCCCCGACTGCAACTAGATAAGGGAAATCGAATGGCAAAGAAAAAGGCTCCTGCTAAGAAAGCTGCTAAGAAGAAAGCGCCCGCGAAGAGAAAGGCGCCCGCCAAGAAGAAGAAAGCCCCTGCAAAACGCAAGGCAATCCGCAAAGCCGCCGCCCGCAAATCCGCCGCCAAGAAATCCGCCGCGAAAAAGAAAGCCGCTCCGAAAGCATCCAAAGGTCCAGTCACTCAGAAGATGACGAAGACCGGGATTCTGAATGAGATCGCCAGCGCAACCGCACTGACGCGCAAACAGGTCGACTCGGTCATCGAAGAACTGGAAATGCTGATCAAGCGTCACATCAGCAAGAAAGGCGTGGGTGAATTCACCCTGCCGGGTCTGCTGAAGGTGCGCGCCGTGAAACGCCCTGCAACGAAGAAACGTCTCGGCCGCAACCCGGCAACGGGGGCAGAAATCATGATTCCGGCGAAGCCGGCATCGATTCGCGTCCGCGTCGCTGCGTTGAAGCGCCTCAAGGAAATGGTCGGCTGATCGCTGATCCGCTCCGATTTGAAGGGCCGGTAAGACGGCCCTTTTTTTCGCCGTTTTCGATTCGCCGATCGCGAATCGCTCGCGGATCGCTAGAATGCCGGCAGCCGTTCAGGACCCGTAGAGAACCATGCGCGCGAGTCAGCTGCTGATTCCCACTCTGAAAGAGACGCCGGCCGACGCCGACATTCCGAGCCACCGCTTCATGCTGCGCGCGGGACTCATCCGCCGACTCGCCGCCGGCATTTACACCTGGCTGCCGCTCGGTCTGCGCGTGCTGCGTAAGGTCGAGGCAATCATCCGCGAAGAGATGAATCGCAGCGGCGCACAGGAAGTGCTGATGCCGTTCGTCCAACCGGCCGAACTGTGGCACGAGTCGAATCGCTGGGAAAAGATGGGGCCGGAAATGCTGCGTCTGCAGGATCGCCACCAGCGGGATTTCTGCCTCGGACCCACGCACGAAGAAGTCATCACCGACATCGTTCGGCGCGAAGTGCAGAGCTACAAACAACTGCCGTGCAACCTCTATCAGATCAACCTGAAGTTCCGCGACGAGATCCGGCCGCGCTTCGGTGTGATGCGCGCGCGCGAGTTTCTGATGAAGGACGGCTACTCGTTTCACCTCGACGAAGCGTCGTTCGATGAAACGTATGCCGAGATGCACGCGTGCTACGGACGGATTCTGTCACGCATGCAACTCGATTTTCGTGCCGTGCTGGCTGACACCGGTAACATCGGCGGCAGCCTGTCGCACGAATTCCAGGTGCTCGCGAGCAGCGGGGAAGACCGCATTGCATTCAGCGATTCGAGCGACTACGCCGCGAATGTAGAGAAAGCCGAGGCGCTGGCGCCGCCGGTCGGCTCTGCCAAATCGACAGCGAAGTTCGAGAAGATCGCAACACCGGGCCAGCATACGATCGAACAGATCGCCGAGTTCTTCAAAGTGCCCGCTGCGCAAACGCTGAAGACGTTGATCGTAATCGGCACCGATGGACCGGTCGCACTCGTGCTGCGCGGCGATCACGAACTCAACGAAATCAAAGCGCAGAAGCTGCCTGGTGTGGCGTCGCCGCTGACGTTCGCGACCGACGCGGCAATCCGCGCCAGCGTCGCGTGCGGCGTCGGCTCGCTCGGACCGATCGGACTGGCTCTACCGACCTACGTCGATCGTAGTGCGCGCGCGGCCGTCGACTTCATCTGCGGCGCGAACGACGACGGCTATCACCACCGCGGGGCGAATTGGGGACGCGACGCCCAAGTGGCGGACGATCGTGTCGTCGACCTGCGAAATGTCGTCGACGGTGATCCGTCGCCGGACGGAAAGGGACGCCTGTCGATCATGCGCGGCATCGAAGTGGGACACATCTTCCAGCTTGGCCGCAAGTACAGCGAATCGCTGGACGCCAAAGTGCTCGATCAGGACGGCACCATGAAAACGCTGATCATGGGTACGTACGGCATGGGCGTTACGCGGCTCGTCGGCGCCATCATCGAACAATGCCACGACGCCGACGGCATCATCTGGCCGCAACCAGTCGCCCCGTTCGCGGTGCATCTCGTCGCTTTGAACTACGCAAAGTCGGACGGCGTTCGCGCGACGGCGGACCGGCTGTTGGCCGAGTTCGAAACGCTCGGCATCGAAACGTTGTTGGACGACCGCGACGAACGGCCAGGCGTCAAATTCGCCGACGCGGACCTGATCGGGATACCTCATCGAATCGTGATCGGTGAACGGAATCTCAAAGCGGGTCAGGTCGAGTATCGAACGCGCCGGTCTGCTGATACGCTCGCGGTCAACGTCGACACAGTGACGGCCCACGTGCGCGCCGCAATCGCTGGATGATTGATCGCAGCCGTATTGAACCCGACACCGTCACACGCAGCTCGCCAAGGTCGTCATGGCGGTGCACTTACTTCTTCGTTGCGCTATGTCTGCCGTGGGTCGCCCTTGCCGCGGCACCGGCGCAGCAGCCGGTCGACCCTCTCGTCATCGACGCACTCGCGCGCAGCATGTCGGATGAGGTGGAACACGGCGATCATTTCGATGCACAAGTGTGGCTGCTGAGTTCGGTACCGAAGCTCGCTCGCTATGTGTCGAACGACCAGGAACGCGAACTGATCCTCCGCATGGTGTATCGCGAAGCGAACAGACACGACATGGATCCGGACCTTGTGCTGGCGGTGATGCAGGTGGAAAGCCGTTTCGACCGCTTCGCGGTGTCGAGCGCCGGCGCGCAAGGTCTGATGCAGGTGATGCCGTTCTGGCGAAACGAGATCGGCCGGCCGCATGACAACCTGACCCAGATCGAAACCAACGTACGCTACGGCACCGCGATCCTCGCGCAGTATCTGACGGAGGCGCGCGGCGATCTCATCGACGCGCTGGCGCGGTACAACGGCAGCCGTGGACGGCTGAACTATCCGGAACTCGTCGTGTATGCCTATCGCGCGCGCTGGCAGACGCAAACCACCGACGACCTTCCAAAGCTGCAGGCTGGATGCAAGGCCTACAGTCTGGCGGCGTGCCACGCGGTCAAGTCGGCGCGGCACTGACTTCCATGACCGCGCGCAGCGTCGACTCCGTTTGCGGACCGACCAGCGTCGCCGCCACCTCGCCGTTCGGATCGATCACCACCGTGGTGGGTAACACCACCGGCAGTTCGTAGCCGAAGCGCTCGCGCGGGTCTTTCGTCGTCACCGGGAATTCGATGCTCATCCGTTGCATCAACGCGCGTAACGCATCGCCCTCCACACCGTCGAAATTCACGCCGACCACACGCAAGTCGTTGGCTGGTTGCGCCTTGTTGAGAGCGTTCAGCTGCGGGATTTCGTAGCGACACGGCGCGCACCACTCGGCCCAGTAGTTGATGAAAACCCAATGGCCGCGCCATTCGGAATAACGGCCGGCGGCCCCGTCGGCGTATTCGAAATCGATCGGCGCGCAACTGGCGACGACGATGAGCAGGAACAACCCGGCAGATTTGGTCGCTGTCACGCGCGCGCCTCTTCGCCGTCGCTCAGAATCGAATCGAGATCGATGTCGAGGTGTGAATCGCCGTACCGCGCGTAGTCGCGCAGCGGTTCGATCAGCCGTGGCATGTCGTTGACCGCGGCGAGGCTGTCGGCATCGAGTCCGCAGGGCAGCCGCCGATACAGATCGAGCAGCGAGATGCCGCGCAGATCGCGCCCCAGCAACAGCTGGTCGCCATTTCCGCTCGTTACCAACTTGAACTCTCCCAATACGGCCAACACTTCTTCACGCTCGACGCCGGACAGCTTCACTGCGTCGTTGAGATCGGTGCGAGTGACTGGTCGCCCTTCGAGGTGCGCGCGACGCAGGAACGCCAACAGCCGGATGCACTGCACGAGCATCGGCGCGCCGTCGCTTTGCACGTCGTCGCGTTCGATGCCGAGCGTACGGACGACGATGGCGCCGGACAGGACGAGCACCCAGACGAGATACACCCACGTGAGGAACAACGGCACCGCGGCGAACGTGCCGTAGACGAGCTGCATGTTCGCGTTTCCGACGATGGTGGTGAAGAAGTGCTTTGCGGCCTCGAAGAACACCGTCGTCAGCAGACCGCCGACCAACGCATCGCGCAGACGCACGCGGCAGTTCGGCATCGCGAAGAACAACACGGTGAAGCCGATGAAACTGAATAGCGACGGAAGCCAGCCGAGCAGAGCCTGACGCGCCATCGCGGTGTCGGCGTTCGTGAGCAGCGGCAGCGAAATCAGATACGAACTGAGCAGCAGACCCGCGACGACCAGCGGCGGACCGCACGTCATGACGCCCCAATACACCAGAAACCGTTGAATTCCGCGCCGCGGCTCCGCCACCTGCCAGATCTCGTTGAACGCCTTCTCCACCGTCACCAGCATCAAGAACGCGGTGACCAGCAGAAACGCGAAGCCTGCAATCGTCAGATCGCGCGCCTGGTGCGAAAAGTCCTCGAGCCGCTCCTGAATCACCGCCGAACTCGCCGGTACGAAATTCTCGAAGACGAACTCCTGGATCTGCTGCCCCATGGTCGAGAAATCCGGGAACATCGAGAGGATCGTGTACGAGACCGTCATCAACGGAACGACGGCGAACAACGTCGTGTATGTCAGCGATGCCGCGCTGTCCAGAAGTCCGTGCGCGCCGAACTGCGCAACGATCTGTTTGAGAAACCAGCGAAACTCTACGGTGACGTTGGCGAGCATCGAACGATGCATCCGGATGCGGCTACAATATGGCGAGCATTATAGAGTCCCGCGCCAATGGGCGAAGTCACGATTTACCACAACCCGCGCTGTTCCAAGTCGCGGCAGACGCTCGCGCTGCTCACGACCCGCGGAATCACACCGCGCGTCGTGCACTACCTCGACACTCCGCCTGACGCGACAACGTTGAAGCGTCTGCTGACGCTGCTGGGAATGCGTCCGCGGCAGCTGCTGCGCGTGCACGAACCACCGTATGCGGAATTGCGACTCGACGATGCCGCTCGTACCGACGACGAGTTGATTGCGGCAATGATGAGTCACCCGGTGCTGATCGAACGGCCCATTGTCGAAGCGAACGGACGGGCCGCGATCGGCCGACCTCCCGAGAACGTTCTGCAGATCATTTGACTCACGACTCGATCCACGCGAGCACGGCAGTGTCCGACCACATTCTGATCCTCTACTACAGCCGACAGGGCTCCACCGCCGCATTGGCCGAGTGCGTTGCGCACGGCGTTTCGGCGCACGGCCGGTTCGAACCGCGCCTGCGTACCGTACCTGCTGTCGCATCGACGACCGAGAAGACCGCACCGCCGATTCCGCCGGAAGGCGCCGTCTATTGCACGAAAGCCGACCTCGCGGAATGTCGGGCGCTCGCGCTGGGTAGCCCGACCCGATTCGGCAACATGGCGGCGCCGATGAAGCACTTCCTCGATGGCACGGCCGATCTGTGGATAGGCGGCTCGCTCGCCGGTAAGCCCGCCGCGGTGTTCACGTCTACCGGCAGCCACCACGGCGGACAGGAGACTACCTTGCTCACGATGATGCTGCCGTTGCTCCATCACGGCATGCTGCTCGTCGGGTTGCCGTACACCGAGCCGGGGCTGAATGCGACGACGCTCGGCGGCACGCCCTACGGCGCATCGCACGTATCGGGCATCCGCGGCGATGCCGCCATCGACCCCACCGAGCGGGATCTGGCGCGCGCCCTGGGGCGTCGGTTGGCAGATGTCACCGATCGGTTGTTCCCGCTCTCATGAACGTACAGACCGCGTTGCGAATGGCGCTGCTGATCTGGATCGGATCGCTGTTCGCGTTGCTGGGTATGCAGCGCTTCTTCGCCGAACCGCTTGCGACGATGGTTGCCACGATTGCGGTGTTCGTCGGCCAGGTCGCGCCGCTGCTGGTCGTCACACCCGCGGCGCTTCGCGGCGGCGCACGCGGGCCGTTGTGGATCTGCCTCGCTATGTTGCTCTACTTCGTGCACGGCGTTTGGCAATGGAACTCGCCGAACGTGCGGTTGTTCGGCATCCTCGAAGTGGTGTTCTCACTCGGAACATTCGTTACCGCGTGGATCCTTCTGAAGGTATTGCCGCGGGACAGCGTTAGTCCATGATCCGCTGAACGCGGAGCGTGCCCTCGATTTCCTTCAGTATCGCCGGATCGTCGATGGTCGACGGAACCGCGAAGGGGCGCTTGTCGACCATCTTTCGCAACACCTGCCTCAGTATCTTTCCTGACCGCGTTTTCGGCAGGCGCTTCACGACGACCGCGCGCTTGAAGTTTGCGAACGCGCCGATCGACTGACGCACCATGGCAACGAGTTCCGATTGCAGCGCAGCTTCGTCGATGTTCGCGCCGTCTTTCAACAGCAGTAATCCCAGCGGCACCTGCCCGCGGTCCGCGTCTTCGATGCCTATGACCGCGCACTCCGCCACCGCCGGATGGGATGCGACCACCTCTTCCATCGCGCCGGTCGACAGCCGGTGACCCGCGACATTGATGACGTCGTCGATGCGGCCCATTACGTACAGGTAACCATCTTCGTCGAAGTAGCCGCCGTCGCCGGTCAGATAGAAACCGGGAAAGCGTGACCAGTACGACTCGACGTAGCGCGCGTGATCGCCCCATACCGTGGGCAGCGCGCCGGGCGGCAACGGCCCCTTAGCAACGACGTTACCTTCCACGTTCGGTCCAACCGGTTCGCCGTCGTCGTCGAGAATGCGCAGGTCGTAGCCCGGCACCGGCAACGTGGGCGAGCCGGGTTTCGTAGGCATCAGCTCGATGCCGGCCATGTTCGCGCACATCGGCCAGCCGGTCTCGGTCTGCCACCAGTGGTCGATCACCGGAATCGGCAGCATGTCGTTCAGCCAGTGGTACGTCGGCGGGTCAAGCCGCTCGCCGGCCACGAACAGATACTCCAGACACGAGATGTCGTGTGCCGACTTCAGACGCGCGTCGGGGTCTTCCTTCTTGATCGCGCGGAACGCCGTCGGCGCGACGAAGAACGTCTTCACGCGATGCTCGGCGATGACGCGCCAGAACGCCCCCGCGTCCGGTGTGCGCACCGGTTTACCTTCGTAGAGAACGGTCGTGCAGCCTTTGATCAGCGGACCGTAGACGATGTACGAGTGCCCGACGACCCAACCGACGTCTGACGCGGCCCAGAACACGTCGCCGGCGTCTACGCCGTACACAGCATGCATGCTGTAGTTCAGCGCAACCGCATGGCCGCCGTTGTCGCGCACAACGCCCTTCGGTTTGCCGGTGGTGCCGGACGTGTAAAGGATATAGAGCGGATCGGTCGCATCGACCGGTACCGCGTCGACCGGTCTCGCCGCGCTCTCCCATGCACGCCAGTCGAGGTCGCGGGCGGGATCGAGCGTTGCGCTCACCTGCGGTCGTTGCAGGATCACACATGCGGTCGGTTTGTGGCGCGCCAGCCGGATCGCTTCGTCGAGAAGCGGTTTGTACGGAATCGGCGCGCTGAACTCGATGCCACACGACGCGGACAGAATCACGTTCGGGGTCGCATCGTCGATGCGCAGCGCGAGCTCCGGCGCGGCGAATCCGCCGAACACCACCGAGTGCACGGCGCCGATGCGAGCGCACGCGAGCATTGCAACTGCCGCTTCCGGCACCATCGGCATGTAGACGATGACACGGTCGCCCTTCCGCACGCCGAGGTCCGACAGACCGCCGGCCACGCGGGCGACCCAGTCGCGCAGTTCGGAGAAGGAATACTTGCGGACCGTTCCGGTGACCGGAGAGTCGTAGATCAGTGCGGTCTGATCACCACGTCCGCGTTCGACGTGGTGATCGAGCGCGAGCCAGCAGCTGTTGAGCTTGCCGCCCCGAAACCAGCGCGACGCACCGTTCGGGTCCTGGTCCAGGATCGTCTTCGGAAAATCGAACCACTCGATGGCTCCGGCCTGCTCGCGCCAGAAACCCTCGGGGTCATCGATCGACCGACGATATTCGATTGCGTAACTCATGGCTCCCTGCGCGCGACGCGCGCAAGGCACTCACGCATCAGCCGCGGCGCGGCCGGCTCTTCATCAGTTTCTGCAGATCGGCGTTCGACGGCTTCGCCTTCATCAGCTGCTTGTACGACGCAGACTTGCGGTTGATCTTCTTGTGCTTGGCGTAGAACTCGACTGCTTTTCCCCACGCGCCGTTCAGGCCATGCAGATTGATCGAAACCGTCGTGTTGACGATTTTCGATTCGAGTGTCGACATGATGCCGATCTGGAACACGGGCGTCTTGGTTCCGCTCTTCTCCGTCTTCATGCGGAACAGAATGCCGCGAACCCGTCCTTTGTCGTCGACGTAAACCTCGCGCGCCGCTTTCTCTTTCGCGCCCATCTGGCTGCGCGCCAGCTCGGTGTCGCGCGCATCGGCCTGCTTCTTGATTGAAGCGCGCTTCGAACCACGAATGCGCTTGCCGTCTTCCTTCAGCGAGAAGTACTCCTGGTACGTCTTGCCATTGATCTGTCGTCGTACGCGGTAGCCGTGAAACCGCGGGGTATCCAGTAGTTCGACACTCATTCTTTTTACCTCGTTAAGTACGTGGTTCCGCCCGATTCACGCCGCAGGAAGGATGCCTGACGTCTGCAGCGACCTGATCTCCTGCGCGGAGAATCCGCAATCTTTCAGAACGGCCTGGGAGTCCTCGCCGGGACGCCGGGCACCGTGCGAAATCTCGGGCTTCGTTCGGCTGAAGCGCGGGGCCGGCGCAGGCTGCACGACGCCGTCGACGTTGACGAAACTGTTGCGCGCGACATTGTGCGGATGGTCAGGCGCTTCGAAGATCGACAGCACTGGTGCGAAACAGACATCAGTGCCTTCCATGATTTCGCACCACTGCGCCTGCGTCTTCGTCTTGAACACGCGCGTCAGTTCGTCCTTCAGAGCCGGCCATTGCTTCGCGTCCATCTGCGGCTTGAACCGCTCGCGGTCGAGACCGGCTTTTTCGAGCAGCAACGCGTAGAACTGCGGCTCGATGGAGCCGATGCAGATGTGTTTTCCGTCGCTCGTTTCGTACGTGTCGTAGAAGTGGGCGCCGCCGTCCAGCAGATTGGTACCGCGCTTGTCGGTGAAACCGCCGGTAGCGCGGAAGGTGAAGAACATCGCCATCAGCGTCGCCGCGCCGTCGACCATTGCCGCATCGATGACCTGACCTTTTCCGGAACGCTGTGCTTCGAGCAATCCGCAGACCATGCCGAATGCGAGCAACATGCCGCCGCCGCCGAAGTCACCAACCAGATTGAGGGGCGGTACCGGTTTCGCGCCGGGACGACCGATCGCGTGCAACGCACCGGACAGACCGATGTAGTTGATGTCGTGGCCGGCCGCCTGCGCCATCGGACCTTCCTGGCCCCAGCCGGTCATGCGGCCGTAGACGAGTTTCGGATTGCGCGCCATGCAATCGTCAGGACCGAGGCCGAGACGTTCGGTGACCCCGGGCCGGAAACCCTCGAAGAGACCCGCAGCTGATTCGCAGAGGCGCAGCACGACCTCGACGCCTTCGGGCTTCTTCAGATCGACGGCAATGGAGCGGCGGTTGCGGGCGAGGATGTCTTTCGGCCGACTCGATGCGCCCGTCAGGCGATCGACCCTGATTACTTCCGCGCCCATGTCGGACAACATCATGCCGCAGAACGGGCCAGGCCCGATGCCGGCAAGCTCGATGATTCGCAGGCCGTTCAGCGGTCCCACATCACTCTCCCTTTTTTATCCGTCCGCAAGGGTCGGTAGTTTACCCCTTTTGCGGCTTAAGGGAACTGTCTGTAAACGCAAAGCCTCGCGTTACGTGCGGTAAATAACAGGAGATCGACGCAACCCGATAATCAGCGGCTTAGCCGCGACAGTTCAAACGTGTCAGCGTCGCGCTGCAGCGCCCGGTAGTGGATGCACCACATCGACCATGTCACCGCCGGTGAGCTGAATCTGCGCATACTCGCGGTAGAGTGCGCTCGTGCTGAGCAGTTCTTCGTGCGTGCCCTCCGCGACCACGACGCCCGCATCGAGCACGACGATGCGATCTGCCTCGATCACCGTCGACAGGCGATGCGCGATGATCAACACCGTAGTGCGTCCTTGCAGCGCACGCACCGTCGCGCGGATCGCTTCTTCGCTCTGCGCGTCGAGAGCGCTGGTGGCTTCATCGAGCAGCAGCAATCGCGGCTTCTTGATCAGCGCGCGCGCGATCGCGAGGCGTTGCCGCTGTCCACCGGAGAGTCCCACGCCGCCTTCGCCGACGCGCGTGGCGACGCCGTCGGGGAATCCATCGACGAACGTGAGCGCACCGGCTGCCGCCAGCGCCTCGCGCACAGCGGCGCTATCGGCATCGGGCGCGCCATAGCGCAGGTTGTCGAGGACACTGCCGGCGAACAGCACCGGATCCTGCGGCACGAAGCCGATCTGGAGCCGCACGTCGCGCAGCGCGACGCGGCGCAGGTCGACCCCGTCGATGAGGATGCGGCCGGCAGTGGGATCGTAGAAGCGCTGCGCCAGATCGAAGAGCGTCGACTTGCCGGCGCCGGAAGGCCCGACCAACGCGACGGTGGCGCCCGCGTCGACGCGGAACGAGACCTGTTTCAATACCGTTACCGAGGGCCGCGTCGGATAAACGAAGTCGGCGCTTTCGAACTCGAGCGCTGCGGGCCCGTTCGACGCGAGCTGCACCGGATCGGCGGGATCGATCAACGGGCTGGTAGCAGCCAACAACTCGACCAGCCGCTCCGTCGCGCCCGCCGCGCGCTGCAGATCGCTGACGACCTCGCTGATGGAGCCGACCGAGCCGGCTACGATGAACGCATAGAAGATGAACGCCGCGAGTTCGCCTGCGGAGGTGCGTCCCGCGAGCACGTCCTGCCCGCCGATCCACAACATCGTTGCAATGGCGGTGAGCACCAGCAGCATCACCAACGCGACCAGCCAGGCGCGCTGTCGGATTCGGCTGACAGCCACATTGAACGCGGTCTCGACATGCGCACCGAACGTCTCGATGTCGATCGCCTCGTGATTGAACGCCTGCACGACCTTGATGTGCCGAAACGATTCGCCGACATAACTGCCGACGCGCGCCAGTTCGTCCTGGCTCGAACGCGACAATGAGCGCACGCGCCGACCGAACAGCACGATCGGTGCGACGACCACCGGTGCGCTGGCAAGCACGATCAGCGACAGCTTCGGGTTGCTGGCCACCAGCAGCACCACACCGCCGATGAACATGAGCAGGTTGCGCAGCGCGATCGAAACCGACGAGCCGATCACCGTTTGCAGCAGCGTGGTGTCGGTGGTGACGCGCGACTGAATCTCGGTGGGCAGGTTCTGTTCGAAGAAGCCCGGGTGCAGGTGAACGAGATGATCGAACACCGCGCGGCGCAGATCCGCACTGACGCGCTCGCCCACCCATGAAACGAGGTAGAACCGGGCGTACGTGCCGAGCGTGAGCAGCATTACGAGTAGTGCGAACACTTCGAGCGAATGCTCGAGCATGCCGGGTGCGCCGCTGGTGAAGCCGGCGTCGATCACCATTCGTACGCCCTGACCGATCGAAAGCGTGACCGATGCCGTCACGATCAGTGCGAGCGACGCGCCGGCGACGTACCAACGGTAAGGCGCAAGATACTTCAGCGCGGCGGTGAGGTTGCCCAGCTTGCGGCTCGATTGGCGATCTTCGATGGGGTCCAATACCGGCACACACACGACAAGCGAAGCCGCATTATGGGTTGCGCGCGCGGCATGCGGTAGCCGAGCGACCGCATCCGAACCGTTGGAGCGATTGCATTGCCGTTGCTCAACTGCTGAACTGCGGACAACACCAGCGGGTCGAATCGAACCGAAGGAGCACGCCGATGACGCTCGAGCGCATCGAAATCACGACCGGTACTGCGCCGAGCGCGGCAGTGATCTGGCTGCATGGTCTGGGCGCGGACGGGCACGACTTCGAACCGATCGTGCCAGAGTTGCCGCTGCCTCCCGACGCGTCGATACGGTTCGTCTTCCCGCACGCACCGGTCCGCGCGGTCACCATCAACGGCGGTGCGCAGATGCGCGCGTGGTACGACATCGACATGCGCGCGCCGCTCGCGGGCGAAGCGGACATCCGCGAATCCGCGGCCGCCGTCGCCGAGCTGGTCGAGGAACAGCGCGCAAAAGGCATCGATAGCAAACGCATCGTGCTGGCCGGATTTTCACAAGGCGGCGTCATCGCACTGCATCTCGGCCTGCGTTACTCGGACCCGCTCGCCGGGATCATGGCATTGTCCACTTATCTGCACGATCCCGAACACGTGGTCGACGGCATCTCGCTCGCGAATGCAGGCATCCCGATCTTCATGGCGCACGGTCTGATGGATCCGATGATCCCGATCACCCGCGCGATCACTTCGCGCGAAGCACTGCGCGCGCTCGATTACCCGATCGAGTGGCACGAGTACGCGATGGGGCATTCGGTGTGCCTCGAAGAGATCAAGGACATCGGCCGCTGGCTGACCGCCAGAGTCGAACGCTGAGGCTCTCACCACCTGATCGTTCCGTTGGGAGGCCACAATGGGAACTCTGGAGCTCTACGGTTGCGCCGCCGTCGCCGTACTGGCGATGGTCACCCTACTGTGGATGGTCAGCGTCGCACTCCGCGACGCGAGCATCATCGACGTCTTCTGGGGACCCCTGTTCATCGCGATCGCATGGGTACTGCTCTCTGCAACCGTGCACTCGGCCGGATTCAAACACCTGCTGGTCGTGTTTCTCGTCACCGCCTGGGGCCTGCGGCTTGCGTTTCACCTCGCGGCGCGCAACTTCGGTAAAGGTGAAGACGTCCGCTACCGACTGTGGCGCTCTCATGGAGGCGAGTTGTGGTGGCTGAAAACCTTCTATCGCGTCTATTTATTGCAGGGCGCGATCGCATTGGTCGTCGCGACTCCCATCGTCGCGGCATTCCGCGTAACGGATGCACCATTTCTGATCAACTGGATCGGGCTGCCGATCTGGCTCGCGGGCTTCTTCATCGAAGCGACAGCCGACGTTCAGCTCACCCGTTTCCGCAACGACCCGCAGAACCTTGGTGCGGTGATGCAGGACGGCCTCTGGTTCTACACCCGACACCCGAACTATTTCGGCGACGCCCTGCAATGGTGGGGACTGGGAATCCTCACGTTCAGCGGCGTCACGTGGTGGTCGGTCATCGGACCGCTGGCGATGACGCTGGTATTTCTGAACATCTCCAACGAAGTCATTGAGCGGGGGTTGGTCAAGCGACGTCCCGGTTACGCGGAGTACGTCGCGCGCACCAACGCATTCTTTCCGGGGCGCCCCGTCGGAGTAGCTGACGACACAACCCGGTAGTCGCGTACAATGGCGCGCAAAATGCGCCGCACCGCCGCCGTCGGCGAGTGATTCTGCGAGGAGCGAATGGGATCCGGAATGGACAACACCATACTTCCCGCCAATCCAGACCTGGCCTGGGATCTGGGGGAAGGCATCGACCGCGAGCGCGCCATCGATTTCATCATGCAGTTCGAAACGACGTTGTGCGTCTACTCCGCCTCCGTCGAGAAGCTCTACAGCACGTACAACATTTATTTTCCGCGGGAGTATCACCGCAAGATGGTGATCCTTCCGGACCCGGCGGCGTTCCACGATACGTTCAGCGGCGTCGTCACCGAAGCGGTGCTGATGACCGGCCTGTACATCATTCCCGGCGAGCTCATCAACGAGCAGGGGCTGTACCTCGCCAACGTGAGAAAAGATCGCAGCCTCGGCGACCGCCGCATTCCGTTCGAGGATGGCATGCGAGCGCTCATGCGCAACCGACCCGCTAACGACCCGTTTCTGCCGGTGCTCGCGAAAGGCGATCTGCGTGGTTTCGAGGAATCGTGGCCCGTCCTGCACCTGCATCGCGTGAAACTCGGCGCACTCGCCGAGCGTTCCGAACTCGACCGCACCAACATCCGCAACGCGGTCGTGGAAAAGCTCGAAAGCCTGTTCATCACCCAGCGCAAAAACGCTTCGTAGTGGCGATCTCCGCGCGTTCGTTCGGCACTGCTGCAGGTACGGTGCTGCTGGTTTGCGCGGTCGGACTCTCCTGGTGGGGTGCGCTCGACGAAGCCGCATCGGAACGGACGCACGCCGCGTTGAAACGCGCGCTCGTCACCTTCGCGCTGACCCGGACGCTGAACGGGGTCATCTCGGTCGCGCAAGGCACTCAACTCGCATTCGAACCGGCCGGTGTCGGCGTGGTCATCTCGGCGGGCGAGATCCTCGATCCGCTGAACGATCTCGTCGAACAGTTCTCGTGGCTCACCCTGCTCGCGGCCACGTCGCTCGGCGTGCAGATCATGCTCGGCGACATGTTCGCGACCACTGCCGTCAACGTCGTACTGTCGGTGGTCGTGATGCTTGCCGTTGCCGCGCTGTGGTGGCCGAACCAACGCGGGGCCGCGGCGCGGTCGGCGGTGCTGCGCCTCGCTGCGACCGTGCTGTTCGCGCGGTTCGCCATCGTCGTAGCGACGCTCGGTACCGGATACGTGAACGAACACTTCCTGACGCAGCGCGAGGAAGCCGCGGTCGACTTCCTTTCGCAAACCCGAACCAAGATCGAATCGACGACCGACGCCGCACCCGTACCGGGAACGTCGACCGACTCGGTGCTGGAGCGCCTGAACAAGTTCATCGACGACCAGAAACAGGCGCTCGACGTCGAGAATCGGCTGACGCGACTGCGCCTCGACGTCGAAGAGGCCGTAGAGCAGGTGGTCAACCTGATCGTCGTCTACGTCATCGAAACGCTGATACTGCCCCTCGGTTTTCTCGTTGTGGCGTGGGGACTGGTCAGGCAGACCTGGCGCCGTCTCACCTGACCCGCCCGCGACTCTGCTCCTTTCGGCCACCTGCCCGAGTGGCTAAGATACGCAGTTTTCTCGCAGGCCCACGGCCGTGAAATACAAGGTCTTCATCGATGGTCAGGCCGGGACGACCGGCCTCGAAATGGCTGCGCGCATGAAGGCACGGAGCGACATCGATCTGCTCGAAATCGACGACGTCGAGCGCAAGAATCCTGCGCGCCGTCAGGCTTATCTTAGCGAGGCCGACATCGTCGTGCTGTGCCTGCCGGACGTGGCGGCAAAAGAGGCGGTTGCGTTGCTTGGCAACGGGGCTGCGCGCGTGCTCGACGCGAGTTCCGCGCATCGCGTCGCACCGGATTGGGTGTACGGCCTGCCGGAGTTGACCCCAGAGCAGCGCGACTCGATCCGAGCGGCGAATCGTGTATCGGTACCGGGTTGCTATCCCACCGGTTTCATCCTCAGCGTCCGCCCGCTGATCGACGCCAGCGTGCTGTCCGCCGCGCAGCCGCTGTCGGTGCACGCGATCTCCGGCTATTCAGGGGGCGGACGCCCGATGATCGAGCGCTATCGCCAGGCGGAATCGGTGGGCATCGCGGGCGTGCGCCCGCCGATGACGTACGGTTTGAACCTGCAGCACAAACACGTTGCCGAGATGCACTGCTACTCCGGCAGCCGCGCGCGACCGTTGTTCACGCCGATCGTCGGTCATTACTACAAAGGCATGCTCGTGCACGTGCCGCTGGCGAACGCGTTTCTGAACGGGGCGAGCCCGTCCGACGTGCACGCGTTGCTGAGCGAGCGCTATGCCGACGAGCGCTGCGTGAATGTTCTGCCGCTCGGCGCGGAAGCCGCGCTCGATGGCGGCTACCTGTCGCCAATCGCAGCGAATGACACAAACCGAATCGATCTGATGGTGTTCGGCAACGACACGCACACGCTGCTCGTCAGCCGCTACGACAATCTCGGAAAAGGCGCGTCCGGCGCTGCAGCGCAATGCCTGAACCTGATGCTCGGCGTCGACGAACTGAACGGACTCACGGTATGACCGCGCTGACGCAGCGGACCACCGAGCAGCTCAAAGCGCGGCTGCGCGAACTCGACGCGCGGCTCGATCAGTTGAAGGCGGCCGGCCTCTCGCTCGACCTCACGCGGGGCAAGCCCGCGGCGGACCAGCTCGATTTATCCAATGCGCTCGACGGAATTCTGCGCGGCGACTATCGGCTGAAAGATGGAACGGACGCGCGCAACTACGGCGGACTGCTGGGAATTCCGGAAGCGCGGGCACTCGGCGCACAGATGCTCGACACGACGCCCGATCGAGTGATTGCCGGGGGCAATTCCAGTCTCGCCCTGATGCAACTCGTGGTCGATGCCGCGCTGCGCGTCGGGCTTTGGGGCGCAGGCAGCGCGTGGCAACGCGAAACGCACACGAAGGTCAGGTTTGTGTGCCCGGTGCCAGGCTACGACCGGCACTTCGCGATCTGCGAATCGCTCGACATCGAAATGATCGCCGTACCGATGACCGAGCACGGTCCCGACATGGATGCGGTCGAAGCGCGCCTCGCGGCGGATCCCAGCATCAAGGGCATCTGGTGCGTGCCGAAATATTCGAACCCGACCGGCTGCGTTTACTCCGACGCCGTGGTGGCGCGCATCGCGCAGCTGCCGAAGCGCGCAGCGGCGCATTTCCTCGTGATGTGGGACAACGCATACGCGGTTCACGATCTCGAACAACCGAGCCCCAAACTCGCAAACATCGCGCCGTTGTCGATCGCAGCAGGCACCGACGACAACATCGTGCAATTCACGTCTACGTCCAAAATCACCTTCGCCGGCGCAGGCGTCGCGTTTCTCTCCAGTTCGCCGGTGGTGGTCAAGTCGCTCGAAAAGCACATGAGCACCATGACGATCGGCCCTGACAAGATCAATCAGTTGCGGCATGTACGTTTTCTCGAAGGCCGCATCGCACAGCACATGCAACAGCACGCCGCGCTCATCCGGCCGAAATTCCAGGCCGTGCTGGAGCGACTCGACCAGTCGCTCGGCGAACTCGGGGTCGCGACGTGGACGCATCCGAAAGGGGGCTACTTCATTTCGCTCGACACCTTGCCGGGCATTGCACAACGCGTGGTCGCGCGGGCGCGCGCGATCGGCGTGACGTTGACGCCCGCAGGCGCAACCTTCCCATACGGAGTCGATCCGAACGACTCCAACATCCGCATCGCGCCGACCTATCCGCGTCTCGCCGACGTAGAGGCGGCGACTGATGTATTCGTACTCTGCGTGGAACTCGAGAGCATCGAGCAGATACTCGCGCGGCGTCTCGCCTCATGACCACCCGGAGCACCCTTTGACGGATTCAGCCTGGACACTCGATCAATTCCCGGTCCCACAGGTGGAGGACCACGACCGTTTTCACGACTTCGCCCTGCCGCTGCCCGTCATGCATGCCATCGCCGATCTGGGCTTCGAATACTGCACGCCGATTCAGAGCGAGGTGCTGCCGTACAGCCTCGCCGACTACGACGTGACCGGTCAGGCGCAAACGGGCACCGGCAAGACCGCCGCGTTTCTCGTGACGATCCTGGCGCGACAGTGGGAGAACCCGAAATCGCCCGCCAATCCGCCCGGAACTCCGCGCGCGCTGGTGCTCGCCCCAACGAGGGAACTTGCGATCCAGATCGAACAGGACGGACGCGATCTCGCGAAATACATGGACACCGTCGTCGTCAGCGTCGTCGGCGGCATGGACTTCAACAAACAGCGCCTTCAGTTGACCGAAGGTCCCGTAGACATCCTCGTGGCGACGCCCGGGCGACTTCTCGACTTCATCAACCGGCGCGTCATCGACCTCAGCCGTGTGGAAGTACTGGTGATCGACGAAGCCGACCGAATGCTCGACATGGGTTTCATTCCCGACGTGCGCCGCATCGTCTACAAGACGCCGCACAAGCGCGAACGCCAGACGTTGTTCTTCAGCGCGACGTTCAATGACGACGTCATGCGCCTCGCCACGTCGTGGACGCTCGATCCGGTGCACGTCGCGATCGAGCCCGAAAACGTCGCAGTGGATTCGGTCGAGCAGAAGTTCTGGCTCGTCGCCGCAGAGAACAAAGGCAAATTGCTCGCGGAGATGGTGGAGGCTAAGGCGCTGTCGCGCGTCATGGTATTCGCGAACCGGCGCGACTCCACGCGCAACCTGCACGAGTATCTGCGCAAGAAGAACGTTTCGTGCGAAATGCTGTCGGGCGAAGTGCCGCAGCGAAAACGACTGACCACACTCGATCGTTTCAAACAGGGCAAGATCCGCGTGCTCGTCGCAACCGACGTTGCCGGACGCGGCATCCATGTCGACGACGTCAGCCACGTGATCAACTTCGATCTGCCCGAAGATCCTGAAGACTACGTGCATCGCATCGGCCGCACCGGCCGCGCCGGCGCCACTGGCATTTCCATCAGCTTCATCTCCGAAGACGACGCCTTCAATCTCAGTGCAATCGAGGATTACCTGGGTCATCCCGTCGCGTGCACCCAGCCCGAGTTGTAGAAGCGAGCTTGGCCGACGACGATCTAGAGGTGTTCTTCGTTGCTGACGACCGCGCGCTCGCGCGGTATCGGTGAAGCGGATCGAATCGGATCTGCTGCTCGCGAAGGTGCACGGCGTCCTGTCGGAACCCGTGCGCTGACAGGAGATTGACCGGCGTTGTGCAAACGCCGAGCATGCGCCAATCGCCGCCCAGAGCCTTCCGATGCGCACCGCCGTGGTTCAAATGCGTTCGACGCCCGACGTCGCCGCCAATCTCGAATCGGTCGAACGGATGACGGCGAAAGCCGTAGAACGCGGCGCCGTGTGCGTGCTGCTGCCGGAAGCCTTCGCATTCATCGGCCCCGATGCACAGAAGCAGGAGATCACCGAGCCGCTGCCGGCTGGCGGACCCATCCTCGCGCGCTGCCAGGCGCTCGCGTCGAAGCATCGCATCCACCTCGTGCTGGGCGGTTTTCATGAACGCTCGAACGATAAAGGAAAGACCTACAACACCTGCGTGCATCTGAAGCCCGACGGCACCATCGCGGCGCTTTATCGCAAGATCCACCTGTTCGACGTCGATCTTCCGGACGGCACGCGGCTGAAGGAGTCGGACAAGACGTTGCCCGGGTGCGAAACGGTGGTAACCCAGACGCCGTTCGGCACGCTCGGCCTGAGCATCTGCTACGACATGCGATTCCCAGAGTTGTACCAGCAACTGGTCGACAAGGGGGCGGTGGCGCTGACGATGCCGTCTGCGTTCACGCTGTCCACCGGCAAAGATCACTGGCACGTGCTGCTGCGCGCGCGCGCGATCGAATGTCAGGCGTACGTACTCGCGCCCGCGCAGTGGGGCAATCACCACGGGACGCGGACGTCGTACGGCCACGCCCTGATCGTCGATCCGTGGGGTTGTGTCATCGCCGAGTGCGGCGAAGGCGATGGCGTCGCCGTTGCAGACCTCGAAATGTCGGCGGTTACCGGCGCGCGCCAGCGGTTGCCGAGCCTCGAACACCGCCGCCTTCGCTGACCCGATGTCGTACGAGCGCGACAACATCCGGCGGATGCACGGTTACACGTACGGCGAACAGCCGGACGCGGCCGATGTCATCAAACTGAACACGAACGAGAACCCGTATCCGCCGAGCCCCGCCGTGGGAGCGGCCCTGAAGAGCTTCGATGCGACTGCGTTGCGCCGTTACCCGCAACCGACGGCCGATCGCTTCCGCGCACTCGCTGCCGCGCGACACGGCGTGTCGATCGAACGCGTCATCGTCACCAACGGCGGCGACGAACTGCTCAGGATGGCGTTCACCACGTTCCTCGACAGCGGCGACGTCTTCGGTACCACCGATCCGAGCTACTCGCTCTACTCGGTGCTCGCGGAAGTGCAGGGCTGCGACGTGAAGGCGCTACCATTGAGCGACGACTGGGATCTGCCGCGCGATTTCGCGCAACAGATGAACGACTTGGGCGCGCGCCTCGTCTGCGTCGTCAACCCGCACGCACCGACTGGAGTGCTGATCGACGCCGATACCATCGGCAACATCGCAAACGAACTCGACGGCGTGCTGCTGGTGGACGAGGCCTACGTCGACTTCGTCGATCCGTCTCTGCGACACGACGTGATCAACATGGTGCGCGCGTTCGACAACGTGTTGCTGCTGCGCACGCTGTCGAAAGGTTATTCACTCGCCGGTCTGCGTCTCGGCTACGGCGTCGGCTCGCCGAACCTGATCGAGCCGATGCTGACGAAGACGCGCGACAGCTACAACGTCGACGCGATCGCCCAGGCGGTGGCGTGCGCCGGGTTCGCCGATCTCGATTACGCGGCGAGCACGTGGGCACAGGTACGCGGCGAGCGACGCCGCTTGCGCGACGCGCTTCGCTCGCGCGGCTTCACGGTGCCGCCGTCGCAAACCAATTTCCTGCTCGCCACGCCGCCGATCGAGGGGACACACGGCGCGGCAGAGTTGTATGCCGCGTTGAAAGCGCGCGGCATTCTGGTGCGCTACTTCGATGCACCTCGCCTCGACGACAAGCTGCGCATCACGGTGGGCGACGCACAACAGAACGACCGCCTGCTCACCGCGTTCGACGCGATCATGGGTACGCAACGCTGACCGAACGCACGAACCATGCGCCTTGCTGCATCGGCGACCGCCGTGCTACACCACATCTGTTTGCAGAGCGCGTCGCAGGAGACGTTTCAGGATGAGCCAGAGCGATCGGCCGAAGCCGCTGCTGAACGCCGCCGCGATCGAGGCGATCGAACCGGTGCGCAGCCAACATCAGTTCAACGACAACGCGGTGCGCCTCACGCGCACGCTCGGTACGCGCGTCGGCATGCAGCGCATCGGCGTACACGTGGTACGACTCGAGCCGGGCCGTGAGAGCACGCAATTCCACTTCCACGATGCCGACGAAGAATTCCTGTACGTGCTCGAGGGGCGCGGCATCGCCGACATCGGCGACGAACGGTTCGAGGTCGGGCCCGGTGATTTCATGGGATTCGCCACGCCGTCGCCCGCACACACGCTGTCGAATCCGTTCGATCGCGATCTCGTCTATCTGATGGCGGGCGAGCGCAATCCGAATGACGTCGTGCACTATCCGCGGATACGCCGTTCGATGATCAAGGGCCTAGGACGGCGACGCTGGGTCGACTGGGACAACCTGTACGAACTGTGAAAGACGACGCCGAACTTCGCGCCATCATCGTGGCGTTAGTGCCGAACACGCGCGTGGCCGCGATCGTGCCGCTGCCCGCCGGTCCGCGCGCGCAAACCTATCGCGCCGACGTCATCGCCGACGGTCGCGCGCAGACCTGGTTCATCAAACACTTTCCGGAACCGTCCGGACACGCAACGCAGGAATTCGATAGTCACGACCGCCTGCGTGGCGTAGTTGGGGTAACGCCGACGCTGATCGCCGCCGATCCTCAGCGGCGCGTGCTGATCGTCGAATATCTCACTCATGCCCTCGATCTGTTCGTTGCCCTGCAACGCAGCACGGATCCGCTGAGCGTAACGCGCGAGCTAGGGCGCCTGACTGCGCGGCTCGCGACAGCGACCCACCAACCGCCGCCATCCGTCGACGACGTAGCGATCCGCGAATGCTCAGCGCTCGCCGCGGCCTGGCCGAAAGTAGAGGCGTGGGCGGCTCAACTCGGCGTACGCGGAAACGACGCCGTGGCTGCCGCAGTTGCGGCCGTGCTGGATCGTTGGGCCTATCCGTCGAAAGCGAGCCTGACGCAAGGCGATCCGGCGCCCAGCAACGTCGTATTTCTGCCAGATGGCCAGGGGAGGCTCGTCGACTTCGAGTATGGCGCGCAACGCCACGTGCTCGCCGATCTGGTGCAGTGGTGGATCCGCTGCCCCCTGCCGGAACGATGGTTCGAGTCGGTAGTGGACGAAGTGCGGGCTGCATTCGTAGGCAACGCCATCTACGCCGACGCCGAGGCGTTCGACGACGATCTCGCCTATGTCGCGACCTACGCCGCGCTGTATATGTTCACGTGGCTGCCGATCGACCAGACGATCGCCGACGACCCTGCGTGGGTCGGTGCATGGCGTGCGCGACACGCGCTGTTGTCGTCGAGTTCACGCGGCATGCGCGCCGCCCGCTCCGCGCCGCACCTCCTGCCGCTGGCCGAATGGCTCGACGCGCTGAACTCGGCGCTGATGCGCGCGTGGCCGGCCAGTGGCGACGGCGCTCCGGACTGGAACGCGCTCGTCGGCAAGAACGGCTGAGCGGTTAGTCGCGGTCAAGCCCGTCGTACAGCTGTTTCAACTCCGCGCGCCACAGCTTGTGCAACTCCGGCTTTTGAAACTTCGCCTTCCGCGCCAGGTCCGCCTCGAGCAACGACTCGATCTCGACGATTCGAGCGAGCGTGTCGTCCGTTTGCGTACGCGGCGGCGCCGTCGCGCGTTGCGACGGTTGCCGCGACACTGCGGGGTGGTCGGGCGATTCGTAGAACGCGGCCGGATCGGTCATCTCGATCAGCCGCTCGTCCTGGATCAGCACGTAGCGCTGCGCCACCGTGTCCAGAAAACGCCTGTCGTGCGACGTGATCAGCACTGCGGCTCCGCTGTCGAGCAGTTGCCCTTCGAGCTGTTCCTTGCCGTCGATGTCGATGTGGTTGGTGGGTTCGTCGAGAATCAGGAAATTCGGCGCGCGCAGCGATAGTAGAACGAACAAGGCCCGTGCGCGTTCACCACCGCTCATCACCGAAAGACGCTTGTCGTGATCGCGGTAAGGAAATCCGGCGTTGATGAGGCGCCGTCGCACCTGCGCATCCGAAACGTCGACGCGTTTGATGATGAAGTCCACCAGCGAGGACTCGGACGTCGCTTCGTCGAGTTCCTGGTCGTAGTAGCCGAGCCGGATTTGCGGGCTGAGACGTATACCGGCGGTCTCGTTGCCGCGGAACGCGCCGATCAGCATCCGGATGAACGTCGACTTACCGACTCCGTTGGCGCCGAGCAGCGCGACGCGTTCGCCCGGCCGGATCAGGAACTGATCGATGTCGAACAGACGATGTTCCGGTGCCGCGGCGGGGGCGACGCGCAGCGTTTCGACCCGAACCACCTCTTTCGAGCGCACGGCGGCGAGGTCCAGCGTGAGATCGAGTGGCGAGCCTTCCGTTACGAAGGTCTTCTCCGCTTCCATCCGCTCTGCGCGCTTCTCCATGCTCTTGGCGCGCCGCGCGAACTTCTCGTTGTCGAAATCGCGGCCCCACGTCGCCAACCTTTTTGCGCTGGCGCGCACCGCCTCGATCTTGCGCTCTTCGGCTTCGCGGCTGCGGCGCGCCGCGTCGTCGGCCTCTGCCAACGCGGCGCGCGCCTCGCTGAACGGCAGGTCGAAGCACCACAACCGACCGTCGCGCAGAAACCAAGTGGTAGTCGCCACCGCGTCGAGAAACGCCCGGTCGTGCGACACCAGAACGAACGCGCCGCGATAGGCATTCAGGTACGACTCGAAGACCCGCATCGTCGCCAGATCGAGGTGGTTCGTCGGTTCGTCGAGCAGCAGCAGGTCGGGTTCGGCGATGACGGCGCGCGCAAACATCAGCCGGTTCTGCTGTCCGCCCGACAGATCCCCCGAGCGCAACTCGAACGACGTGGCCGCGATACCGAGTTCGTCGAGGAGCGCTTCGGCGCGCCAGCGCTCGTCGCCGTGTTCCGGCAAACCTTCGAGCACGGCATCGACGACGCTGCGACGTGCCGACGCGTGCGGAAGGAACTGCTCGACGCGGCCGACCTTCAGGCCGCGCCGGTAGATGATCTCGCCTGCATCGGCCGCGCGCGCGCCTGCCAGGAAATCGAGCAGCGTCGACTTGCCGCAGCCGTTGTGACCCACGAGGCCGATCCGCGACCCGACCGCTACCGTGAATTCCAGATCGCCGAACAGCGTGCGCTCGCCGACGCCGTGCGTCACGTCGCGTGCCTGAAGCAGCGTGGACATACTGCTCGTCACCGTATTGCCTTACAGTCAGGCTAACAACGCAGCCGTTGACCGCCAAGACGTGATTCCAATCCGCGACGAGAACCCTCGGGTGCATCCGCCCGCGGCAACCATTGCGCTCATTTCGCTGAACGTGCTCGCGTGGGTGTTGCTACAGGGGCTTGGCACCGAAACCGCGTTGTCGCGCTCGATCTGTCTCTACGGGCTGGTGCCCGGCGATCTGTTGGGAACCGCGGCTGTCGGTTCGCAGATCGCAATGGACCACGGCATCGTGTGCGTGCTCGACGGTCAATCCGGCTGGATCACCGTTCTCACGTCGATGTTCATGCACGGCGGCTGGCTGCACCTGATCGGCAACATGTGGTTCCTGTGGATCTTCGGGGACAACGTCGAAGACTCGATGGGACACGTCCGTTTCGTCGTGTTCTATCTGCTATGTGGCCTCGCGGCGGCAGGCGCGCAAATGCTCGCTGCTCCGTCGAGCATCGTGCCGATGGTCGGCGCATCGGGCGCAATCGGCGGCGTGATGGGCGCATACGCATTGCTGTATCCGCGCGCACACGTGCACATGTTCATATTCCTCGGCTTTTACATGACGACGATCGCGGTGCCCGCGATCTACATGCTCGGCTACTGGTTTCTACTGCAGCTATTGAGCGGATTGCCCGGACTTTCCGGCGGTCAGCTGGGCGGCGTCGCGTTCTGGGCGCACGTCGGAGGATTCCTGGCGGGCCTCGCGCTCGTCTCGCTGTTCAAGCAGCGCGAACGCCTCGAAGCGCGCTTGGGCCGACCAGCCAGACGCACCGCGAGACATCGGTGGTTTTGAGCTGACGACGCTACAGGCTGTCGATCCAGACGCCGATCAGATCAACCGCATCCTGATCGACGCGATGGGTGCCGAGCGGCGGCATGCGGGACGAGTCGAGGCGCCTGATGCGTTCCCACAACACGCTGCTTTCTTTGACACCCGGCGCGATGATCCGGGCGTTTGGAAGATCGAGACCCCCCTGCGTGGGCGCGACGCCGATCGCGTTCATTGACGCATCGGCCGTGTCGAAGCGGAAGTCGAGGTCCACGGGCGTTCCACCGCCCGGCCGATGGCACTGCGAGCAGTTCACCGCCAGATAGGCGCGCGCGCGCGTCGCAATGGAAGCGTTGGTGTCGTCGAGCGCGGGATACGCGGCGTATTGCGTCGCGGCGCCGATATCCGTCGAGAAATAGTCGATGTGATTCAACGTGCGCAGCTGATTGTCGGTCACCGCGCCATAGTCAAAGTCGCGGTTCATCTCGCGCGTACCGAGACCCAGCGCGAAGTTCGCCGCACTGGTATGACACAGCAGACAGTCGGTACGACTCGGATAGCTGTAGTTCCAGGTAATGGAACCGCCCGCCGCAAGATTGACCGTCAACGACTCACTGTCGGCACCGGCCAACAACTGCGCATCGGTCTGCGCGTCGTTCCACCTGAACGTGAACCCCTGCCATCCGCTCGCATCGCGAACCAGCAATCGCGTCTCGAGTCGCCGACGCGTATTGGGATCGCCTTCGGTGAGTTCGATGTCGAAGTGCTTGACGATCACGGTGCCAACCGGAAAGGTCCATGGCGCGGTGGCGGCGAACGTCACGTTCGCGCCGCTCGGGATGCCGACCCAGCGCCGCTTCAGCGCACCGTCGGACCAGAACGGAATGTTCAGGTCGTACTCGATCAGACCCGATGCGGGCGTCAGATTAGTGAGATCGGTGAACAGTCCCGTCTGCGACAACAACGTCGGTCCGCTGCCGCCTCCGCCGGTTTCGTTGAACTTGTAGAGCCCGTCGTTGTACGTGACGACGTACACCTCGCCGTCGTCGTCTTCTCCGAACGACGAAGGATTTGGCACGGTAGCAAGTTCCGTGTTTGTTGGATTCGTCGGTCCACTGAGCGACCACACGATGCCCGCATAAAAGTCGCTATACAGGTACTTGCCGACGAGAGACGCGATCTGGGAACCCCGATAGACGTAACCGCCGATTACGGATAACCCGATCGGATGGTTGTACTCGAAGATCGGTGGCGTATGCGTGGTGCCCGCTGCGAGCGCGACATTCTGGAACTGCGCAGTGCCTTCGAACGTCGGCCATCCGTAGTTGCCGCCGCTCGTGATGATGTCGACCTCTTCGGTCGTGTCCTGGCCGACGTCACCGAGCCACAATTGACCCGTGCCTCGATCGAACGAAAAGCGGAACGGATTGCGCAATCCGAGCGCCCAGATTTCGCCGCGCCAACCCGTCCTCCCGACGAACGGGTTGTCGCCTGGAATGTCGTACGCATCCGATGCCTCGGCCGGATGCACATTGATGCGCAGGATCTTGCCCAACAACGTTCCGGGGTTCTGAGCGTTGCCGAATTGATCGTTCGCGCCGCCGCCGTCGCCGAAAGCGACATACAGGTAACCGTCCGACGGACCGAACGCGATCATTCCGCCGTTGTGGTTCGCCGCCGGATCGGGGACATCCAGAATGATCTTCTGTGTGCCGAGGTTGACGGCGTTGGTCCCGTCCCACGTGAATCGCGCGATGACGGAGTGGCCATCCGATGCCCGTGTGTAGTGAACGTAGAGGAAGTGGTTGCTGACGAACGCCGGATCGAATGCAAGACCCAGCAGTCCTTGCTCGCCGCCAAATACCGTCGCCCCGGACACGTCGAGTATGACCTGGCTCGTCGTGACGCCTGACGACGGCGTAAAGACGCTCACTTGTCCCGACTGCTGCACGACCGCGAGCCGCGTATCACCCGGCACGCCGGTCATGAAAACCGCAGAAGCGAACGTCAAGCCCGGGAAAGCCGGTACGAGATCGAGGGTACCCATACTGCCGCCGCCCGTCGGCAGATTGAAGGTCGCCAGTGCCGGGCGGGTATTGATGCCGAACGCTGGGGTCGGACCCGCCGAAACTGTCAGGTTGACCGTGCTGGTCGCCGCAACCGACGTACCCGACACCGGTGTCTGATTGATCACGTTGCCCGACGGCACCGTGGAACTCGCTGCATTCGTCACAGTGCCGACGCGCAGACCGGCGTTGGTGATCGCCGTCGTTGCCGCGGCCTTGGTTTGACCAACGACGTTCGGCACGGTCACCTGCGCCGCCGGCCCTGACGACACCACCAGGTTGACCGTGCTCGCCGGCGCCACCGTCGCCCCGGCAGCAGGGTTCTGACTGATGACGTTTCCGGCCGCAACGGTGGCACTCCTGCTCGTCGTGACCGTACCGACGTTCAACCCCGCGCGGGTGATCGCGCTCGTAGCCGCGGCTTGCGTCTGACCGACGACGTTCGGCACACGCGCACTCACGCCAATGTTACTGCCGTCACTACCGCCGCCACCGCCGCATCCCGCGATCACCAGCCACAGTGCGAGCAACAGGCGTCCGCGCATGCCTCTTTCATCCATCAGTCGCCACATGACCATTCACCTTGCTGCGTACCAACGAATCGGTCAACCTTACGGCCGCGAACGGACACAGACTGTCTGATCGCTCACAAGCCGCATCAAGGAAAAATCTGCATGACGACGCGCCTTCCCGCTATCAGCCTGGCCGCCGTACCCGGACGCCGGAAAGCCACGCTTGAACTCGCACAGGAGATCGAGCGGCGCGGGTTCCCCGGAATCTATTGCCCGAGCTTCGGCGACGGCATCGGCTTGTGCGAAGCAATCGCGTTATCTACCCGAGAAATACGCTTCGGCACGAGCATCACGCCGATCTACACGCGCAATGTGCAGGATTTCGCGCAGACCATCGCCTTCATTCACGAGATCTCAAACGGCCGCTTCGTATTTGGTGTCGGCGTCAGTCACGCCCCGGCGATGAAGCGGATGGGTATCAGCCAGGGCAAGCCGTTGGCGGACATGCGTCACTTCGTCAAGGAACTGCGCGCGGTACCGCGCACCGGCGATCTGCCGCCGATCGCACTGGCGACCCTACGCAAGAAGATGATCGCGTTGTCCGAAGAGATCGCCGAAGGAATGGTGTTCGCCAACGGCGCACGGTCTCACATGGCCGATTCGCTGTCGGTGCTCGGGCCGCAGTCGCGTTCGAACGACACGTTTTTCATCGGCAACATGATCCCAACGTGCATCAGCGACGACGAAGAGGCAGCCAAAGCGGTGAATCGCCGCACGCTCACCGGCTACGCGATGCTGCCGAACTATCGCAACTACTGGAAGGAAGCCGGCTACGTGGAGGAAATGGAAGCGGTAGAAGCGGCATTGGCCCGCGGTGAGACAGACAAAGTCTCGCAATGCCTCGGTGACCGTTGGCTCGCGGATACCACGCTCTTCGGTTCGAAAAGCAAAGTGCGCGACGGCATCGAGGCGTGGTTCGACGCCGGCATCAAAACGCCGATCATCGTTCCGTCTTCCGCTGTGGGGAATCAGCTGAAAGCGTTCGAGGAATTCTTCGCGATCTGGAAGTAAGGTCGACGCCGTCAAACGGGTTGATAACGCAGCAGGGTCACGTCGTCAGCGACCACGTCGAAGTACGGTCGCAACCGCATACCGACTCGAATGTCCGCTTCAGCAACGTTGACGAGCGTAGTCGTCAGCCTCACGCCTTCTTCGAGTTCCACAACCGCCAGGCGCTGTGGCACCTCGTCTGCGAAGTGCGGCGACGTCGGTTGCCGAGCGATCGTATACGTGTACAGCGTTCCGTTGCCCGATACTTCGCGCCACTCGAGCGAATCCGAGAGGCAACTGGAACACCTGCTGCGTGGATAGAACACCCAAACTCCACATTGGTTGCACTTCTGTAGTTTCACGACGCCTTCTTTGAGGCCATTCCAGAACGGCGCACTTGTCGGAGTCGGGGTCGGTAGCGGCTTGTCGAAGTTCATCGCGTCTCAATCCCCCTGGAGAATCAGCGCGGCCTGCTCACTCATCACGCCGCCGGTTCCCGACACGTAAACGGTGTCGCAGCGGCGGAGTTGCAGATCACCGGCGCGGCCCATGATCTGTCGTACCGCTTCGAGCGGCTGCGTCATTCCGCCCGCGAGACCCGCCTGACCGGTGCCGAGTTGTCCTCCGTGCGTGTTCAGCGGGAAGTCGCCGGTGACGGTGAAGTCGTGATGGCGAATGAAGTCCATGCCCTCGCCCTTGCCACAGAATCCTGCGTCTTCGAGCGTCAGCAGCACGGTGATCGTGTAGCAGTCGTAGAGCTCCGCCGCATCGATATCGGTGGGCTTCACGCCCGCCATCGCGAACGCTTGCTTGGAGGCCGGGCCTACCGGTGTCTGCACCATGTCGCGAGCGTACGTCGGCGTCTTGATGGTCAGATGTTCACCGAAGCCGGTTACCCACGCCGGGCGATGGCGGCACCGTTCCGCCACCTCGCGACTCGCGACCACCACGGCACTTCCGCCCGCCACGGGCATGACGATCTCCAGCATGCGCAGCGGATCCGCGATCAATTTGCTCGCCAGAACGTCCTCTGCTGTCACTGGTTGACCAAAGAACGCGGCATTCGGATTGAGCGCCGCGTTCGCTCGCTGATGCGCAACCAGTTTTGCCATGGCGCGCGCGTCATAACCGAATTCGGCCGCGTATCGCTGCGCGATCATCGCGTAACCGCAGTTCTGCGCAACGTTTCCGTACGGGATGTCGAATTCGGCTTGAGGGGAACCCCATTCGACGCTGCTGGCGCCGAAGTATCGGCGCGGGTCGACGGGACGCGCGTTCGGGTTGCTCGGAATCGGTCGCGCCGGCGCAGCACAAACCACCACGTCGCAAATGCCGAGTTCGATTGCCGCAGCGGCACGCCAGATCATTCCGACCGACGTCGCTCCGCCGAGGTCGATTCGTTCGGCGAAGTTCACCGGATGTCCGAGATATTCGACGATCGTTGCCGGCGTGAACATGCCGGATTCGCGGATATCCGAGCAGACGATGCCGTTGATGTCGTTCGCCTTCAGACCGGCATCGTCGAGCGCGAGACGCGCGAGTTCCGCCCACTGCTCGATCGTGAATCGACGCGGTCCTGTGTATTTGCGTTCGTGCTTGTGTTCAGCGAATCCGACAACCGCTGCGTCGCCTCGTAGACCCATGTCGT
Organism: Pseudomonadales bacterium; assembly: GCA_035494855.1. Taxonomy (GTDB): domain Bacteria; phylum Pseudomonadota; class Gammaproteobacteria; order Pseudomonadales; family Azotimanducaceae; genus DATJGR01. The sequence goes on along the minus strand of DATJGR010000143.1, from coordinate 115 downwards.
TACCCTCACGAGCCTTTCTCGAACAAGGGCCGATGATAGACTGCGAGCGTAGCTGCTCCAACGGAAAGCCCGCGCCATGAATCTCTGGATCATCCGCCATGCAAAGTCGTCCTGG
>DATJGR010000142.1:0-3430 GCA_035494855.1 Pseudomonadales bacterium | reverse complement strand
CGCGCGCGGCGTGCCGTCGTCGAGCGACTCTGGAATGACCCCGCCGGAACGTACCCAGTTCTCGCGGAACAGTTGCGCGAAAGCCATCACGGCCGGCCCCTGCACGACGACGTCGGTGTCGCGCCAGCCGCGTTCGGGCTTCTTCGAGCGCGAAGCGCCGCCCGAGTTGCTCGAGCTGCCGGGGACGCCGGAGCCGCCCGAGCTGTTCGAGTAGTTCTTGTCGATGTTCAGCCCGCCGGCGAAAGCGGCTTCGCCGTCGACGATCAGGATCTTGCGATGGTCCCGATTGTTCACTTTCAGCGGATTGCCGCCGCCGAGAGGATTGGCCGAGCCGAATGCGATCACTTCGATGCCGGCCTCGCGCATTCGATCGAAGAAACCTGCAGACGCTTCCCAACTGCCGATGCTGTCGTACAGCACGCGCACCGCGACGCCTTGCTGCGCCTTTTCGATCAGCAGCTTCGCGAACGTCCTGCCGACCTCGTCGTCGCCGATGATGTACATCTCGACATGGATGTAACGCTGCGCTGCGCGTACCGCTCCGAGCATCGCATCGTACGTGGCGGGACCATCGACGAGTAATCCGACGGAGTTGTCCTTGTACAGCGGCTCGTCGCTCAGATTTTCCATCAGCGACACGAGTGCGTTCGTTGCGGCTGGGTCCGGCGCATCAGCAACCGCGTTTGCGACGACGGCCGCACTCTGCGAAACACTCAGCGTTCCATGCGCGCCTTCCACCGTCACCGGACCGGCATGCTGAGGCGTGGCTCGATCGAGCGGCGCGCACGCGACAGAGATCGTCAGGAACAGCACTCCGCACGGACGTATGGCGCGCGCAAAAAGAACGAGGCATCTCTCCAGTAGGGGGGTGGGCAAGAGAGACGCCTCGCGGGCCACGAAGGCAAATGTGAAATAGCGATTCCTCATTTCACGGCACCAGAATGCCGCGCGGAGGCACCGGCGGGGATCGGCTGTGTCCTACGTTCTGCGTCAGGCGATCCTTACAACCGCCCGAGTGGCGGTGAGCCGCCTCAGATCCGACAGAACAGCAGCGAGGGATCTCGCAGACTCCGGCGCGTGACCGTGGCATGCGTTTCGGGCGAACCGCACGGCACCGGTCGCGTCGACGCATTCGGTGTCGCGGGCGGCAACCGCCGGGGCAAGAGCCGATCGTATTCGCGTTGCAGCGCCGCGTAGCACTCGCACGCGCGTTTCTCGAGCTGCTGACGGTCTAGCACCGCGATATGCCCGCGGCTGTACCGGATGATGCCGGCGTCCTGCAACCGTCGGGCAGCGACGGTGACGCTTTCGCGGCGCACGCCGAGCAGGCTGGCCGCAAGCTGGTGTGACATCACCAGTTCGTCGGACCGCGAGCGGTCGAGGCCGATCAGCAGCCGACGACACAACTGCTGGTCGATCGAGTGGTGTCGATTGCAGACGGCGGTCTGCGCAACCTGCGCGTTCATCGCTTGCGCGTGGCGGCTGAGGATGTCGAGCATCGGACCGCCGCGGCGCGCCTCGTCGCGTACGACGTGTCCGCGAACGCGATACGCGTGCCCCGCGCTTTGCACTTTTGCCTGGATCGGTTGCGTATTGCCATTCATGAAGATCGACATGCCGACAGCGCCGTCGTTACCGATGACGGCGATCTCGGTGGATTCGCCCCCTTCCGTTACGTACAGCAGCGATACGATCGCGGAAGTTGGAAAATACAGATATTCGGTCGTGGATTCGCACAGTAATTGATCGCACTGCAGTTCAACCGACTCCAAATGCAGCAGCCAACGCACGTGATCGTTGGCGGGCAGGCCAAGTAGCAGTCGGTTCTGTTGCCGTTCGAGACCGGTCGTTTGTTGTTGAATCGCCATGGTTTGCCTCGTACTAACTGGTGCAATCTCACGCGCGCGCATGGGCGAGGCCGGCGTCATACCGATCTCGGTCGAGCGGGAACGTGCAAGGGCTGTGCCGCCGTGTCCGGGTGCCAGGGTGCCCCGGGTCAAGGAGCCGGTTTCGTTTCGAGTTCATTCTGCACGAGGCGAACGCCCGGGACGGTCCGAGCCACTTCGGTTGCCGTGCTCTTCTCGTTCGGAGAATCGACGAAACCGGATAACTGCACGACACCGGCCGCCGTTGCGACATTGATCTGCCGCGCCTTCGTAACCGGGTTGGCAATCAGCGCAGTCTTCACGCGCGCCGTGACGACAGAGTCATCCAGCGCCTCGCCGACCGTGGCGTCGTCGGTCCGGATCTTCAGGTTGTCGTGCACCGACTTCACGCCCGGCACACCTTCGGCGACTTTCACGGCCGCCACGCGCTCGTTCTGCGAGTCGACGAAGCCGCTCAACTGCACGACGCCGCGGTAGGTTTCGACTTCGATCTGATGCGCTTCCGCGACCGGGTCGGCGATGAGGGCGCTCTTGACCTTGCCCGTGAGCGTGCTGTCGTCGACGTACTCTCCGGGCGCCTGCTGGTTCTGTGTGGATGCGCAACCGGCGGCTGCGAGCAGCGCGGCGACGGATAACGCTCTCAATCGGATGATGCTCTGGTTCATAGAGTAATCTCCTTCATCGAGCGCTAGTACTGCGCAGGAGTGTGCTGCGAATGCACTTCGTCGGCGCGCGCTTGTGCTGCGGCGAGGTCGGCGCTCGCGCGGTCTTTGCAGGCTTTCTGCTGGTCGCCCGCCAAGGCTTCACACTGTTTCACCGCGATATCGTGATCGCTGGTCGCCTGTTCCATCGCCACTTTGTATTTGGCATCGGCCGCAGCAAGCATCAGATCGGACTGGGCTTTCGCCGTCTGCTCGTTCGCATCGCGGATTTTCTTCTCGGCATCCTTGCGCGCATCGGTGACGTCGTTGACTGCGTCGTGCCGCGTTTCGGCCATGTCCTTCGCGGCCTCGCTCTGCTTGTTTGCGACGTCGCGATCGACCTGTTGCGGCGACTTCGGCTCTCCGCAACCCGCGATGAGAAGCAGCATTGTTGCTGCGATCGCGCCGGCGCTCATCCGTTGACTGTTGTTCATCCTTCTTCTCCAACCTTCGTTTGTAGGCATTGGCATGTTTGACCGGCGGGAAGGGCACGGGGCATCGGCGGTCACCGATGTTGTCGTCGGAGTCGCAGAAGAGGTTTGTAGGCGCCGTCCTACTTACGTGATGCCGGCGTTAAAGCCAGCTGAAGTTGCCGACATCGTCATCGACGGCCGCCCAGGGCTCTACGCCAGCGCACCCCGTCGGTGGTGATTTCGACTCGCTGTCGCTTGTCCACGTCGAAGCTGAAACCGAATTCGTCGCTCTCGCCTTTGAAGCGCCCGAACGTGACGCGGTCGTTGAGTTTCCAGCCGTAGATCTTGCCGCCGTCCATTGGAAGCCGCTGTACGCCGAGCCCGTATTCGCGCAGGAACTGCTGACGACCGATTGCGGGGTTCTCGGCTT
>DATJGR010000141.1:0-16294 GCA_035494855.1 Pseudomonadales bacterium | reverse complement strand
AGCCAGAACAGCACGGGTGGGAACCGCGATCTGTTCCTTGCGCGCGCGACGGACGCGCGGTTGATCGGTCTCAACGTCAGGGTGAACGAAGCGATGGGCGGTCAGCCAAGCGTGTTCGAAGCAACGCTCGTCGAGGAGGTTGGGCTGACGGCCGAAGAAGCGGCGGCGATGCACTGGGAGCAGATGGCCTGGTGGCAGCAACGGCTGCAGATCATTCCGTACCTCGAACAGCGCTCGAAAGACGAGCGGGCCGGTTTCGACTTCGCGGTGCGTCGCATTTACGGGGGCACGCCGGTCAGCCGGCTCTGGTACGAATGCAACAAGGCGACGCTGCGACCCGACGCGGTGCGCTACGTCGACACGCTGCTGGCTCAGTAGAAGCCGCCGTTGCGTCGGGGTGGCGCATTGTGGAACCATCCGCCTTCGGTTAATTCACGTGAATTGTCGGTCGGCTTGGGCGCCGCCCGGCACCATCAGCGGGGGACACGACATGAGCACCCAACTCAAACCTCAATACTCCAACCTGGGCTTCGATCCGGATGCACTGCGCGAGAAATATCGCCAGGAACGCGACAAGCGGATCCGCGCCGAAGGTAACGATCAATATGTCGAGGTCACCGGCAAGTTCGCGCACTTCGTCGACGATCCTTACGTGGAGCCGGGCTTCACGCGCGATCCGCTCACCGACGAAATCGACATCGTGATCATCGGCGGCGGCTTCGGCGGATTGTTGGCCGGTGCGCGATTCCGCGAAGCGGGCCTGAACAATTTCCGCATCATCGAAGCCGGCGGTGACTTCGGCGGCACCTGGTACTGGAATCGCTATCCGGGCGCGCAGTGCGACATCGAGTCGTACTGTTATCTGCCGCTGCTCGAGGAACTCGGCTACATGCCGAAGGAGAAATACTCGTTCGCGCCGGAGATCTACGAGCATTCGCAGCGCATTGCCAACACGTTCAATCTCTATGAGACGGCGTGCTTCCAAACCAAGGTAACGGACCTGCGCTGGGACGAAGACATCGCGCGCTGGATCGTTTCCACCGACCGCGACGACGCGATCAAGGCGCGCTTCGTGGTGATGGCCACTGGACCACTGAACCGGCCGAAACTACCGTCGGTGCCGGGCATCGAAAATTTCGAAGGCCACACCTTCCACACCAGCCGCTGGGATTACAACTACACCGGCGGCGATCACAGCGGCGGCCTGACGAAGCTCGCCGATAAGCGCGTTGCGATCATCGGTACTGGCGCAACCGCCATTCAGAGCGTGCCGCACGTCGGGCAGTACGCGAAGCACCTGTACGTATTTCAGCGCACGCCGTCGTCGGTGGATTTACGCGGTAACAAACCGACCGATCCGAACTGGGCGCAGTCGCTGAAGCCGGGCTGGCAACGCGAACGCCGCGAGAACTTCAACGCGATGGTCACCGGGCAGTCGACGGCGGAAGACCTCGTCAACGACGGTTGGACGGAGATATTCCGCACACTCGCCAGCATGATTCCGAAGAAAAGCGAAGTGCCGGTCTCGCCCGAGGAAGCCGCGCTGCTCACCGAACTGGCCGACTTCAAGAAGATGAACGGCATCCGCGAGCGCGTCGAAAAAACCGTCCGTAAAGCCGAAGCCGCCGAGGCGCTGAAGCCGTGGTACCGGCAGTTCTGCAAGCGGCCGACGTTCAACGACGAGTATCTGCCGACGTTCAACCGGCCGAACGTGACCCTGATCGATACCAGCGATACGCAGGGCGTCGAACGCATCACGAAGAACGGCGTGGTGGCGAACGGCGTGGAGTACCCGGTCGACTGCATCATCTTCGCGACCGGCTTCGAAGTGGGCACTGCATGGACGCGCCGCGCCGGCTACGACATCACCGGCAAGGACGGTGCGCGCCTGAGTGACTACTGGGCCACTGGCATGAAGACGCTGCACGGCTTCTCGAGCCACGGTTTCCCGAACTGCTACCTGATGGGGCTGTCACAAAACGGTTTCTCGGTGAACCTCACGTCGATGCTCGACGACCAGGCACGGCACATCGGCTACATCATCAAGCAGGTGATGGAGCGCGGCGCACGATACGCACATCCGACGGAGGAGGCCGAAGCGGCGTGGGTGGCGGAAATACGCAGGCTTGCCGTCAATGCCGCCGCTTTCTTCGATTCGTGCACGCCGGGTTACTACAACAACGAGGGTCACCTCGTGCAGCGGGGCGGCGGACTGAACGGTGAGGCATACTCGCCCGGCGCGAATGCGTTCAACGCATTGCTCGCGAAATGGCGCGAGGGCGGACAGCTTGAAGGGCTGGAACTCGGCTGAATCCGGGCTAACAACTCAACGAAGGGGAGACTACGATGACAACGGTAACGGTTTCGGAAGACATCAAAGGCAAAGCGGCGGACGTTTGGTCAGCTCTCAGCGACTTCGGCGGCATCAAGGTGGGCGGGCCGATCACCTCGTTCGAGACGAAAGGCAAAGGTGTCGGCATGGTGCGCACGATCGGCATGGGCGGCGGGCTCGTCGTCGAACGCCTCGACCGGCACGATGCGAAGGACATGGTGTTCGCCTATTCGATCACCAACGACGATTGTCCGCTGCCGGTAAAAGGTTATTCCGCAACGGTGAAGATCACCGACAAAGGCAACGGCACCTGCAACGTGAACTGGTCCGGCACGTTCGAGCCGAAAGGCGATGCGGCGGCCGCGTCGAAAGTGGTCGAGGGAATATACAAGGGCGGCATCGCCGGTGCGCGGCGCGCCGTAGGCGGCTGAGGGCTTACCCGGTCAGGCGAGCAGGTCCTGATGCTCCTTGTGCTGCCGCATGTACGCGGCAGCATAGGAGCAGGTCGGCACGATCTTCTCGCCGCGCTCGCGCACGATCGCGAGCAACCCTTCCATCAGTCGCGCGGCGGTTCCGGCGCCGCGCAGCGCCGGTGGCGCTTCGACGTGCGGAATCACCAGCACGGCGTTGCGGCGCCGATAGTCGGCGAACGCAATCTGACCCGCTTCCTCGAGTTCGAAACGGCTGCGCGCGGGATTGTCGACGACGTCATGCATGCGCGCGTGATTCGGTCGCCGCCGGTAGATTGAACAACCACGCGAAATTGCTCGAATAGAAACGCTCGAGCGTTGCTTCGGACCGTCCCGCGAGCGATTGGCCGAACCGGCCCAGCGGGTGACGGCCGCCTTCGTTGTGTGGGTAGTCGCTCGAGAAGAGGTACAGGCGGTCGTCGGACGCCTCGATCAGCGCGCCGACCGCTTCGTACGGATACGGCGTGAAGCGCAAGCGATCGATGACGGTTTCGGACGGTTTCATCCGAAGCGCGCGCAGGTCGGGCTCCGACTTCTTCCAGATTTCCGCCACCCAGTCGAGCCGTTGGATCATGGAAGGCACCCAACCGGCGCCGAGTTCGATCGCACCGCCCTTGAGCCTGGCATGCCGTTCGAACACGCCGTCGAGCACCATCGCACCGAGGAACGTTTCCACCGGGTGGTGCAGCGAAGTCATGTCTTTGCCGCGCACGTTTTCTCCGCCCCCCAGCCAGTCCGTTGGTACCGGCCGGCCGGTGTTCATCCAGGCCGGATCGATCTGCAGCGGATTGCCGCCGACGTGCAGCGTGAACGGAATGTTCGCTTCGGCGAGCCGCGCCCATACGGGGTCGAGGTCGTTGTGCCCGGGCGAGCGTCCGCCGCACGGCCGGTGTGGAACCCACGCGGCGGCTAGGCCCAGCCTGCGCAGGTGCTCGACTTCTTTCACCGCGAGGTCAGCGTCGTCGAGCGGCAACGCGGCTACGCCCATCAGGCGAGCGTCGTTCCCGCAGAAGTCGGCCATCGCCCGGTTGTGCGCGCGTGCGATGGCGAACCGCTCCGGAATCGGCCGCTGTTCGGCGAATGCGGTCCCTGCGGCGAACGTCGAGAACACGAGCTGGCGGTGGAAGCCGAGCTGGTCCAGCGCGGTCGAGCGCTCGTCGCGATTGAACGCACCGAGTGCGAAGTAACCTTTCGGGCCGGAAATCAGATCACTGCCGAGCGCGACCATCTCCGCGACGCGTTCCGGTGCGTGCGCTTTGCGCGCGAGCAGTTCGTCGAGCTTCTTCGCGAGTTCGCCCGGCACGGCACGGATCTGCGGAATGCGGTCGCGAAACGCCGGATCGGCGTATTGGGTCAGGAAATCGGGCAGCTCCATGATGTGGCTGTCCGCGTCGAAGAACGTGCGGCCTTGTGCATACGGCATGACGGCTCCCAGTTGCGCACCCTCGGCAGATTCTAACCGCGGCCGCTCAGTGATTCACACGCCGCGGCACGAGTACGCGATCCAGCCGCTCGCGGTACATCGGTTTCAGGCGTTCCCAGTTGGCCGTGCGGTCCTTGGCGGTGAGGTGCGCGCCATCGAGGTGGTGGTCGAACTGATCGAGGAAGTCGTGCCAACCGGCCGGCAATCCTTCTTCATCCGCATCGACGCCTCGATCGGCCAGCCCCGCGTGCACGAATCGATAGTTGCAGCCATGCGGCTGGTCTTCGAGTGTCCACTCCACGACGGACAATCCCCAGACGTACGTCAGTACGCGTTCCGGGTCCACACGCACGATGATGCCGGGGAGCACGCCGTCGTTCGTTGCCGAGAAATCGATGTTCCACTCGCCGCCCACTCGCAGGTCGACGCGGGCGGGGTAGTTCATCCATTGACCGACTTCGCGTGCATCGGTGATCGCGGCCCAGAGCCGTTTCGCCGAGTGCTTTGATTTGCGCTCGAACGTAACCGTGTAGCACAGGCTGATCTCGCCGATCCCGTTGTTCATCGCGGCTTCCTCTTCTGTGTCGCGTCTGTATCGAGGTGGCGCTCCAGCGCGTCGAGTTGCCTCGCGATCTTTCGACGATGCTTGTCGAGCCACACTTCGATTACTTCGAATCCCTTTGCATCCACGCTGTACATCCGTCGTTGACCGTCCACGCGAACGCGCACCAGTCCGGCGTCGCGAAGCACGCGCAAGTGCCTCGAGATCGCGGGTTGCGAGATGTGGAACTGCGCAACCAGATCGCCGACCGCCTGTTCCCGGGCGGCGAGCGCTTCGACGATCTCGCGTCGCGTTTGATCCGCGAGGGCTACGAATGTCTGCATGCCGATAACATAACAGATTTAGTTATATAACTGCAAGAGACATGTAACGTCTGGCCCTGTATTGCAACGAATGGGTGCCGAGGGTCTCAAGGTTCGTGCGCGGAAGCATGCTCCGCGCCATGCGGTGATTCGAGTCCCGGTACGTGAATGGGGTGAGGCGAATGAGATTCGCTGTGTGCCGGTGCGTGGGCTTCTGCGACGTGTGACGGATGGGCCGCGTGCGACAGCTCGATACCGTCGCGCTGGATGCGTTCGAGAACCTGCAGCGTAATCGTCTCGTTGAACGTCGCGAATGCTTCCGCATTCGCCGAACCGTAGTAATACGTCATCGTGACGGTTACAGCGGCGTCGCCAAAGCCGATGCGTACCGTGGGCGGGTGTTTTGGATCGAAGCCTTCATGGTTGTCCAGAATTTCGCGGATGAACCCGGCCAGCCCCCGGACCTTCTCCGGCGGCGTGGTGGCGCGCAGGTTCAGCACCTCCTGTCGTCGCAAATGGCTTCTGCTGCTGATGTTCTTCGAATCGAGTCGCGCCATTTCTTCGTTCGAGATGCTGATGACGTGCCCGCTGGCGTCGCGGATTCGCGTCGACCGCAAACCGACCGACTCCACCTTGCCTTCGTGTCCCTTGATGTGAATCAGGTCGCCCACCTGAAAGGGCCGGTCGAGCAGAATCATCACGCTGCCGAAAAGATTCTTCAGCGTGTCCTGCGCCGCTAACGCCACCGTCAAGCCGCTGACGCTGACACCGGCGACCAGAGTGGTCAGCGGTACGCCGAGGTAGCGGCCGCCCTCGAACACCGCGATCAACGCGCCGGTCACGCCGATCGCGCGAACGGCGAGTTGCGCCAGTTGCGCGGTCAGCTGCCGTTCTTTCGACCAGGGCAGAGCAATCAGCGCGGCGGCGATCCGGTTGGTGAGACTGATGATCACGACGACCAGCGCGGCGAGCGAAACCAGGTCGAGCGCGAAATCGAGCATGTCGAACAGGCGGCCGGTGATGAACACCTGGTCGGACAGGAACTCGGTCGCCGTTTGCGGAAGGATCACGGCGAATATCGGAAACACGGCGGCGAAATAGTAGGCGGCCCTGTGCGTGCTCCTCGACCAGCGGCCCGTGACGCGATAGATCAGCACCATCGCCGCGAGGGTGGCGGCGAGCGTCAGCACGAGAGCGGTCCATTGCCACACGGCCTGCCCCGCGTAGCGGGCCTGCATCCAGTCCGGCAGCGCCCGAACCAGCGCGCGCGGAATCAGCGGCCCGGGTTCGGACACGAACAGTCGATACAACCCTTCGGTTGCCCCGGCCTTGTACGGCAGATGCTTCACCAACCGGTAGAACTGAGCTGCCCGATCATCGGTTTCGGAACTGAACACCCACTGGCCTTCGCGCAGTCCTTCCTTCAGTCGCACCAGCGTGATTTCGGTTTGCGGAATGGTCCACTGGTTCATGCCACCCTGCTGGGCGGCGACCATCGCTTCGTCCGGAATCTGCTCCCACGGCGGCAGCTCGACGCGGTCCAGTACCTCCTTCATGTACACCGCGGTTTCGCGCCCGACGTTCTTTCGAACCGACGGCGCGACGTCGCTGAGATCGAAGAACTGATGGGCGATGCGCGCGATGGCCTCCCGCTCGAAGCGGTCTTCGTCGCTGCTTTCCGCGGACGTCCAGCGCGCGTACGCGCGATCCATCAACCCGATGAAGTTCGTCAGCGTAGCGCGCGGACTCGACAGGTCGGGCGGCGCGAGCGGATGCGCGCGGTCGTGTGCGATGGCCCCTGCGGCGTATGCCCAACAGGCCGCCATGAGCGCGATCGTGATGACCCGATTGATTGTCCTCATGATTTCGCCAGACTATCACGCCGGCGCGTGATCCCTGCTTGCGAACCTGGAGCTGCTCTAGCGATGTCGTTGGGACGATTGCTCGTCTTTCCGCTGCGCGGGCAGGGGGGCGTACTGTCGGTGGCATGCGCCGTCGGGCTGTATGCGCTCAGCGCGATACTCGAGTGGTCGCGCATCGGCGACGCGCCGCACCTGTTGGCGATCGCGTTGCTGCCGGTCGCGTGGATTCTCGGCTTTGCCGTGTTCCAGCATCACGCATGGGCGTCGTTGCAGCACGTCGCTGCGGGGCACGATGCACCGATCCGCAGCATCGCGATCGAAGACTTGTCGCCGCTCAACAACTTCCTCGCGCTGAAAGTTGCGGCGCTGCTGCTCGGACTCGCTGGCGTGATCGCTGCGACCTCTTCGATCGAGCCTGGCTTCGGTATTGGCGTGACCCTCGTCGTCGGCGTGGTGCTGCCGGCCATGCTGGGCGTGATGATTCTCGAGGAGCGATTCATGGCCGGACTCGATCCGCGGCGCGTGGCCGGGTTCGTGGCTGGCCTTGGCCCGGCATACGGCGTGTTCGCATTGCTGCTGTACGCGGGAATCGCCGTGCTGTACGCGGCATGCGTAGTGGTCTTTCCGCCGAATGTCATCGCGCTGCTGATCGCGTGTTATGCGTTCATGCTGGGTCACGTGCTGGCGGGCCGGGTGCTGTACGTCTGTCGCGACCGTCTGGGGCTTGCAACGCTGCCCGCGAATGATCCGGCGCACGTCGCGGCCGTGGCGGACACGAAAGCGATCGAGGCTCTGATGGTCGAGCTGCATCGGCTTTGTGCGGTGGACCGGGTCGAGCGCGCCAACAAAATGCTCGAGGGGTTCCTGGAAAAGGACAGCTACGCCAACGACGAACGCATCCACCAGCGGCTGGAGCGGTTCCACGACAAGCGCCTGCGCCTCGAACACAACTGGCACTATCTGAACCGATTACTCGATGCGAACAAGGCTGTGCGGGCGTGGATGCTGTTGCGCGAATCGCTCGACGTCGATCCGCTGTTCCGGCCAGGCACTGCCGACGCGGCGCTGGCGTTGGCAGCCGCCGCTCCGGCGAGCGACGCGGCGTACGTCGACTTGCTGCTAGGCGACTTCGAGCGCGCATATGCCGACAGCGAACGCGCGCCAGAAGGTGTGTTCGAACACGCGCGGTGGCTCGTATCGAAACTCGAACGCGTCGACGCTGCACTCGAACGGCTCTCGGTCATCGAGCGGCAGTTCCCCGAATGGGCTGAAGAACCGCAATTCGTTTCGTTCCGCGAGCGCGTGCGCCGGCTCGCTGGATGACGATCACCGCACCGGCGGTTCCCGATGCGACGGCTGATGCGGCGACGTTGCGCGTGCCGCCGGTGCCGTCGAACGCTCGTCGAGCTTCGCGAAGCTGCGCACCTTTGCCTTCACGTTGGCGATCGGGTAGTGATCGAGTGCGTTCATCCGCTGCGCGATCAATCCGCCGCCGATCATCTGTTCCGTGACCTTTTTCCAGCCGCCGTACTGATCGGCGGAGATGTCGCGGATCAGATGGAAGATCTTCATGCGCGCTTCGCCGGTGACGCCGTCCATGGTGCGCAGATATTTTTCCATGTACTTGTGCGTCGCCTGGTTGTCGTAGTCGGCGGTGGCCGGCACCGTCAGCACGAGCGCACCGCTGATGTCGTGCAGGTAGCTCAGCATGTCGTTGTAACGCTCGCCGCCATACGCTTTCGTTGCGTACACGGCAGATTCGTCGGGACGAACGGTTCCCGACGGTGTCGTAGTCGCGTTCGCGAGCGCGCGGTCCCATCCGGCGCGGCACATCGACGCCCACACGGCGATCATCGACAGCTTGTTGCGGATGTGTTCGATCTTCTCCACGCCGTTCATTTCGGCGATCGTCTGGGCGAGCCCGAGTACCAGTTCGGCGCGCTCTGCCATTTCCGCGGCGGAACGCGCGCGTTCCCAGATTCCGAGCGTATCGACCAGCGCGCCGGAAAAATCGGTCTCGCCGTTCAGGAACACGCGTTCGATCGGCACGAACACGTTCTCGAAAAGCACGTAGCAGTCCGGTACGGAGTATTCACGACTGACCGGATAGTGCCGATCGTCCTCCGCTTCCGGCGCGGCGGTGATGTTCACGATCTTCACGCCGGGCGAGTTCGGTTGCACCGCACACGCAATCGCCTGGTCGGCGTGCGCTGCGTCGACTCTGTCCGCCGGCACCAGCAGCAGTTCGTGGACTACCGACGCGCCCAACACGTGTCGTTTGGCACCGCGCAGCACGACACCGTCTGGGCGCGTTTCGACCACGCGCACCTTTCCGGCGGCGGTTATCCCGCCGTCTTCGGCCGCGGCCGCAACGCGCAGGTCATCCGCAGCGCAGCGATCGAGAAACGTCGCGAGCCGCGTTTTGTATTCGCCGCGGATGGCGCCGAGTTCGGGCAGCAGCTCGCGCAGCGCCATGCAGCCGGCGGTGGTCGCTGCGGTGAAATCCGCGTTCGCGAGAAATTCCATCTGTTTGGCGAGGTCGGTCTTGCTGCGCGGCAGCGTGAACATCGGATTGCGCGCGCCGGAAGCGGACGAGTGATATTGATCGTAGGTGCGCGCCACCCAGTCCACCGACACCGCGAGCAATCGATTCGCGGTTACGTCGTCGACGCGTCTTCCCGCGAGGTAAGCGGCGCGGCCGTCGCGGAGGGATGCGCGATACTGATCGCCTGTGAGCATGACCATCGCCTAACCCCCCGTATGATGTGAACGGTGGGTGCGCATCCGCGATGCGCGATACTGATCGCCTGTGAGCATCACCATCGCCTAACCCCTCGTAGGATGTGAACGGTGGGTGCGCATCCGCGATGCGCGATACTGGTCACCGGTGAGCATCACCATGGCTGTCGAGTCCTCCTCTTCTTCTTCGTGGAACCCGAGGCGCCGCGCGTCAGAGCGGCTTCCAGTTTTCGTCCCCCGTCTTGCGGAACTCGCCGATACCGACCGCGCGCCGGGCGATTTTCTTCGCGTGCTCCATGTTGTATTGGCGCATCGTCACGATGCGCTGCGCGTGCTGGCCGCCGCCGGCGAGTTGGCCGGTAACGAACGCCCAGCCGCCGTACGCGTCGGCCGTCGTGTCGCGCACGTAGTGGAACAGCCGCAGCCGGTCTTCCGCCGTGAAGCCAGGCACTTCGAACGCCGCGCCGAGCGCCGCGTGCAGGTCCGGATGTTCGAAGTCTCCGACAGTGGGTGCATTCACCAACAGGTCGCCTGCGATGTCGTGCTGAATGTCCAGCAGACGCGCGCGGAATTCCGATTTGAAGTATTTCAACGCACTGACGAACAGCGGCGACGGCAGCATGTTGCCGTCTTCGGTCTTGGTGGCGTTCACCATCGCCGCTTCGCCCGCCGCGCGGCACATCGTCGCGTAGACGACGAGCGATGCGAGTTGATCCTTGATGCGCGGGTCTTCCGCCATGCCGTTTGCCTCGGCGAGCAGCGCGGCCATCCCGACTTCCCGATCGGCGGATTCGCCGGCGTCGCCGAGCCCCGCCGCGCGCTCCCACAGCCCCAACGAGTGCGCAAGCGTGGCGGCGTGCGCGGTTTCGCCGTCGAGAAATACGCGCTCGTTCGGCACGAACACGTTGTCGAAGACGACGAAGCCTTCGGGGCAGTTCACCTTGCCGCTCACCGGATAGTGGCGTACGTCTTCGGCGCGCGGGGCGTACGTCATGTCGATGATCGACACGCCGCGCGCATTCACCGGCACCGCGCACGCGATCGCGTAGTCTTCCTCGCCTGGATACATCGCTTTCGTCGGCATGATCACGAGTTCGTGTTCGATCGACGACGCGCTGATGTGCATCTTCGCGCCGGTGATGAATACGCCCTCGGCGTTGCGGTCTACGACGTGCACGTAGAAGTCGGGATCGGACTGTTTGTTCGGCCGCTTCTTGCGATGGCCCTTCGAATCGGTGATTACCTCGGCGCAGCGCAGATCGTGCTTCTTGCAGTACTCGACGTACGCGTAGATGCGATCGCTGTACGCCGGATTGACCTCGCCGAGTTTCGCCGCGGCCGACGTGAGCGCGAGCAGCGTGACGCCAGTGGTGCCGAGCGTCATGTCCGTGACGCCTTGTGAAAGGCGGTGCGCGCGATCGCGATACTCGTCGATCGAGCGCGGAATGATGTACGCCGGATTGGAAGCGGCGGGATCCGCCGAATAGAAGCTGTCGTACACGCGCGCGGCGACGTCGACGGCGGTTTGCAGCAACGGATGATTGGCGGGATCGGTGACCTGATCGCCGTCGATATAGGTCAGGCGGCCGTCTTTCAGCGAGTCTTTGTATTGCGCGCCGGTCATCATCGGCATCGTGAGCGCTCCCCGTCGGAGGTAGACGTCCGAGCCTGCAACAGCCGAGGATATCGCGTCAACGTGATGTTCGTTTCAAGCCGACGAGAGTGATATGCGGAGGTTCCGATGCGACGCCCCATCCGTCTGATTGGATACGCCACCCTCGTGCTGTGCGCGCCGCTCGCGCCCGCGCAGGAACACGAACACTCGCACGCCGACTCGCAAACCCTCGGCGAAGTCCATTTTCCGACCTCATGCCACGCCGTCGACCGCGAGTTCACCCGCGCGGTCGCGCTGCTGCATTCGTTCGGTTACGAGGAAGCACGGCGTGCGTTCGAAACCGTGGTGGCGAGCGATCCGACCTGCGCGATGGCGTACTGGGGCATCGCGATGACGTGGTATCACCCGATCTGGACGCCTCCGAATGCGCAGGAACTGGCAGCCGGAGCGGCGGCCGCAACGCGGGCCGCGGCGCTCTCTGCCGGCACGGAACGGGAGCGCGGTTACATCGACGCAATCGGCGCCTTCTATCGCGACGCCGACCGGCTCGACCATCGCGCCCGGGCGAAGGCGTACAGCGACGCGATGATGCGGTTGTCGGACCAGCTTACCGACGACCACGAAGCACAGATCTTCTACGCGCTTTCGCTGCTCGGCACCGCACCGGCGGACGACGCGAGTTTCGCGAACCAGAAGAAAGCGGCCGCGATACTGAACGGGTTGCTGCCGCTCGAGCCGAAGCATCCCGGTATCGCGCACTACATGATCCACTCGTTCGACTATCCTCAGCTCGCTTCAGATGCGCTGCCCGCGGCGCGCGCGTACTCGAAGATCGCACCCGATTCTCCCCACGCGCTGCACATGCCGTCGCACATCTTCACGCGGCTGGGACTCTGGCAGGATTCGATCGCGTCGAATCTTGCGTCGGCAGAGTCGGGAAGGCGACTCGTCGCGCAACGGCATCCCGGCGCCGCGTCGATGGACACGCTGCACGCGCTCGACTACCTCGAGTACGCCTACCTGCAGATCGGCGACGAAGCCGCGGCACGAAAGGTGATTGCGGAAGCGGCCGCGGCGCAGACGTTCGACGACCCGGCGTTCCAGGCGGGCTACGCGCTCGCGGCGATTCCTGCTCGTTTTGCATTGGAGCGTCGCGACTGGAAAGCGGCGGCGCAACTCGAGCCTTCGACCGCGTCGCTGCCGTGGGCGAGTTTTCCCTATGCGGCTGCGACGACCTACTTCACGCAGGCGCTCGGCGCGTCGCACACCGGCGACCTCGACGGCGCCCAGTCGGCGTTGGGCAGACTCGAAGCGGTTCATGCCGGTCTGCAGGCGTCGCCCATTCCGGGTCCGTACGACTGGGCGAAGCAGGTGGAGTCGGCGCGGCTGGCGGCAATGGCGTGGTTGATCTTCGCCGAAGGTCGCAAGGACGAAGCGCTCGACGTTGCACGCGCCGCGGCCGAACTCGAGGAGCGCACGGGCAAGCATCCGGTCACGCCGGGGCCGCCGTTGCCGGCGCGGGAACTGCTCGGCGACATGCTGCTCGAGATGGGCCGGCCGGCAGACGCGCTCACGGCGTACGAGATCGCGCTGCGCGCCGCGCCGAACCGGTTCAACAGCCTTTATGGTGCGGCGCGAGCCGCGGAGTCGTCGCGGGACATGGCGCGGGCGCGGGCGCTCTACGCGGCGCTCGTCGCCCAGTGCATCGCCGATTCGCCGCGACCGGAACTGGCCGCGGCGCGCGGATTCACGGGCTGAGTCACGACGCCAGGCGCGGGCCTCAGAGAGATCTCAAGGCGGACGCGGCGCCGTCGGATCGCGAAAACCCACGGCCGCATTCCAGTCGGCCACCGGTGGCGGGGCGCCGTCGGCCAATGCCGCGATGATGCCCTCGCAATGGTTGCGGAATGCCTCGCCGAACAGCGGTTTGGCGTAGTGCCACCAGCGCCTCACGTACAGCTGCTGCAGATAGTCTTCGAGGATGAGCTCGTACGATTCGTTGATGGAACGATCGAACACGCCGCGTGTGTGGTGCTGCAGGCGCGCCTGGAAGTTCATGAACGACGCCTGCAGATAGCTCGCGAGCACCTCGGTGTCGTCGGCAGTCAGATCTTGGTTGTTCCGCGCCTTGCGTATCACGGCGCGCAGAGGCGCGTTCTCGGCGCGAAACAGCAGCACACGCTGCGTCGCGTCGACCGAGGCCTGCACGGTTTGTGCGGTGATGAGCGCCGTGTTCTGGCGGACCTGCACGGCCAGATAGATCAAGGTGACGACGACCGCGATACCGCCGATCAGATCGCCCAGGTCGCCGAGGTCCTGCAGGGTCATCGACTTGCCTCCCCAATGTCCATCCAGCGCGCGTCGCCCCCGACTAATGCTGGACGTGAATGCCGCCACTTCCTCCGGCGCAGGTGCCGGTAACCTTCCCGGGCGAGCGCAAACACTTGTTCAGGGGTCCGCAGTCCAGATCGACTTCGCAACTGCTGACGTTGGCCTTTGCCGGATCGGTCGGATCGTGCGACAGACCGCCGTCGTCGGCATGCCCCGATTTCCTGATGCTGGTGCAGACTCCCTCGATCTGGCCCAACTGCGCCAGACACTGCCAGCCGATTTCGCATTCCGAGTTGGATCGACACGCGAACGCGGACGACGTCGCCAGCGTCAGCGTCACGAGCAAACAAGTTCGAATCATGACCGCTGCTCCTTTACCCAGAGCAATGAGAATGCGGCGACGCGCGGCCGTGTGACAAGGGATGTGTTCGACGCCGCTGACCCGTCGGCCGGCAACCGGCACGACGGGTGGCGAGCGTTATGCGGTGCTACAACAGATCGCCGCCGCAAGCGCCGGCGGTGGTACCGGTCGCCTTGAACGCCTTGATGACGTTGCGGCCGGTGGTCCAGCGATGCACTTCGTCCGGTCCGTCGACGAGACGTTGCGAACGGATGTGCGTGTACCAGGCCGCGAGCGGCGTGTCGCGCGAGTAGCCGAGCGCACCGTGCAACTGAATGGCCGTGTCGACCACGTGGTGCACCATGTTCGCGAGGAACACTTTCGCGATGCCGTTCTCCTGACGGATGTCCATCTTGTTCTCGGCCTTGTACGCGATGTGCATCAGCATCAACCGCGCGATATACAGCTGGCTCGCGCATTCGGCGAGCATGAACTGCACGGCCTGGCGTTCGTCGAGCTTCTTGCCGAACGTCTGACGGTTCGTCACGTGCGCGGTAGCCATGTCGAGCGCGCGCTGCGCCATCGCAACGTTGTGCATGCCATGCCGCAGGCGACCGTACGCCAGCCGGTGCTGCCCCATATTGAAACCGTTACCTTCGCCGCCGAGCAGGTTTTCTGCAGGAATTTCCAGGTTCTTGATCTCGACCTCGGCGTGACCGCCGCCAAGGATGTGCGACAGCGGACCTTCCATCGCCATCGTCGGAATGTCGCGCTTGATCTTGTAGCCGGGGTTCGGCAGTTCGACCAGGAACGTCGAGAACTGCTTGTGGCGCGGCGCGTCCGGATCGGTCTTTGCCATCACCAGCGCAATGTCGGCCACGCTGGCAGCGGACGAAAACCACTTCTCGCCATTCAGCACGTAGGAATCGTTGCCCTTGCGCTCGGCGCGGGTCTGCATGCCGGTCGCGTCCGCGCCGGCCGCTTTCTCCGTCATCGAATAGCAGATGCGCTTGTCGCCGTTCAGCAGCGGCTTCAGGAATTTCTCTTTCTGATGCGGCGTGCCGTGTTCGAGCAGCGTCATCATCGTCGCGTCGTCGGGACCTTGCGTGTTCATCGACAGCGCGCCGAGATAGCTCTCGCCGAGTTCCATCTGCACCAGCGCATTGGCCAGCGGCCCGAGCCCCATGCCGCCGTATTCCTTCGGAATGAACGGGCACCAGAGCCCCTGCGCGCGCGCTTTCTTGCGCAGTTCAGCGAGCACCTTCTTGTAGTCTTCGCCTGCGATCAGCCGCTTTTCGGCCGGCATGCATTCGTCGTGCACCCAAGCGCGGATGCGCTTGCGCAGCGCCTGTGCTTCATCGGGTATTGCGAAATCGATAGCCATGAACCCTCCCTCTCTAACTCTGACGTTTGGTCGGCCGTATCTTGCGGCAGGTACCCTTCATCAGCCAAATTCATTTTCCTGATCTGAAACATCATCAGCGGTGATAGCGCATGAACCTGCGCGGAATCGATCTGAATCTGCTGCCGATCTTCGAGGCGATCTACACCGAGCGCAGCCTGACGCGCGCCAGCGAGGTGTTGCACGTGACGCAGCCGGCACTCAGCAATGCGCTGGTACGGTTGCGCCGCGCCTTCGGCGACCCGCTGTTCATCCGCTCCGGGCGCGGCATGACGCCGACGACGGAAGCAGAGCAGCTGATCGGTCCGGTGCGCGACGCGATGGCGCGGCTGCGCGCGGGGCTCGATCGCGGCCAGGGCTTCGATCCGAAGTCGTCCGAGCGCGCGTTCAACATCGCGGCCGGTGAAGTCGCGACGTCGGCACTCGCACCAACGCTGGCGAACTCGCTGCTGGTAGAAGCGCCGCGCGTGCGGTTCTTCTTCCACCAGACGGACCGCGCGGCGATCGCGCTCGAACTCGCGGCGCGGCGGCTCGATTTCGCGATCGACATTGCGGCGCTGGCGCAGCCGGATCTCGAAAGCCGGCCGTTCCTGGAAGATCCGTACGTGTGCGTGCTGCGACGCGGTCATCCCTCGGCGCGGCGCAGACTCACGCTCGATCTGCTGCTGCGGCTGACCCACATCGCCGTGTCGAGCCGCCGCGGCGGCCGCACGGTGGTCGACCTCGCGCTGAACAGGATCGGCGAGCGGCTGCGCCCGGTGATGCGCTTTCCACACTACGCGCCCGCGTTTCACGTCGTGACGACGACCGATTTCGCGCTGATCGCACCGTTGTCTCTCGCCCGTATTCACGACGTGGTGATCCGGCCGCTGCCGCTCGAACAGCTGAACCTGACGCTGTATCTGCACTGGCGCCG
>DATJGR010000140.1:0-10044 GCA_035494855.1 Pseudomonadales bacterium | reverse complement strand
CGCGTTGGCCTTGCCGAACACGCCCGGAAACATCTTCGTATCCGCCGCGTCCTTCGCAACCGACGCAAGCGTGAACTGCCAGCCGAGCAGCGAGCCGACGCACGCCATCACGGCGAGCGCCATCACGATCGAGCCGATGGTCGGGTTGAACATGTGCGCGAATGCGGTGCCGAACGAACCGGTCGATTCGGCGAGTTCCGCGTTCGGCACGATGCCCTGAATGGCCGTCGTCGACAGGACGTAGACGATTCCCGCACCGAGCGTTCCGAACAGACACGCAATCGGCACGTCGCGCTTCGGATTCTCGACCGCCGACGCGTTCTGCGACGCCGATTCGAGACCGAGGAAGGCCCACAAGGTCAGCGGAATGCTCGACCCCATTCCCTGAAGCAGGCTCAGCCCGTTCGGATTCCACGCTTCGCTGAACGTTGCGCCCTTGAACCAGAACCAGCCGAAGATCGACATGAAGCCAACCGGCAGGATCACGCCCCAAACGGTCACCGCACCGAGGCGGCCGGTCACTTTTGGCCCGCCGAAGTTCGCGATGGTCGTCAGCCACAGCAACGCGATCACGCCGGCGCACGTCGCATAAGGCGTCGCGGTCAATCGCGGGAAGAAACTCGCGAGATAGCCGAGCGCCGAAATCGCAACGGCAACGTTGGCGATCGCGAGCGAGACGAAGTACAGGAAGAACGTCTGGAAGTAGCCGGCCTTGCCGTAGCCGTCTTCGGCGTACGCGGCGAGACCTCCAGGTCGCTGGTTGTAGATGCCGGCCTGCGCGAAGCCCCACGCCATCGCCATAGAACCGAGCGCGGTGACGATCCACGACATCAACGAAATCGCGCCGACCTTCGCCATGTTGGTGGGCAGCATGATGATGCCCGAGCCCATCATGTTGACGGTGACGATGAACGTCAGCTGCACGACGTTCATTTTCTTCTGCGATGTTTCAGCCATCGAGATCTCCCCTGGTTACCGAGCCTGTGCGGATTCGCGGCCGCCCGCTCATTCGCGGACGACGTACGTGTAGAACCGGATGCGGCCGTTCTCGTGCTCCTGATACACACCCTGCACTTCGTAGTTGAAGCCGGGAAAACGGTTGAATGCCTCCTGAAAAGCGAGGAAGTAATCGAGCATCGGTCGCGCGCGCGCATCCCATCGTTCCCCCGGGAGCACGATGCCGATACCCGGCGGGTAGATCAATGCGAGCGTTGCCGAGATGCGCCCCTCGATGGAGTCGAGCGGGACGTAGTCGACCTCGCCGGCGACGAGGGCTTCGTACGCCTCCTTCGGCAGCATCGCCATCTCGGGAAAGCTGGTCGCTCGAAAGCTGAGACGCTGCAGATTCTTGACGTTCTTCTGCCTGTAGAAGTCGTGCATCTCGTTGCAGATCTGCTTGAGCGTATAACGGGCGTAACGTTCGCCGTGTGCCGCATAAAGTGTTGGCAACGCATCGCCGAGCGGTGCGTCGCGGTCCCACAGATTCTTGAACTTGACCAGCCGCGCGATGAGCGTGTTCAACTTGCTCTCGTCTTCGGCCGGCGTCATCAGGAACAGGATGCTGTTCAGATCGCACTTCTCCGGCACTACACGTTGCTCGCGCAGGTAGTTCGCGACGACCGTCGCAGGCACACCGTAGTCGAGATACTCGCCTGTCTTGCGGTCGATGCCCGGCGTCACCAGCATGAGCTTGTTGGGGTCGACCATCGCATAGCCGTCCGAATAACCGGCATAGCCATGCCAGCGACTCTCAGGATTGAATGTCCAGCACTGCTGCTCGCGCGAGAGCACGTCTGTCGGCAGACTCTCCCACGCGACGTTGGCGGCATCGCTCGTAAAGCGCGAACCGCGGATGGTCACGACGTCGGGCACGAACGGATCGAAAAACCACTTCTCGTCCGCATTCTTCGCGGTCTCCGCGTAAAAGCGGCCGAACTCCCGCAGCTTCTTGCGCGCGTCGATGGACAGGCGGATGCAGCGGTCCCACAACATCTCGCCCGCTTTGCCTTCATGGATCTTCGCGTTGACGTCGAGCGACGCGAACAACGGATAGAACGGCGACGTCGATGCGTTGATCATGAACGCTTCGTTGAAACGCTTGTGCTCGACGTAGCGGCGCTGTCCCTTGATGTGTTCATCGCGCTTGTGGATCTGCGATGCCTGCGAAAAGCCTGCGAGCTGCTTGTGCACGGATTGCGTCGAGAAGAGTCCGGGCGAATCGGCCGACAGATCCTTCAGACGCATGGGGCTGTGGCCCTCGTACAGCGGATGGAACGCGTTGTAGCCGATCCACGCTTCGTCCCACAGCACGTAGTCGCAAAGACGGCCGATGCGATCGAGCACCTTCTTCACGTTGTAAACGGTGCCGTCGTATGTACAGAGCTGAATGCACGCCAGTCGGAACGGGCGCGGCGCATCGGCGCGCGATTTGTCGGTGACGAGTGGATTTTTGCGGATCTGTTCGCGCAACGACTTCTCGTCCCACGCGTCCCAGTCCACCGCGCCGATCATGCCGAACGGATTGCGCGCGGTCGGCAGGAAGATCGGCGTTGCGCCCGCCTGAACGAGCCCACCCTGGTGCAGCGACTTGTGGTTGTTGCGGTCGAACAGCACGAGATCGCCGCGCTTCAGCAGCGCACCGGTCACGACTTTGTTCGAGGTACTGGTGCCGTTCAGCACGAAGTACGTGCGGTCGGCGCCGAAAATACGCGCTGCGTGCTTCTGTGCTTCCGCTGCCGCGCCCTCGTGAATCAGCAAGTCGCCGAGATCGACGTCGGCGTTGCACAGGTCGTTGCGGAAGACGGCCTCGCCGAAGTGTTTGAAGAACATCTGTCCGGCCGGCGACTTCTTGTAGAACTGCCCGCCCTGGTGGCCGGGGCAGTCGAACGCGATGGTCGCGTTCGAGTCGTACGCCATCATCCCGCCGAAGAACGGCGGCAGCAGGCCGAGTCCGTATTTGACGAGACTCGCGATCACCTGCTTCGCGTAGAACGCCGGTGTCTGCTGGCCGAGATAGATGTAGCCGTCGACCTCGCCGAGACCTCCGACCACCGCGAGATCGGCGATCTGATGCGAATCCGCGAGCGCCCACAGCGGTGTGTCGAAGCCGAGCGCACGCACTTCCAGCGCCAGCCGCTTCGCGCCTTCGCGCCGGCTGCCATCGACGGCAGCGATGTATGCACCGACCGACGCGTCTTCGTGCAGGTCGCGCTCGACGCGATCCGTCACCTCGACTTCGTAGTTCTCCGCCCGGATCAGTTCGATGAGTTCTTTCGCCTGCACGTCCGCCGGGTCGACGATCGCAACGATCTTGAGCAATCGGTGAAACGGAATCGGAATCGTTGGAGCTTTGACCGAGCGTGGAATCATCAGCGTCCTCCTTTGCGCGCCGCGGCTTTCGGTGCTGCACCCTTCTTCAGTACTTGCATGTACAGCTTGCCGTCACGGTTCTCGACGCCGTGCGTGTCGTGGCCGAAACCCGGGAAGCGCGCGTCCCAGCCCTGCAGTGCCCGCAGATAACTCAAATACGGGCCATCGTCGGGGCCTGTGCTCTCGCCGGGCATCAACATCGGAATGCCGGGTGGATACGGCACTACGCTCGTCGCAAGCACGCGGTCGGCGAGCTTTTCGAGCGGCACGTGCTCGATGTTGTTGAGCACCATTTGCCGGTATGCGTCTGCTGGCGACATGCGCGCATCCGGCAGTGTCGAGAATGCGCGCGCGAGCCACTGCGTCTGCTTCGCGGATTTCAACTGGTCGAACATTTCGTTCGCCAGATCGCGCAGACCCATTGCGCCATAACGCTCGGGGTACGCCGTCGTGAGACGCGGAATGGAGTGCTCGAGCGGCGTATTTGCGTCGTAGTCTTTTTTGAAGTCGAGCAGCGCCGTCACGAGCGTGCCCCACTTACCCTTCGTGATGCCGAACGAGAACAACACGAGCACGGTGAAGTCGGTCGTCTTTTCGACCTGAACGCCGAGCCGGTCGAGATACGCGGTTACCAGCGTCGCCGGAATGCCGCTCTTGTCGAGATTGCCGTCTTTGCCGACGCCGGGCGTCATGATCGACGCCTTGATCGGGTCGAGCATGCAGTAGTCGTCTGGCAACGTATCGAAGCCGTGCCAGTCGTCGCCCGGATGCATGACCCACGCGTTGGGGTCGGTCTTCAGTACCTCGGCGGGCGCCTCGTAGAACGGCACGCGCTTGCGGCTGCCCGGGACCTTGACCTCGGTTGCGTTCCACGTGTTGAAGAACCAGTCCTTCTTCTTCGCGAACTCCGCCTGGATGCGGCCCATCGCCTGGCGGAACGCGACCGCTTCTTCGATGGATTCGCTCGTCATCGTGAGGCCACCGCGGCCGTCCATCATCGCCGACGTGATGTCGTTCGACGCAATGATCGTGTACAGCGGCGACGTCGACGTGTGCATCATGAACGACTCGTTGAAGCGCGAATGCTCGATCGGATTCCTTCCGTCGCGGATGTGCAGGAACGAGGCCTGTGACAGCGCCGCAAGCAACTTGTGCGTCGAGTGCGTCGTGAACACCGTTGGTCCCGTGTGGTCCTTCGGATCGCCGCGCATGCCAAACCGGTTGCGATAGATCGGATTGAAGCGCGCATACGCGTACCACGCTTCGTCCCAATGCACGCGATCCACGGTGCCGTCGAGCAGTTTCTCGACCGCGACCGCGTTGTAACAGAGTCCGTCGTACGTCGAATTCGTCACGACGCTGTACACCGGCGTGCGGTCGATGCCGGTGCGCGCGAGCGGATTCGATGCGATCGCCTTGTTGATCGACGCCTTCTTGAACTGATCGGGATGGATCGGCCCGATGATGCCCCAACGGTTTCGCAGAGGAACATAGTAGGTCGGGATGGCGCCGGTCATCACGAGGCCGTGTTCGATCGACTTGTGGCAATTGCGGTCGCACAGCACGATCTGATCGCGCGTGGCCACGGCCGTGAATATCAACCGGTTCGCCGTCGACGTGCCGTTCGTCACGCAATACGTGCGATGCGCGCCGAACACCCGCGCCGCATACTTCTCCGACGCGCCGATCGGGCCGGTGTGGTCCAGAAGCGAGCCCAGCGCGCCGACGCTGATGGACAGGTCCGAACGCAACATGTTTTCGCCGAAATAGTCGTGAAAAACCCGACCGACCGGCGACTTCAGGAACGCGGTGCCGCCAGCGTGACCCGGCGTATGCCACGAATACTGGTGCGAGCGCGCGAACTGGCCCATTGCAGCCGCGAATGGCGGCAGCATCTGTTCGACGTACCGGCGTGCCGAAGCCTCGACGCGCCCGCTGACGAACGGCGCCGTGTCCTCGAGCGTCCAGATGAACTCGTCGATCTGCTGCAGCACCTCGATCGTCAGCGTGCCGGACACGCTGCGGTCCGCCATCAGGAAGATCGGCACGAGATCGTTACGGCCGCGGACATACGCCAGCAGCGCTTTCGCCTTGGCGTGCGTCTTCGCGTCGTCGTCGCCGAGCGTCCAGTCCATCAGTATCGCGTGGATCGCCGCGTCCGACGTGACCACGGCCATGCCGTCGTCTGCGGAAATCGCCTCGACGACGTCGAGGTCCCGCTCGCGCATGTCGGCAACGAGCGCGCGGGCGGCGCGGCCCTGTGCCGAGTCTTCGCGCAGCTCGTCGTCAACGACGAGTACCCGGACGCGCATCGGTTCGAATTTACCTTCGAGCATCGCGACCCCCTAACAACTGCTACAGAAAAAACGCGTGGAACCTGACTTTGCGGTCAGCGCGGCGCCCATCATGTTCGGCACCCACCTTGCATAACACCTGTCCGAACGGACCCGACCATCATTCCGAACTAGCCGCCGAGCGGAATGGCGATCACCACCAGGATCACGCCCAGCACCGTCAGTCCGAAACCGAAACGCAGCGGGTTGAAACTGGTGTAGCTCGCCCAACGGTAACCCACCCAGAACAGCATGGCGATCAGCAGCGCGTTCGACGCGCGCAACGCAATCCATGGATCGCGGATCACGAGATATGGCAGCGCCGCCGGCAGACTCGCGAAGAATACCAGCCAGAACACCGCGAACGCGGCGCGCGCGTCGCTCCACGTCACGCGCGGTTGCCGCCGTGGCGACCCGCGTACGTAACCCACCACGTCGCGGTACAGGGCCGCACGTTGATCGTCCGACGAGATCGGCACCAGTGTGTCGTCGAGTTCACCTGCCACGATTTCCAACGCACGTTTCTCGTCGGTGCCGGCAATCGCATGACCAAGCCTCACCAGTCGGCCGCGGTCGAACATGCGGCCGAGCACCAGCAGCACGCCGTCGATGAGCCCCCACGCGACGTTGCAGCCGATCGTCGCGTACAGCAGCGCCGTCGAGGCGCCTTCGGCCGTGCCGACCACGAAGCCGGCACCGATCGTGAAGGTCAGCGTCATGATGAGCCCGAAGAGCGTTTCGCCGAGCCGCTCGCCGGGTGCCAGGTGATCTGTGAAGAACTTCCACTCCATACGCGCGGTCCAACGGTGGCAAAAGGGGGCAGCGGAAGCGATCTTACAGATATAACAGTGCGCCGGCGCTATTGCGGGAACCCCCTAGTGACGTTTCGCGTCGGCGACTCACAATGCAGCTGGATGCTGCAGTGGAGAACGACATGAACACCGGCTCGATTCCTTCCGCTGATCGCCCCGAACCGGTTCGCATTCTCGCAGCGCTCGACGCGCTCGACGCAACGAGTGCCGATTCGAACGAACGGATCCTTTCGGACGCCGCGCAGCTCGCAAAGCGTGTCGACGGAGAGCTGCACGTCGTATCCGCGTATCCGACGTTCGCGTACGCACGTTCTCATCAGGTCGAACGCTACCTGCCAGCGCTCCGCGTGAAGGCGCGCGACCGGCGACGTTGCGCGATCCGCCAGCTACTGCGCGGATTGCACGTCGAAGCAACGGCCATTCACGTCGAAGAAGGCGCACTATCGAATGCGATCGATGCGGTTGCCTCGAGGCTCAACGCCGTCGTTGTGATCGGCACGTCGACCGCGGCCTCGCGGATTGCGATCTCCTCGACGGCGCCGGCCGCGGCCGCCACACTGAAGCATCCGGCATTGCCGACCGAATTCGCAGCCTGAACCGCACCCAAGGCATTTGAAGCTCACACCCATGCCTCTCTCCAGTCTGTTCGCCCGTGTCGGCGCCGCACTGTTCGGTGGATCGAGCGAAGCCGACGACGTCGATGCCGCGCTTCTCGACGAATGCGTGGACGCAATCGTCGAGGCTGTCGATCCGCGACTGAAACTGATGCCGCGTTATCGGAGCCGGTTAGCGCCTGCCACGATCTGCAGCATCCGCTTCCTGCGCTCGTTGGCGCCACGCCTGCCCGATCCGATCGAACTGTCGCGTGATGCATGGAGCGCCGACCCGTACGTCAACGCGTTCTTCGCAACGCCCAACGACGTGCAGATGTGCCTCGACCGCAACGTCGAACTGGGCGCGTTCTTCCGCGATCCCTCGAACGCGCAGTTAGACGCCGCCTACGGCGTACTCGGCATGCGCCGCGAGGAGCGCAACGTGTTGGCGAGCGCGTTGGTCGAAGGTGAAGAACGCCGCGACGTCGCCCAGACGACTGTCGGATTCACTACGCATACGCTGTTCGGCATGGCCCGCGACATCGGCACGACGCGCGGCCTGTTGGGGGAGGCGATTCTCGAACGCGTCGCGGGTCTCGCGCTCGAACGCATCGTCGCGGTGCGCGACCGCGCCGTCGAGCTGGAAACGCGCAAGAGCATGCTCGCCACGCGGTTGCGGATGCTCACGCTGCGGCGCGGCAACCTGCAATCGCTCGCAGCCGGTGAGCAGGATCCGTCCGCCGAGATCGCCGCGCTGCAACGCGAGCTCGAAACCACCGCCGAAGACCACCTCGAACTGAAGACCGACCTCGCGACGCTCGACCACAGCTTCGCGCAGATCGAAGCGGTGCTCGGCGAACCGGCGCGACACCTCGGAATGAACACCATCGAATTGCGCGTGAGCCACTCTGGCTACAAGGTCGTCGCCGGCTCGCGCGAAACGGCTGCGGCACTGCGCCTCAACGAACTCTGGATCGGATCGAACCTGCACGCGGTGATCGTGCCGGTGTGCGTACCGCGCTCTGCGCTTTCGTCGGCCGCATCTGGCTGAAGCGTCTCAGCGCAGGTAGTAGTTCAGCGCATTCGGCGTGAACTCGCGCGGGTCTGCCGTGCCGGTGAACCGATACGGTCCGCGCCCGTTGTCGAGACCCTCGACCAGATAGCGGTGCTGGTGCAGGTCGTAGTAGGCAAACAACGTGGACCATAGTACCGGCACCTGATAGTAGTTCACTGCATGCGCTTCGGCCGTGCGCGAGAGTGAGCCTGTTAGGTCCCAACTGTCGCTCACTGCAACCTGCCAGCTGTCCTCGTCGAGATAGAACCGACGGCGCCTGTAGATGTGCTTTGCGCCGGGTTTCAGCACGGCTTCCACGACCCATACGCGATGCAGTTCGTAGCGCAACAGATCCGGATCGAGGTGATTGCGCCCGACGATACGCTCCACCGCTACGTCGTCGCCATGCACGCGATAAGCGTTGTACGGAATGTACATTTCGCGCTTGCCGAGCAGCGTCCACTCGAACCGGTCGGTCGGCCCAGTGAACAACTCGTACTGATCGACCGTGCGCAAAGCGTCGGTGTTCGGCGCAGGCAGGTCGTAGCCGTAGTTCGCCTGCAGCACCAGCTGTCGCAACGCGGGCGCGTAGAGCCAGACCTTGCGCGGATCGCGCGTCTCGTCGATCGGCTGCAGTATCAACGAGCCGCGTCCGGTCAGCGGCGCCGGTGCGAGCGTTTTCGATTTCGCCGCGAAGAGAACGTTCGAGAACTTCCAGTCCACTTTGTCGCCGGGCACGTCGTACGGGAACGCGAACTGCTGAATCGACAGCACGAGCGTATACCGCCCTTTCGGCGTGACGGCTGCGCTGCCTTCCGAACGCTCCACGCGCAGACCGCGCCAGCGCAGGTTGTGGTTCCAGATGGCTTCTAGTCCGTTCTTCGGCAGCCGGAACGGCGAGCCGACGCGCGCGTCGCTCACGCCGCCCTTGCCGTCCAGCAACTTGGCCGTCGCCTCGTTGCGCAGCACCGCGTCGTAAACGAAATCGGGATACGACGCGCTGCGCCGCGTCGGGTAAACGCGCATACGCCACGTATCCGGGTATTCGGCGAGCAGCGCGCGCTGGCCCTCGCTGAGCTTGTCGGCATACGCCTGCGCGTTGCTCGCGTCGATCGTGAACAGCACCTCGTCGCCCGGATACGGATCGACGCAATGCTTGAGCGGATCGTAGTTCGGCGGCGGTTGCGTGATCCCCCCCTTCCACGGCGGAATCGATCCGTCCGCGTTGCCCGCCCGCTCTGCTCCGATCGGCGTCAGCGCCGACTCGTCTGCCGCGACCGTCGGCAACCACAGCGCAATCGCAACGACCACGACGCCAAGCGTCGCACCTCTTCTCTGCTGTTGGCGTTCGCTGGAAATCATCGGAAGAAGTACGTGAACCGCGCCTGGGCGTAGTCGCGATCGCGCAGCTGATTTGCGCCGCCTCCGCCCGAAAAGAGCGTGAGCGCGAGATCGACCTCGATACGCTCGAGGTAACTGAACCCCGCGCCGAGTTGCGCGAGTCTGCGTCCGTCGACGAAGGTGGCCGTCGGTGCCGGCGTGGTGCCGCTGACGTCGCGGCCGAAAACCACTCGGGGAGTCATGTTCACGCCGCCGAACAGGCTGCTGTACTCGGCCCCTACTGCCACCCGATAGCCCCATGAGTTCGCCGTAGCATCGATTCTCTGCAGCGGCACGTCGCCGTTGTTGGGCAAATCGTGCACGTGTACCCACGCGAGGTCCAAGTCGATCAGCACCTGCGTCGCTCGCACCTGGGGTCCCAGCAGTTGCCGGATACCCAGCGCCGCTTGCGTGCGATCGGAACGACGATAGCCGTGAATCACCGTGTCGGCACCGAACTCGCCGAGCGGCGTAGCGCCGACGTTGGGATCGAACTGCACCGG
>DATJGR010000139.1:0-8836 GCA_035494855.1 Pseudomonadales bacterium | reverse complement strand
CTCGCGCAGGAGCTCGGCGCCGAAACCGCGACGGTACCAGGACAGGACGTAGCGAACGCGCTGCTCGGATTTGCCGGCGAGCGCAACGCGAGCAAGATCGTACTCGGACGCACCAACGCCCCTGCATGGCGTCGTTTGATCGGACGTTCCACCTATGACGCCCTGTTCGCGCACGCCGGCGCGGTGGATCTGCTGGTCGTCGGCGGCGAAGCAACCGAGCAACCCGCACCGGCCGTCTCAATCGACGAGCCGGAACGTCGCGATACCGGTTCGAAGTGGCGCGCCTATGGGGAGGCAGCGGTCGCGGTCACCGTCATCAGCGTGATCGCGCTGTTTCTTCGAGACCACATCGACGTCACCAACATCGCCATGCTGTATCTGATCGCCGTGGTGTGGGTGTCGGCGCGCACCGGCCGCGGACCGGCCATCGCGGCATCGGTGGTCGGCGTGGCTGTGTTCGATTTCATCTGCGTGCCGCCGTATTTCACGTTCGCGGTATCGGATACGGAGTATCTGCTGACGTTCGCCGTGATGCTGATGGTGGCGCTCACGATCACGGAGCTGACTGCGGGAATGCGTTATCAGGCGCGCATCGCCGCGCACCGCGAGCGTCGCGCCGCAGCACTGGCGGCGATGAGTCGCGAGCTGTCGGGTGCGCTCACCGCGCAGCAGATCGCCGAGATCGCCGTGCAGCACGTTCGCGGCGTGTTCGAAGCACCGTCGACTCTGCTGCTGCCCGACCGCGAGGAACGGCTGCACGTTGCGCCCGAAGGACGGCCGAACCCGCTGCCGAACGTCGACCTCTCCGTGGCCCAGTGGGTGCACGACCGTTGGGAGCCGGCGGGGCTCGGCACCGACACGCTGGCGGGAACGCCGATTCATTACGTCCCTTTGCGCGCGCCGGTGCGCAATCGCGGGGTGCTTGCGCTCGCGCCGCGCAACGAACGCCTGATCTTCGTGCCGGAACAACGCCGCCTGCTCGATACGTTCGCCGCGCAGATCGCACTCGCACTGGAACGCGTGCACTTCGTCGAGGTCGCCCAGGAAGCCGAAATCGGCATGTCGTCGGAACGCCTGCGCAACTCGCTGCTCGCGTCGATTTCCCACGACCTGCGCACGCCGCTGGCCGTCATTGCCGGCGCGGCCGGCAGCCTGGTGGAACAGGAACTCACGGCCGAAGCACGGCGGGAACTCATCGCAACGATCCATGATCAGGCCCTCAGCATGAGCGAGCTCACCGCCAACGTGCTGGATATGGCGCGTTTCGAGACGGGCGCCGTGCAACTCAACCGGCAATGGCACCCCTTCGAAGAAGTGGTTGGAGCCGTTCTCGACCGGTTGCACATGCGCCTGGAAGGGCGCCACGTCGACGTCGATCTGTCGAAATCGCCGCCGCTCGTCTGGCTCGATACGGTTCTCATCGGTCAGGTACTCACGAACCTGTTAGACAACGCGGTGAAATACACGCCCGCGCGCTCCCCCATCGAACTCAGCGCTGCCGTGGTTCCCGACGGCGTCGAAGTGGCCGTTTCCGACCACGGCGTCGGACTCCTGCCGGGCCAGGAGCAACGCGTGTTCGACAAGTTCTATCGCGCGCATCCGGAAGGGTCCACCGGCGGCGCCGGACTCGGCCTCGCCATCTGTCGCGCCATCGTCGAAGCACATCGCGGGCACATCCGCGCCGACAATCGTTCAGGCGGCGGCGTGCGCTTCAGTTTCGTGTTGCCGCAACCGAGTCAGCCTGTTGGTCCGCTCCCCGAAGTCGAAGCGACGGACAGCGATGAGTGATCCGCATCCGATCGTCGTGTTGATCGAAGACGAACCGCAGATCCGCCGCCTGTTGCGCACGGTGCTGCCGGCGCAGGGCATCGAACTGTTCGAAGCGGAAAACGGATCGAAGGGACTCGTCGAAGTCGGCACGCGACGGCCGGATGTGGTAATTCTCGACCTCGGGTTGCCGGACATCGGCGGCGTCGAAGTGGTGAAACGACTGCGTGAATGGACCGAAGTACCGGTCATCATCCTGTCCGCCCGCACCGACGAAACGGACAAGATCGCCGCGCTCGACGCCGGCGCCGACGATTATCTGACGAAGCCGTTCGGCGTCGGAGAACTGCTTGCGCGCCTGCGCGTGGCGATGCGCCGCTCTGCGCGAACGCAGGATGGTACGCAGGTCGTTACCGTCGGTCCGGTTACCGTCGACCTGAACGCGCGCCGCGTCGAACGGGACGGCGCAGCCGTG
This sequence comes from Pseudomonadales bacterium, assembly GCA_035494855.1. Lineage (GTDB taxonomy): Bacteria > Pseudomonadota > Gammaproteobacteria > Pseudomonadales > Azotimanducaceae > DATJGR01. The sequence continues at coordinate 6,594 of DATJGR010000139.1, read as the reverse complement.
CACCTGACACCGATCGAGTACCGTCTTCTGGCGCTGCTGGTAAAGCACGCCGGCAAGGTGCTCACACACCGGCACCTGTTGAAGGAAGTCTGGGGACCCTCGCACGTCGAGGACGCGCACTATCTGCGCATCTACATGGCGCAACTGCGGCGCAAGCTCGAAGCGGACGCAACGCAACCCCGGTATCTGATCACCGAGCCGGGCGTGGGCTATAGGCTTGCGCTGACATGAATTCGGCGTCGCGTTCCCAGGCGTGCGATGCGAAGATGGTCGTGACCGTCAACGGAGTGATGCCGTGCGTTTGGGTAGCGGAAGACGCAGTGGAAACGTCGAAGATCGGCGCGGCATGGGCGGCGGCACGGTGGTCGGCGGCGGTCTCGGCACCGTGGTGCTGTTATTGCTCGCGTGGTATTTCGGGATAGACCCTACGCCGCTGCTGCAACAGATGCAGGTCGACAACGTTCCCGAGCAGCAACAAGGGACCGCGCCCGATCTGAAGAACGATCCGATGGCCGATTTCGTCTCCGCCGTGCTCGGCGACACCGAAGACACCTGGCAGGCGATTTTCGCCGAGAACAACGGCCACTATGTCGATCCGACGCTGGTACTGTTCACTGACACCGTGTCGTCCGCATGCGGTTACGCCCAGGCAGCGATGGGGCCGTTCTACTGTTCGCAGGATCAGAAGGTGTACATCGACCTCGGCTTCTACAAGGAGCTGCGCGACCGCTTCAACGCACCGGGGGATTTCGCGGAAGCCTACGTGATTGCGCACGAGGTCGGGCATCACGTCCAGAACCTGCTCGGCGTCTCCCAACAGGTGCAGGAACGCCAGCAGACTGGCTCTAAGGCCGATGCGAATCGCCTGTCGGTGCGTCTCGAGCTGCAGGCCGATTGCTTCGCGGGCGTGTGGGCGAGTCGCGCCGATCGCGCGCGTCAGATTCTGGAGGCCGGTGACGTCGACGAAGCCCTCAACGCCGCCACGGCCATTGGCGACGACCGCCTGCAACGCGAAACACAAGGCCGTGTTACGCCCGACTCGTTCACGCACGGCAGTTCGGAGCAACGCGTGCGCTGGTTCAAGCGCGGGCTCGACTCGGGTTCCATCGACCACTGCGATACGTTCAACACCACGCAGCTGTGAGCGCTGGCGCGCTCGTCTTCGTCGCGCTGCTTCCTTGTTTCGCACTGGCATCATCCGGCATCGCATCGATCCCGGTGCGCGATTTCGCGCGCCAATCCGAGTTCGATGAAGCCAAGCTGTCGCCCACGGGGCAATACCTCGCCGTGGCGATGCGCCGTGGTGACGCGAAGATCCTCGTGGTGTTGCGCCACGATACGCTCGACGTCGCGAGTGTCCTGAAGTTCAACGCGCCGAACGAGGTGGACCGATTTTATTGGGCGAACGACGAGCGGCTGCTCGTGTCCCTCGCGATCACGTTTGGTCCATACGAATTCCCGATGTCCACCGGCGAACTGCATGCGGTCGACGCCGACGGCAAGAATGGGCGCATGGTGTTCGGGCAGCGGGTGGAAGATCGCGATGCGCCAGGGCGCCTCGGCGGCCCGAAGGATTTCGTCGGCGGCCACAGCGTGCTGCACCTGCTGCCCAACGATCCGCGACACGTACTGATCGCGACGTATCGCAGCAACAGGGGTCGCGAACAGATCAGCGAAGCGGCGCTGCTCGACGTCTACAACGGCCAGCTTCGTACGGTGGCCTACGCACCCCTGCGCGACGCGTTCATGCTGGCCGACAACGACGGCGTAGTGCGCTTCGCCTTGGGGCGCAACAAAGACTTCGTGTTCGAGGTCCATTACAGGCGCGATGCGAAAGCGCCGTGGCAGCGCGTTGCCACGGCCTCGATCGGAGAAGGTCAGTTGCTGCCTGTCGCCTTCGCCGGCGCGAACAAAGTTTACGTGGTCGACAACCGCACCACCGACACCAACGCCTTGGCGTTGCTCGACCTCGAAAGCGGCGCCGTGCAGGAAATTTTTCATGATCCGCGGGTAGACCTCGATCGTGCGGCATTGAGCGAACCGGATCGAGTTCTCTACGCCGTGCGCTACGTGCCGGGAACGATCGACTATTACGTGATCGACGAGGCGAAACCCTATGCCACGATACTGCGCGCCGCGCTGGCGCAGTTTCCAAACTCCAGCGTCGAAATCACCAGCTCCACGCGCGATCACTCTCGCGCCCTCGTGCACGTCGTTAGCGATCGCAACCCCGGTGCGTTCTACGAATACGACGCGAACGATGCTTCGTTCAAGCGTCTGCTCACGGCGCGCCGTTGGCTCGACCCCGAGCGACTCGCACCGGTCGTGCCGGTTTCGATCACGGCGCGTGACGGCCAGCCGCTGCAGGGATACGTGACCCGTTCCGCCGGTGCAAACGGCGCCGGTCCGATGATCGTGATCCCGCACGGCGGACCGTTCGGCGTCAGCGACGTGCCGTTGTTCGACGAGATCGCACAGTTGTTCGCGCAATACGGATACGCGGTGCTGACCGTCAACTACCGAGGGTCGAGCGGCTACGGCCGCACGTTCTTCACGGCCGGGTTCGGACAATGGGGCGGTCTCATCCAACGCGACATCGCCGACGCTACCCGCTGGGCCATCTCGAACGGCATCGCCGATTCCAGGCGAATCGCGATCTTCGGCATCAGCTTCGGTGCTTATTCCGCCGTCATGAACGCGATACTGGAGCCCGACTTGTATCAGTGCGCAGTCGGCGTCTCCGGTGTTTACGATCTGCCGCTGATGCTCGAAGCCGGCGATGTCCGCCGTCGCGCCGCCGGCCGCGCATTCCTGCAGCAGGCGATCGGCGACGACGCTGCCGCGCTCGAACGCAGCTCTCCGGTGCAGAACGCCGCGCGCATCAACGTGCCGTTGTTCATCGCGCACGGGACCCTCGACGTGCGGGCGCCGGTCGCGCACGCGCGCGAGTTGCGTGACGCGATGGCGGCACAGGGTCGATCGGTGGAGTATCTAGAGAACGCGCACGAAGGCCACGGTTTCTACGACGTGGACAATCGCACCCAACTCTACGAGCGCGTCCTCGCGTTCATCGGCCGCTATCTGGCGGTACCGCCGCCGACACCGACCACCCCGTAGCCCTAAAGCATTTACCATGTCGTTTCGCTTGCCGAGCGTGCGGCGATGGGCATAGCCTCTCTGCTCGCGTCCTCGATCGCGGTGACGACTGATGGCAACGCGCCATTCACTGCACAACAACGCCGTTCGCGTGGTGCTGGCCGGGCTGGTGCTGCTGTATGTCGGCGACATCGGCGCTTCGTCACGCACCTATTCTTTCGGCACAACCGACCACTACCTCACGCAAGCGACCGACTATCCGCGGTGGGCGGCGCTCGTCACGCGTCACGCCGCACAGTCTGTCGAGATCGACGCGTGTATCGACGACGCGACGAAGTGCCCGAACGCGTTGAAAGGCTACCGCGAAGTCGTTCTCTCCGGACGCGATCTGTCGCCCGCGCGCAAGATCAAGCTCGCCAACAGGTTCATCAATAGCCGCCGCTGGAACATCGAGCCGCGCCGCGACGACGACTGGCGCACCCTGGAAGATTTCCTCCAGTTCGGCGGCGATTGCGAGGATTACGCCATCGCGAAGTACTTCGTGCTGCGGCGGCTCGGCTTCGCAATCGACGATTTGCGGATCGCCATCACATGGGATATGCGTGTGCAGGACTATCACGCAGTCACAGTTGTTCACCTCGACGATTCGGTACTCGTGCTCGACGTCGATGGACCGCCGCGACGTCAAATCACGGATTACCGATTCCTGTTCTCGATCAACGAAAGCGGCATCTGGGATCACAAGGCGGGCAAACGCCAGCACACCGATTCACACGATGTCATCCAACAGGGAGCACAGCAGCTATGAAGAGAACGATACTGGCCGCCGCAGCGATGTCACTGGCATCGATGGCTGTCGCAGAACAGCCAGCCTCGCAAAGCGATGTCGAAGCCCGCCTCGACGCCTTAGAGCGGATCAATGTGACCGCATACAAGGCACCGCAGGCGGACGACACTAAGGATGCGACAGTCGAGGCGATTCTGCAGAAGGCGGATCAGGCCGAGCACGCCGACACCGACGCTGACGCGCCGCAGTAACACCCCGAACGCAAGGCGAACGAACGACGCGTCGTGGACGCGTCGCGGGGTTGTCTAGCTTTTGAGCCTAAGGAGCATCGATGATGGCGGCGTACGCCGACCTCGAATCTCGTCTCAAGCGTTCGATCCGACGCCACCATGTGCCGGGTGCATCGGTTGCCGTCCTGAAAGGGAGGCGCGTGGTCGCGACCGCCGCAGCCGGCGTCACCAACCTCGATACGCAGGTGCCGGTCACACCCGACGCGGTGTTTCAGATCGGTTCGATCACGAAGGTGTTCACCGCCACGCTGATCATGCAGCTCGTCGACGACGGGCTGCTGTCGCTCGACACGCCGATCATCGAATACCTGCCGGAGTTTCAGATCGCCGACCCGGTGACCCGCCGCAACGTGACGGCACGACATCTGTTGAGCCACACCTCCGGCATCGACGGCGACTTCTTCGTCGATTCGGGCCGCGGCGACGATACGATTGCTCGCCTCATGCCGATGATGACGCTGCTGCCGACCCTATTCCCGCTCGGCACGAAAATGTCGTACTGCAATGTCGGCTTCGCGGTGCTCGGTCGCCTCGTCGAGGTGTTGCGACGAGAAACCTACGATCATGCGATGCGCCATCGCATTTTCAAACCGCTCGGCATGAAGCAGGCGATGACGTTGACAGAAGACGCGTTGCGCCATCGCTGCGCCGTTGGGCACATCGCGGACCCGAAGAATCCCAAACGGCAGCGCGTCGCTTTCGTCACCCACCTTTCGCACGGCATGAAAGCCGCCGGGTCCATGCCCGCGATGAGCGCACCGGATCTTCTCAAGTTCGTCGCGATGCATCTGGACCACGGTCGCGTTGGAACCGGCGAACGGGTGGTGTCGGCTGCCGCCGCGATCGCGATGCAGCGGCGACAGATTCGCCTTCAGAAATGGGCGCCTTCCGGTGTCAGCGGTTGGGGGCTCGGTTGGGCGCTGCAGGACTTCGGCGGTCACAAGGTGATCGGCCACGACGGCGGGACGGTCGGCCAGTATTCGTTCCTGCGCGTGTCGCCGGAGAAACGCGTTGCGGTTGCGCTGCTGACGAACGGCGGCGATGCCATCAGCGTGTACCAGGACATAGTGTCCGATCTGTTCGGCACGGCCATTCGCCGTCGCGAAGCCGAAATGCCTCGGCCTGATCCGAATCTGCGCATCGAACCGGAGCGTTATGTCGGACGCTACGAGAACATCCAGTCGTCGGTGGTGATCGAGCAGCATGCCGGGAAGTTGCGATCGTCGACCATTCCGAAAACCGAAATGGGGATGCGGCTCACCGACCTGCCGATCGCATTCGTCGATCGTGAGACCGCGGTGGTGAACACCGGCGATCCGCGGTTCGACCGGATGTCGGCGCTGTTTTCAGATCGTGCGGACGGGCACTATCGGTTCATGCAGGTCGGCCTGCGCCAATACCGGCGCGTCGACCAAGAGGCCTAGGCTGTGACGAAGGCCTTGGTAGCCAGTATCGCCATCGCTGCCAACGCGGAAGGCACGAGGACCTGACGCGTCTCTCTGCGTTCGGTGATCATGAGTTCGACGGCATATAGAAGAATCAGCAACGCGACGATGAACCGAGCCGGCTGCTGGAATAGCGGTCCCGCCGCCACCGCAATCACCACCACCGCAAGCCAGATGAGGTAGTCCATTCCGGTGGTCCGGAACTCGGCGTGCCGTCTCACGGGGCTGTATCGGACGGCCACGACTACCGCAAGAGCCAACACCGCGAAGCAGATTCGCTCAGCGGTCAGCAGCCAGCCTCTACTCTCGTCACCGTATCCGAGGCTCAGGTAGACGACCAACGCAACCACGCCGAAAAGCGTACCTCGCCGTAGCATGCCTTGCGCATCGCCCAACCGCAGACCGAGTGTGGCGAACAGACAAAGCAAGCCGATCGCCGTCAGACCGGCAGCGCGCGGCACCTCGTGAATCTGAAAACTCGTCAGGACAAGGTACGCCGGAACGGCGATCTCCAAGAAGCGGCGCGGCAGCTCGACGAGTATGAACTTGCGACGTTTTCCGCGCCCGAGCCACCGCCACATTCCACGCTCGTCGCCACGTCTCGGCGCGTACCACTCGAACTTCTCGGCGAAGTGCAGGCCGCCAAAGACAATGGCACAACCACCGATGTAAATGCCGGCCAGTAGCCAATCACTAGCATGCCGCAGCACCACGCCGCTCACCACGAAGAAAATCTGGATGCCGTAGATGATGACGACCGCTTCCGGGTGCGTGAAACGGCGCTCCATGAGGCGATGGTGAACGTGGTTTTTGGTCGCGCGGAACCAATTGCCGTGTTGACGAATTCGGCGATACAGCACGTACAGGATGTCGGCGACGGGCAAGCCCAACAGCAGCACGGCTACCGCCGGACTCAGCGATTGGTCCACACGTTCGATCAACAGCACCGCCAACACGCCCAACGAGAAACCGATCA
>DATJGR010000138.1:0-2956 GCA_035494855.1 Pseudomonadales bacterium | reverse complement strand
TCGGATCGACGTCCCATTGCCAGCCGACGGTGGCGAGTGCAAAGCCGCGCCGGAACAGCCAGCCATCGCCTGGGTCGTTCGGATCCGCCAACGCTGCGTCGCGGCCGACCAGGTTGAACGCGAGCGACAGCCGTCGCCCGCGATTCGGTACATCGAGCAGCAGCGTGCCGTTGCCGCGCGTCGCGTCGGTCGGCCGCAACACGGTCACGGCGCCCTTGAAACGGACGCGGCCGTCTTCGTCGCACGGCGCAAGCGCCAGATCGACGATGCGCGCGTTCGCGGGGTCCGTCGGATCGACCGCGTAGTGCAGCACGCCGTCGATCTGTTCGTAGCTGCCAACGTCGCCGAACGCCGCGCCGCCGCGATACGGAATGCGTCGCTCGATGGTGAGGGATTCGACGGGCATGGCGGGCCTCGATGTGTTGGCCGTGATCGTACGACAGAGCATCGCGGAGCGCGCCGGCGTTCGGTAGCCCTGAGCCGGCTTGCTTCTGCCCGCCCCGGCGAGTGCCCGCGAGATATCTGTCGGCTGGTCATCCAATGTCGAATTGGCGCAGCATCGAACGTCTTCTTTCTAAGGAACCCCCCGTGGAGAGCGCGCCATGACCGAGAACATCGCCCATCCGCCGATCGCCTCTTACGACGCGTGGCTCGCAGCCCGCAAAGAACTACTCGCCGAAGAAAAGGAACTCACCCGCCATCGCGACGCCGTGAACGCTAAACGCCGCCGCCTGCCGATGGTGCGCATCGACAAACCGTACGTGTTCGGTTCCCCAGACGGCGAGAAGACCCTCCTCGATCTGTTCGACGGCCGCGGCCAGCTGATCGTCTACCACTTTATGTTCGATCCGGCGTGGGAAGACGGTTGCCCCAGCTGCACCGGGTTCGTCAACGCGATCGGCAACCTCGGCTACCTCGACACCCGCGACACGAAGTTCGCGCTGATCTCGCGCGCACCGAGCCCGAAGCTCGAGCGCTACAAGGCGAAGCGCGGCTGGACAGTGCCGTGGTACTCGTCGTACGGCAGCTCGTTCAACTACGATTTCCACGTGACGTTCGACGAATCGGTCGCGCCGTTCGAGCACAACTTCCGCACCAAGGCGGAACTGCAGCAGCTCGGCGAGACGCGCTTCGGGTCCGGTGAAAGCCAGGGTTTGAGCGTGTTCTTCCGCATCGACGACAGCGCGTTTCACAGCTACTCGACATACGCGCGCGGCGTGGAAGGGCTGACCAATTCGTTCAGTCTGCTCGACACCACTCCGTACGGTCGTCAGCAGGATTTCGAAGATTCGCCGCCCGGCTGGCCGCAACGGCCCACTTATGGATGAGAGGTCGACCATGCAGCTGTACTACTCGGACATCCTCTCGTCGCGGAAGGCGTGCGCGGTTGCGCGTTATCTGAAGTCGCCGGTCGAGTTCCGATATCTCGACCTCCTGAAGGGCGACCAACAGAAGCCGGCGTACCTCGCGGTAAACCCGAACGGCAAGGTGCCGACGTTGATCGACGGCCAGCAGGTCGTGTGGGAAGCCGACGCCGTGATGTGCTATCTGGCGAGGCGGGCCGGTTCCGACCTCTGGCCGGACGACCTGCGCCAGATCGACATCATCCGCTGGTTCAGCTGGAACGCGCAGCACCTGTACCGCCACGCGGGCACGCTCTATTTCGAGAACATCGTGAAGCGTCGCTTCGGCATCGGCGAGCCGGACGAAGCCGCGGTTCGCGAGGCGCAGCAGGAGTTCCGCCGCTACGCGGCCGTGCTCACGGAACACCTCGCGGATCGCCGGTGGTTGGTCGGCGGCGCCATCACGGTGGCCGACTTTTCGGTGGCGATCACGTTGCCGTACGCCGACCAGGCGGGCATGCCGCTCCGCGAATTCCCGGTGGTGCAGCGCTGGCTCGACCGCCTGAACGACATCGAAGCCTGGCGGGAACCGTTCCCGCCGCGCTGATCCGACCGATGCTTGGACCTCGCCTCGAGGGTCTGATCTAATCAGACCTCAATTCGAGGGAGAGAAGCATGCAGAAGTCCGGCGTACAAGTCGCAATCGCCAACGGTCGCATCGAGGGGCTGCAGTTCGAGCGCCATCAAGCGTTCCTGGGTATCCCATTCGCCGCGCCGCCCACCGGGCCGCGTCGGTTCTGCGCCCCGCAACCGCCGCATTCGTGGTCCGGAGTCCGCCCCGCCAACGCTTTCGCGAACTCCGCGATTCAGGGCACCAGCCCGATGCCCGGCACAGCCGCAAGCGGACCGCGCGACGAGGACTGTCTGTATCTGAACGTCTACACGCCGGCGGCAGGCACGGCGAAGCGTCCGGTGTTCTTCTGGATTCACGGGGGCGGGTTCACGCTCGGCTCTGGTTCCGAGCCGTTGTACGACGGCTCGCGGCTCGCAACCCGCGGTGACATCGTGGTGGTGACCATCCACTATCGCCTCGGTGCGCTCGGCTATCTGTATCTCGGCGCGCACGGCGGCGAGAAATGGGGCGCCACCGCAAACGCGGGCCAACTGGACCAGATCGCCGCACTCGAATGGGTGCGCGACAACATCGCGCGGTTCGGCGGTGATCCGGCCAACGTGACGATCGCCGGCGAGTCGGCAGGATCGATGGCGTGCGCAACGCTGCTTGCGATGCCCGCCGCGCGCGGCCTGTTCAGGCGCGCCATCCTGCAGAGCGGCGCGGCCAACCAATTGGGTGGCGCTGCAACCGGTGCGAAGCTGGCGGCGCGCGTGCTCGAGAAGCTCGGCATTGCCGAAGCGAACGCCGCGAAGATTCTCGACGTGCCGGCTGAGGCCATTCTGCAGGCACAGCTCGCGGTAGCCGCTACCGGCACGACGCTCGCGTTCGCGCCGATCGTGGACGGCACCACGGTTCCGGTGAATCCGCTGAAGGCCGTCGCGGAGGGCGCTGCGCGCGACGTCGAACTGGTCATCGGCAGCAACCGCGACGAAGCGAA
>DATJGR010000137.1:0-10582 GCA_035494855.1 Pseudomonadales bacterium | reverse complement strand
GCCGCGTCGAGGCGCGCCACCGCCGTTGCGTCGTACGGCGCGATGAAGCTGTCGAGCATCTTCGAACCGCAGCTGGTGCGCACGCCGGCCGTGCAGAAGATGTCTTTGTGCGCGATCGGCAGCCCGGTCAGCGGCGTCGAGGATCCGATGCGCAGCTTCGTATCGGCTGCTGCGGCTTGTGCCAGCGCACGGTCGCGGGTGACGGTGATGAAGGTGTTGTACGCCGCATCGAGGCGCTCGATGCGGTCGAGATAGAACCGCGCCAGTTCGACGCTGGAGAAATGCCGGCTCCTGAGTCCGTCGGCCAGGTCGGTGAGGGTCGAGAACGGATTCATCACTCGACGACGCGTGGCACCACGTACAGGCCGTCGCGTACCGACGGCGCGATTCTCTGGAATGCGTCGCGGTCGATTTGCTCGGTCACTTCGTCGGGCCGCAAGCGCTGTGTCGCATCGAGCGGATGGGCGAGCGGCTCGATGGAGTCGGTGGGCACGGAAGCGAGCGAGTCGATCATCGCGATGATGCGTGTGAGGTCGTCGTGCGCGTGTCGACGTTCGTCATCGTCGAGGGCCAAGCGCGCCAAAATGCAGAGCTTGTCGATGTCGCGCTCGTGGATCGTCATGAGAATGCACGTAAAACGCGCACCGTAGCACATTCGTTCCTTGCCCAAAATCCCCGCGGTTGCTACAGTTTTATGCGCAACTCCACTCACCTCCCAGAAGACTCCCATATAGATGTTCAAGTACATACGCGGGCTGTTCTCGCGTGATCTTGCGATAGATCTCGGAACAGCCAACACGCTCATCTACGTGCGTGATGAAGGCATCGTCCTCAACGAACCGTCAGTTGTCGCGATCCGTCATCAGAACAATCAGAAGAGCGTTGCAGCGGTCGGCCTCGACGCCAAAAGGATGCTTGGCAGGACGCCCGGAAACATCACCGCGATAAGACCGTTGAAGGATGGCGTCATCGCCGACTTCCTGGTCACCGAGAAGATGCTGAAGTACTTCATCGCGAAAGTGCACGAGAACGCGTGGATGCGTCCGAGCCCGCGCGTGCTGGTGTGCGTGCCGTGCAAATCGACCGAGGTCGAGCGGCGCGCGATCCGCGAATCGGCGTTGTCGGCCGGCGCCCGCGACGTTCGGCTGATCGAAGAGCCGATGGCTGCGGCGATCGGTGCCGGACTGCCGGTGCACGAAGCGATCGGGACGATGGTCGTCGACATCGGCGGCGGCACGACGGAGATCGCGATCATCTCGCTGAACGGCGTGGTCTACTCGGACACCGTGCGCGTGGGTGGCGACCGCTTCGATGAAGCGATCGTTTCCTACGTGCGTAGAACGCAGGGCAGCCTCATCGGCGAAGCCACCGCCGAACGCATCAAACAGGAAATCGGCTGCGCCTATCCGCAGAAAGACATCCGCGAGATCGACGTGCGCGGCCGCAATCTCGCCGAAGGCGTTCCGAGAAGCTTCACGCTGAACAGTAACGAGATTCTCGAGGCGCTGCAGGAACCGTTGTCGATGATCGTGCAGGCAGTGAAGAGCGCACTCGAACAGACGCCGCCCGAACTCGCGTCCGATATCGCCGAGACCGGTCTGGTGCTCACCGGCGGCGGCGCGTTGCTGCGCGACATCGACATCCTGCTCGCCGAAGAAACGGGTCTGCCGGTGGTGATTGCCGAAGACCCCCTTACGTGCGTTGCGCGCGGCGGCGGTAAAGCACTCGAATTGATGGACAAGGCCGGCAACGCGGACCTGTTGTCGACCGACTAGATTTTTCCGCGGCGCTGCTATGATGCTGCCGTTCCGGCTGGTCTGAGGGTCTCATCAAGGCGCTATTCCTGCGTGATTCGGGCGCCGGCTATCTGCTGTTGGCGCTCGCGATCGTGTCCTCGCTGCTGCTGACGATCGACCTGAACTCGCGCCTGCTGCAACCGATGCGGTCGCTGCTGGCGACGATCGTGAGTCCGATCTACATCGTTGCCGAGAGTCCTTATCGGGTGAGCCGCGAGGCCCGCGCGACTTTGTCGACGCGCGAGTCGTTGATGGCGGAGAACGCGCAACTCGAACGACGCAATGTGGAATTGTCGACGATCGCTCAGCAGTTCGTTGCGCTGCGCGAAGAGAACGCACGCCTGCGGCAGTTGCTCGGCAGCCGCCAACGCCTCGGCGCCGAAGTGCTCGTGGCGGAACTGATCGGCGTGGTGCCGAGCCCCAACACCTTCCAGGTCGAGATCGACAAGGGCGCGGGCGACGGCGTGTTCGTAGGACAGGCGGTGATCGACGCCGAAGGGTTGTTCGGCCAGGTGGTCGAGGTGGCGCAGTTCTCGAGCCGCGTCATGCTCGTCATCGACGCCGCGCACGCCGTGCCGGTGCAGGTGAATCGCAACGACTTCCGCAGCATCGCCGCCGGTACGGGACGCACCGACCGCCTCGAGCTCGAATACGTGCCCGTTACGGCGGATATCCGCGTCGGCGATCTGCTGGTCAGCTCCGGTCTCGGCGGACACTTCCCGCGCGGTTATCCGGTCGGTGAAGTGACGGCCGTCGTGGTCGATCCGACGATGACGTATGCGCAAGTAACGGCGAAGCCGTCCGCCGCGCTCGATCGCAGCCGACACGTGCTGCTGGTTTACGACTCAAAGACCGAGCAGCCGAAGACTGCCGAGCCGGCTCCTGAGGAAGCAAAGTGAATCCGACGCGCGGCGGGTGGGTGATTCTGCTGACGATCGTGCTGGCGATGTTGCTGGCCGTCGTCCACCTGCCGGCCGATGCGCCAGCGTGGCTCGGTTGGCTGCGTCCGTCGTGGCTCGTGCTGGTCGTCTTCTATTGGGTGATGGCGCTGCCGCAGCGGTTCGGGATGATCTCGGCGTGGATCACGGGACTGCTCGTCGATGCCCTTTATGCAGACCCCCTCGGCGTGAACGGCTTCTGCCTGGCGGCACTGACGTACGTCACGTGGTCGTTCTACGAGCGCTTCCGCATGTACTCGGTGGCGCAACAGGGCGTGGTGGTATTTCTGCTGGTGCTCGGTACCGAGTTCATCCGCATGTGCGCGCAGTGGCTCAGCCGCGATGGCACGCTGTCGTTCTGGGTGTTCGTTCCGGCGGTAGCGAGCACCGTCGCGTGGCCGCTGGTGGCGACGGTGCTGCGCCGCGTCCGTTACCAGTTCTCGGTCGAGTGACGGATGTTGGCTCGGCAGGCGCAACTGGTTCTCGCGTCTGCTTCGCCGCGTCGGGCCGAGCTTCTGACGCAGCTCGGTCTGATGTTCACGGTCGACGCATGCGACGTCGATGAATCGCGACAACCGGGTGAAACCGTTGAAGCCATGGTGCGACGCCTCGCGCTGACGAAGGCCCAGGCGTCAGCACGTGGCGGGTCGTTGCCGGTGCTGGGCGCCGACACTGCAGTCGTCATCGACGACGTGCTGCTCGGGAAGCCCGCCGACCGCGCTGAGGGGCTGGCCATGCTGTCGTCGTTGTCCGGACGCACGCACGAAGTGTTGACCGCGGTCGCAGTTGTGCAAGGCAGTCGTGCCGAAGTTCGTGTGTCCCGTTCACGCGTGACGTTTCGGAAGATCACGCGCGACGAAGCGGAGGCGTATTGGGCGACAGGCGAGCCGCGCGACAAGGCCGGGGGTTATGGGATCCAAGGTATTGGGGGTATATTCGCCGAGCGCATCGAGGGCAGCTACAGCGGGATCGTGGGTCTGCCGCTTGCTGAAACGGAAGCGTTGCTCCAAGCCTTCGGCGTGGACACCTGGCAGTATCGTGATGCGTGAGGTCGCCGATGGACGAAGAGCTGCTCATCAATGTCAGCGGGTTCGAAACCCGCGTGGCGCTCATCCAGAATCACGTGCTTGCCGAAGTGCATCTCCAGCGCTCCGGTCCCTATAGCCTCACCGGCAACATCTATAAGGGAAGAGTCGAGCGAATCCTGCCGGGCATGCAGGCGGCGTTCGTCAACATCGGTCTGGGTCGTCCCGGATTTCTGCACGCCCGCGACATCGACGCGCCGCGCATCAGCGTGGCCGAACCGGATCCGGTGCAGAAAGACATTCGCGACCTCGTTCACGAAGGTCAGGCGCTGCTCGTGCAGGTGGCGAAAGATCCGATTGCCACCAAAGGCGCACGCCTGACCACGAACATCGCGCTCGCCAGTCGTTATCTAGTGCTGATGCCACTCAACGCTCACGTTGGGATATCGCAACGCATCGAAGATGCGGCCGAGCGCGAGCGGTTGCGCCTCGCAACCGAGACGGCGCGTACCGCGCTCGGCTGCGACGCGTCGCGCGGCTTCATCATCCGAACCGCTGCAGAAGGCGTCGCCGAGGCGCTGATCGAAGCCGACGTGCGCGTGCTCGAGCGGGTGTGGCAGCGCGTCGACGAAAGGCAGCGCAATCAGGACGCATCCGGGCTCGTGTATCAGGAGTTGCCGCTGCACACGCGGGTGATCCGCGATCTCGCCGGCCCGGATCTCAGAGCCGTGAAGATCGACGAACGCCGTACCTACGAGAGGGTGCGTGACTTCGTCGCCGAGTTCATTCCGGAGCACGTCCAGCGCGTGCAGTTCTACGACGACCCGGTTGCCCTGTTCGATCGCTACGGCGTCGAGGACGAAATCGAACGGGCGCTGCAGAGCCGGGTTGCGTTGCGCTCGGGCGGCCATCTGGTCATCGAGCAGACGGAGGCGATGACGACCATCGACGTGAATACCGGCGCATACGTCGGTGCGCGCAACCTGGAAGACACGGTGTTCAGAACCAATCTCGAGGCGGCGGCGATCCTGCCGCGGCAGCTGCGCCTTCGTAACCTCGGCGGCATCGTCGTGGTCGACTTCATCGACATGGAAGACGAGGAGCATCGCCGGCAGGTACTGCGGACGCTCGAAAAGGCGTGCGAGTCGGATCCCGCGCGGATCCGCATCTCCGGCATCTCGGAACTCGGCCTGGTGCAGATCAGCCGGAAGCGCACGCGCGAAAGCCTGCGTCAGCAGGTCTGCGAGAGCTGTCCTACGTGCAGCGGGCACGGTGTGGTCAAAACGGCCGAAACGGTATGCCTGGAGATTTTCCGCGCCATGTTGCGCAGTGCGCGCCAGCACCCGGTAGCAGGCCATCCTGCGGCCGGCCTGACGAACGGCGACACGGCACCGAGCGACATGCTGGTTCAGGCGTCGCAGGGCGTGGTCGATCGATTACTCGACGAGGAACGCGATAACGTAGCATGCGTGGCTGAGCAGATCGGACGGACGATCCGTTTTCAGGTGGAGCCGAGCTACGGTCCCGAGCAATTCGACCTGGTACTGGTCCAGGGCGTAACCCGCTGAACTGCGCTCGGCTGCGTTCGCGCTGAATCAAGCTCTCCCGCAGCGGTCGAAATCCTTACGTTGAGAGTGTGGGTCAATCGTTTTGCGCGCCGTGCTGCGTCCTCTATCGCTGATGTTGATTGCCGTGACGGTGCTGCTCGCCGTCGTCACGGCGACCGGACGCGTGCTGGTCGCCTGGTTGCCGCAACTCGAACCGCGGTTGAACACCTATCTCGCACCGAGCGGCGTCGAGGTCATGGGACTCACGGGACGCTGGCATCTGCTGAATCCGGTCGTTCACGTCAATCAGCTGCGGTTCCGCGGCGGTCGTGTCAGCGACGTGACCCTCGAAATGGACGTGCTCGAGAGTGCGCTGCACAGCGCGCTGATTGCGCGTCACCTGTCCGCCGCGCAGGTCGAGTTGTCTCCGCAGCGCGACGCGACGGGCCATTGGTACCTCGGCAAAGCCGGCAGTGGCGGTGGCGGCGGAACTGCGCTCGAGGATCTGCTGCGGTACAGCGACGGCATCCGGTTTCCCGACGTTCGAATCCGCTTCGGCCGGGCCGACGTCGGCGACAGCACGAAATCGTTAGCGCTGCTAGGCGAAATTCACGCGCGCGGCAGCCTCGCGAACGCGGGCCAGCGTCACTCCGGCGAAATCGTGCTGTCGGTCGAAGACGGTGGAAGCGGCGAAATCAGGCTCGCGTACAACCTGTCCGATGCGTGGTTCGGCAGACCGACGAGCGGCGAGCTCGCCATCGATGCGGACCAGTTCGTCATTGCGCCGGCGTTCGGTGTCGCAGTCGGCGGACTCGGCGCGACGATCGACCGCTTGCACGGTCAGTGGTCGTTCTCGGGGCGCGACAGCGCCGGGTCGCTCGCATTGACTGCGCGTGATTTGACGCTGCCAACCGGAGGGCTCGAATCGGTCGATGTCGCCATGCGCGGATCAACCGGTCGATTGGGACGACACTGGAATCTCGCGGTCGACCAGTTCGCGGTGGCCGGCACACACGGCAGCATGCGCCTCGACAAAACCGTCATGACGGTGGAGCGAGGACTGACCAGCTGGACCAGCATAGAGGCGGCGTTGCCGGCGTTTGATGCACAGCTCGCGGTCGGCATCGTGCGCGATGCGGCTGTGGATGTGCGCGGCGTCGAGACGTGGCTCGGCGGACTCGATCCGCGCGGGCACGTAGAAGGCGCGAAAATCCGCTACGACTTCGAGGAACACGCGCTCGACTACGAAGCCGGCGTTTCCGGCATCGCACTCGAGAACTGGAAAGGCGTGCCGTATGTGCGCAACGCCACCGCCAAGGTCGCCGGCACCGAGCGCAGCGTCGAGATCACTCTCGCCGGCGACCAGGTCGAGCTCGGGTTTCTCGACTACTACGAACACCCAAACGAGTTTCAGCATCTCGAAGGCAGCATACTGATCTGGTTCGTGCCCGGTTACCTCGCGGTACAGGGTCACGATATCGCGGGTACGTTCGGCGATTCGACGATCCACGGCCAGTTCACGTTCGGCCGCCCGACCGACGAACTGGAGCAGCGGTTGCTGCTCGCGCTTCGAATCAACGACATCGACGGCCGCGAAGGTCTCGGCTTCGTGCCGCGCGAGTTGCCGCAATCACTGCGCGACGGGCTCGACCAGGCGATCCTCGGGGGTCGCGTAGACGTGGCCGATCTCGTCTACCACGGTCACCTGCGAACGATCGAGGGGTTGCCCATGCGTCAGGCCGAACTGCGCGTCGAGCTTCACGACGGTACCGTGCGGTTCCATCCCGACTGGCCGCCTGCGACGGGTGTGGCAGGACAGATCGAATACACCGCGCTCGGTACGGTCGGGCGCTTCGATGCCGGCGACCTGGTCGGGCTCCAGGTGGCCGATGCGGACGTGTTCCTGCCGCTTTCGGTGGAGTACGTCGACTTTCATGGGAAAGGGCGGGGGGACGGCGAATCGCTGCGTAAGCTGATCGATCAATCGCCGCTGACCACGTGGCTGACGTTCGTGAAACCCGAGTGGACTTTCGCGGGGCCGTTCGATTATGCCGCGCAGTTGCGCATACCGATTTCGAGCAACACGCCGTCCGACGTCGATCTGAAGCTCGACCTCGACGAATTCACCGCCGCGCTCACCGACCTGAAGGTCGAACTCGGCGCGTTGCGCGGCAAAGTGCACTACCGCTATCCGAACGAGATCGACGCAGAAGCGATCACCGGCCGCATGTTCGAACGCCCGGCGCGTTTCTCGGTGACATCGCAGGACGGCGTGATACGAGCCGCGTTCGAGGGCCGTGCCGCTGCGAACGAGATCACCGACGGGCGCGGACTGCCGAATCCCGGCCTCGTCGACGGCGAATTCGACTTTGCCGGTGAATACCGGATCAGGCCCGGTTCGAGCGAGCCGTCGGTGCTCGTGCTGAAATCCGACCTGGTCGGCGTGACGCTCGGTCTACCCGCGGCGCTCGGCAAGGACGCGTCCGTATCGCGACCGTCTATGCTGACGATGGTGTTCGCGAACGATCACAACCGGCTCGATTTCCGTCTCGGCGACGTCGCGCAGGGATGGCTCCGCATTGCCGACGGCGGTGTGCGGTCGGGCAGCATCGGCATCGGCGTGGAAGCAGAACCGGAGCACGGCAACGAAGACGCCGTGACTATAGAGGGCGAACTCGCGTCGCTCGATCTGACAGATCGATTGAGGGGCGAGGAGGCGGGATTTTATCCGAGTTTTCCGTGGGGCATGAACGCGTTCAAAATCGGGCACGTCGCGTTTCAGAACATCGCATTCGACAATGTCGTAGCCGATGTCTGGAATCGCGCCGGCACGCTGCAGATCTCCGTCACGGCACCAGACGTCGAAGGTTCGATGGAGTGGGCGGCCAACTCGCCGCCGAGCATCGACCTGCACTATCTGAGACTGCCTGCTGGAAAGCCCGGCGGCGAGGGCGATCCGTTGGCGAGCGTCGATCCGCGCGGAATCATCGACCTCGACGTACTGGTGCAGAGTATTTCGCTCGGGGAAGAGAACTATGGAAGCTGGCGCTTCGACATGCGCAGGTCCGATCAGGGTGTAGCGATCGAGAACCTCGTTGCCGACGTCAAAGGTCTGCACATCGAAGGCGATGGGCCGGCGACGTGGACCGGCGGCGATGCGGGCAGAACCCACTTCAAAGGTCGGCTGCAGGCCGGCGATCTGGCTACGGTGCTACCGCAATGGAAGTACGCGCCGAGCCTCGAGACGGAGACGGCCCGAATGGATGTCGACGTCGGCTGGCCGGGCTCGCCGCTCAACTTCTCGTTACCGAACATCGAAGGCAAGGTCGCGATGAAGGCCGAGAAGGGACGGTTCGTCGATCTCGGCGAAGGATCTGGCGCGGTGCGAATCTTCAGCCTGCTGAACTTCGCAGCGATCGCGAAGCGGATGACGCTGGATTTTTCGGATGTGTTCGGAAAAGGGATCAGTTTCGACGAAATCACTGCGACCGTCATGGCAGATCGCGGCGTCATCAACTTCGTCGAGCCGATGGCGATCGACGGCACCGGCGGCGATTTCCGCATCAACGGCACCGTGAATCTGCTGAACGGCACGCTCGACAACGAAATGGTCGTGACGTTACCGGTGAGTTCCAGCCTGCCGTGGTACGCCGCGTATCTCGGCTTCGTGAATCCCATTGCGGCTGGCGCGGTACTTGTCGGTGAACGACTCTTCCGCAATCAGATCGACAATCTCTCCAGTGCGAAATACAAAGTGACGGGGACGTTGCAGAATCCGGAAGTGAATTTCGAACAGGTGTTCTCGAAGGTGATGACCGAACCGTCGGAAACGGCGGCCGAATCGGCAGCGCCGCAGGATGCACCTCCTCCCGCGCCGCCGCCGGCGCAAGCGCCCGCAACGAGCGGTACGACGCCCGACGCGACGCAACCAAAGGACAAAGACGCATGAGTGACGCCACATGAATGAACTCATCGAAGTGGCGCAACGCCAGTTGTGGGATGCAGCCGAACTGCGTGCGACCGACGTGGAACGGTTGCTCGGCCGGCTGGCGGGTCGTGCGATCGACACCGGCGAGCTGTTCTTTCAGTCGGTGCGCAGCGAAGCGTGGGTGATGGAAGACGGCATCATCAAAGAAGGTGCGTTCAGTGCGGATCGCGGCGTGGGAGTGCGCGCGATCAGCGGCGAGCGCACCGGCTTTGCGTACTCCGACGACATCGTACTGCCGGCGCTCGAAGAAGCGGCGGTGGCTGCGCGCAGCATCGTGCGCAGCGGCGGATCGGGCGAGCATCGCGTGTGGGCGCCGACACCGGTCGAGCGCCGCTACGAAGCGGTCGATCCGATCGCATCGCTCGACGAGAACGCGAAGATTGCGCTGTTGCGCGAACTCGACGCGCGTGCACGACGGATCGACCCGCGTGTCAAGGAAGTGACGATACGCCTCGCCGCAAACTACGAAACCCACCTGGTGGTTGCGACGGACGGCACGATGTCGGCCGATATCCGTCCGCTCGTGCGCCTCGACGTGAGCGTGATCGTGGAACAGAACGGCCGCCGC
The DNA here is from genome assembly GCA_035494855.1 of Pseudomonadales bacterium. Classification (GTDB taxonomy): domain Bacteria; phylum Pseudomonadota; class Gammaproteobacteria; order Pseudomonadales; family Azotimanducaceae; genus DATJGR01. Next base: position 720 of record DATJGR010000137.1, on the reverse strand, counting down.
GAGCGTGGTTTCTCGGGCGGGGGCGGCCGTCGTGATCTGCACTGGTTCATGGCGGACGATCGGGCAGCCGGGTTTGTCGACGAAGCGGTGCGCACCGGCCTCGTCAGTCTCGAAGCGATTCCCGCACCCGCGGGACCGATGGCGGTCGTGCTCGGGCCAGGCTGGCCCGGTGTGTTGTTGCACGAGGCCGTCGGTCACGGACTCGAAGGCGATTTCAATCGCAAGGGCACCTCGGCGTTCAGCGGACGGATCGGCGAGCAGGTTGCGTCGCCCCTCTGCACAGTCGTTGACGACGGGACGCTGCCGAATCGACGCGGCTCGCTGTCGGTGGACGACGAGGGCACCCCGACGCAGCGCACCGTGCTGATCGAAAACGGCGTGCTGAAGGGATATCTGCAGGATCGGCTGAACGCGAAGCTGATGGGGGCCGCGCCGACCGGCAACGGACGCCGCCAGTCGTACGCGCACGCACCGATGCCGCGCATGACCAACACGTTCATGCTGGCCGGCACCCACACGAGTGAGGAAATCATCGCGAGCGTGTCGCGTGGTTTGTACGCGGTGAACTTCGGCGGCGGCTCGGTCGATATCACGTCCGGCAAGTTCGTGTTCTCGGCGACCGAGGCCTATGTGATCGAGAACGGCCGCGTCGGCCGCCCGGTCAAGGGCGCGACGCTGATCGGCAACGGTCCCGACGTCATGCGCAAAGTGTCGATGATC
>DATJGR010000136.1:0-4696 GCA_035494855.1 Pseudomonadales bacterium | reverse complement strand
CTCGGCTTCCTTCCCGACGACCGTCGCGCGGCGATTGCGCCCGATCTACGCAAACAGATGGGCGACCTGCTGCCGGTGCTGCGCAAGATGCGGGGCGATCAGCATCGGGTATTCGAGACTTTGACGGCCGAACCGTTCGACCCCCCGGCGCTCGATGCGGCGCTCGCCGATCTGCGCACCAACCTCACCGCGGCGCAAGTGGCGAGCCACCACTCTTTCGTCGAGATGGCGAAGTCGCTTACGCCCGAAGAGCGCAGGTCGCTCGCGCGCGCGATGCGCCGTTCGCCGCACATGCACGGCATGGGCGGCGACTCAGGTGGGCGCGATCGCCCGCCGTTCGGGATGCATTCCGGGAGCGGCGGGAACGAGCCCCCTAAGGAAGACCGTTAGAGACGGCGCGACCGCGCGAATCGGCTTCGCGCCGGGCGCCTCCAGTACGACCTCGCCGCTGGCGTTGTCCACCGACAAAAACAAATCCGATTCGGGCTCGGTACACGCGAAAAATACGGTGAACGGCGCTCGGGCTCTGCGCTTTGCGAGAGCGTGACCGATCAGGTTCTCGACCAGGCGCTCGGCATCGGACGGATTCCACAACAGGATCAGACTCACGTGACCTTCCTGCGCCGTCGCTTCGAGTCCGCCCGACCAGTACCTGCCGTAATACGCCTTGATGTCGGGATGAATGGTCGTTTCCAACGCGCGTTCGAGCCCGGCGAAGTCGTCTGCGAACGCGCGACGCAGTGGTCGCCACGGCACACATTGCACGTATTCACCGGAAGCGAATGGCGCGCCGGTCTCGCACGGCGATCGCCATTGCGGGTCGAACGGATCGATCAGTTCCGGATACCGCTGCAGATAACGCTCGATGAAAGCGTCGAGTTCGTGCGAAACGTCGGTCACGCGCGTGTTCCCGGGTAGCACCACCCAATGGATTGTCGTTAAATGCGCGGGCGATGAAATCCCTGACTCTGAATCCGATCGACCACGTCGCGGGCGTAGTGCAGTTGCCTGGTTCGAAGAGCATTTCGAACCGGGTTCTGCTGCTGGCCGCGCTGGCCGAGGGTACCACGCGCATCGGCAATCTCCTCGACAGCGACGACACTCGCTACATGCTCGATGCGCTCGCGGCGTTGGACATCCGCGTCAGCCGTCATGGCGATTCCGTAGAAGTTGTCGGGCGCGCTGGTCCATTGGTGACCGACGACATCGAGCGCGAGCTGTATCTCGGTATGGCCGGTACCGCATATCGGCCGCTAACGGCCGCATTATGTCTCGGCCGCGGCACATTTCTCCTCACGGGCAGCAAGCGGATGACCGAGCGCCCCATCGCGGATCTGGTGGATGCATTGCGACGGCTCGGCGCGCAGATCGACTATCTCGGACGCGACGGTTATCCGCCCCTGCGCGTGCGCGGAACCGGTTTGCGCGGCGGCGATGTGCGCATGCGCGGCAACGTATCGAGCCAGTTTTTGACGTCGTTGCTGATGGCCGCGCCACTCGCCGACGCGCCCACCAGCGTGACCATCGACGGCGAGCAGGTGTCGAAGCCCTACCTCGACATCACGCTGAACCTGATGCTGCGCTTCGGTATTCACGCGAGCCACGACCACTATCGGCGCTTCGACATTCCGAACGGACGCTACCGTTCGCCGGGGTCGATTCTGGTCGAAGGGGATGCGTCCTCCGCAACGTACTTTCTCGCTGCTGGAGCGATTCGCGGCGGCCCGGTGCAGGTGCGCGGCATCGGTCGCCATAGCGCGCAGGGTGATATCGCCTTCATCGACGTCCTGCGCGCGATGGGCGCGACCGTGCAGGTGGACGACGACTTCGTCGAAGTGAGTTCCGCGCGACTGCGGGGTGTGGACCTCGATCTCAATGCGATTCCGGACGCGGCGATGACCGTGGCGGTGCTGTCCCTGTTCGCAGACGGCACGACCCGGATCCGCAACATCGCGAACTGGCGCGTCAAAGAGACCGACCGGCTCGCCGCCATGGCCACGGAACTCCGGAAGCTCGGCGCCCAGGTCGTCGAAGGTGACGACAGCATCGAGGTGACGCCGCCGCGGCGGTTCACGCCGGCGAGCATCGACACCTATGGCGATCACCGGATCGCGATGTGCTTCTCGCTGGCCGCCCTCGGCGGCGTGCCGGTGACGATTCTCGATCCGGAGTGCGTCGCGAAGACCTTTCCCGATTACTTCGACGTGTTCGCGTCGATCTGTCGTACCCGCTGAGACCCTGCACAGCCGCAGAGGGCGCGCGGGTCCGGCATCGCTTTACCCTATTGCGACGGTGACTCGGTCACCGTGGCAGTCAGCCGGAAGCGCGGCTTCGGTGCCTCGACCGCGTCGGACCTGCGTTCGATGCGCGCCTGCAACGCTTGCAGAAAGGACGATCGCGCGGCAACGAACGCGGTATCGGAGGGCGACATCCCGGTGATCAGCCGGGTCAGCTGCGGGAACGCGAATGGAAACAGCGCGATCGCCACCAGCGTCAATTCGAGCTGCGCGGCATCGCCGTTCGGATCCCGCTCCGATTCCCGGGCGACCTCGAGGGTCCGCGTTGCGGTACCCGCGTGCCGGCCGTCTCCCGCCAGTGCTTCCCACGTCAGCAGGCGGATCCACTCGGGACGCGCCGCGGCATTGCCATGTCGGTCGACCAGCGATGCCGACGGGTCGAGCGGCAACGCCAGCTGCTCGTCGAGCACCGCAGCAAACAAGCCCTCCTTGTTCTCGAAGTAGTGATACAGCATGCGTTTGTTGACGCCGGCGGCCGCCGCAATCGAGTCGATGCGCGCGCCGGCCGGCCCCACGGCACTGAACTCGGCGACGGCGGCGTCGAGAATCGCGCGCTTGGTCCGGTCGGGGTCTCGCTTAGTAACCATATGGTTACCATCATGTAACTATCCGTTGAACACGTCCAGCGTCGGCCTCAACCGTCGGGCCGCAATCGCAGGCGTACCGGTCGCCGTGGGGCTGGCGGAATTTGCGCAACAGTTCTGCTATAAAGGCGCGCGCTGTTGTTCGTACGCCGTGGAAAAAAGGACGTAAGCCCATGCCGACCCCGGTTGCCCGCATTTCGCTGCTGCTGATGGCGATCAGCCTGTTGCTGGCAGGGAACGCCCGGGCCGCGAAAGACTCGCTCGATACGAACGTTCGGGCCGCCCTGGCGAACTTCCAGGCCAAAATTCCGCTGGCACCGCAGCTGATCGAGAAATCGGTCGGCATCCTGGTGTTCCCGAAGGTATACAAGGCCGGCGTCTTTCTGGGCGCCGGCATCGGTGACGGGGCGCTGCAGGTCCATGGCCAGACGGTGCAGTACTACCGCACCACGTCGCTGTCGTACGGTTTCCAGCTGGGCGTTCAGTGGCGGACCGAAATCGTCCTCTTCATGACGCAGGAAGCGCTGGATAAATTCCGCGCGGGCAACGGCTGGCAGGCCGGCATCGACGGCAGCATCGCAGTCATCGCCTTCGGCGTGGGCAACAGCATCGACACCGACAACATCCAGGAACCCATCATCGGCTTCATCTTCGACGACAAGGGTCTGATGTTCGATCTGTCGCTGAAAGGCAGTAAGTACTGGAAGGTCGAAGAGCACTCCGCGTCTAACTGAGCCGCTCCGCCAACTGATAGAGATGCGCCAGACGATGGCGCTCCGCAACGCCGCTCACCGGCCGCGCGGCGATGAGATATGCCTCGATACCCACTGCGCGCGGTCCGAAATAGTCGCATTCCGGGTTGTCACCGACGAACACCACGTCGCTTGCCTGCACACCGATCGCGTCCAGGTGTGCCCGATAAATGCTCGGATGCGGCTTGCGGTGACCGTGGCCGATGGACGTGGTCACGCGCTGGAACGACTCGCGAATGTTCAGCCGCTCCATCAAACCGACCACCATCGGTTCGTGATGGGTATTGCTGAGCACCGACTTCGATCCCGGCAACGCGGCCAGCCAGACCGGCAGATTCGGTAGCGCCTGCACGCTCTCGGTCCAGTCGCCGAGATACGCCTCGATGAATGTGTCGAGACGCGCCCGCGACGCCGTCAGACCGAGTTCCTCGAACAGCATTCCCGCCGCATCGTGCATGCTGAATTCGCGAAGCGTCGTGCCGACGGAGCGCTCCAGCGTTTCGAAACACCCGGTAAAACGCTCGGTTAACGCGTCCGCGGTCAATTCCACGCCGCAGGACGTCAATGCTGCGAGTGCGCGCGATACCGGATTGCCGCGAACGCCATCGCGGTAGGTTACGAGCGTTCCGAAGAAGTCGAATATGAAATGCATCGAAGCCGTTATCGGAACAGTCCCGAACGGCTGCGCTCGAGATCCAGCAGCCAGCGCTTGGTGTCGAGCCCCCCGCCGAATCCGGTGAGCGATCCGTCGCTCCCGATCACGCGATGGCACGGGATGATGATCGGAATCGGATTCGCGCCGTTGGCGGCGCCCACCGCTCGAAGCGCCTTCGCGTGATCCACGCGCTCTGCGATGTCGAGGTAAGCGCACGTCGTGCCGTAAGGGATCGTCGTCAGCGCATGCCAGACCGCGCGCTGGAAGTCGGTGCCGTCGGGCGCCAACGGAACATCGAAGGTGCGCCGCTCTCCGTCGAAATACTCCTGCAGCTGACGTTTGACGCGCGCGAAGGGCTCGTCGAGCCGCTCCCAATCCGGCTCTTCGCGGCGGGCCTTGTCGCCCCGC